>CAZLDN010000008.1:0-68825 GCA_964558355.1 uncultured Candidatus Solibacter sp.
CCTCACCTCCCGCCCCCAATCACCGCTGAAATCCACCTCGCGCCCCGCCCATACAGCCTGGATTCCGACCGAAAACCCCAGATTTCCCCAACATCCCCGGCCCGACTGCTGGTTTCGCCGAAATCCCCAAGGTGTCAGACACCTCCGTCCCGCCTCTCCCGTGTCACCCTGCAGGCCGCTGCAACTCTATCAATCAGGCGGCATCAAGCTCGACCCGCACGCGGCAGCCCAGCGCCGTGGAGATGTTCACCAGCGCGTCCAGCGAGAAGCGCGAGACCCGGCCGCGCAGCAGATCGTTCATCCGCGGCTGAGTCACCCCGCAGTGTCTCGCCGCCTCCGCCTGCGTCCACCCCTTCCGCTTCACGATGGCTTCGATCTGCCGCATCAGTTCGGCTCGCGCCCGCAGGTTGGTCGCCTGCTCGGGCGTGTCCGCAATGGCGTCCCAAACGCTGGCGTAGCTTTCGGTCTTGCTCATTTCCCACCTCCTGACAACTGCGCGAATCGCCTCCTGGCCGTGTCGATATCACGCTTCGAAGTCGCTTGCGCCTTCTTCTGGAAAGCGTGCAGCACGTACACGGCGTCCGCGCGCCGGGCTACATAAATCACACGGTAGGCGCCGCTGTCGTCCGTCACGCGCATCTCCTCGACTCCCCTGCCGATGGTTCCCATGGCTTGAAATCGTCAGGCTGCTCTCCACGCTGCACCTTCTCCAGTTGGTAGCCCACGTCGTGTCGCGCCTCCTCGGGGAAGTCTCGCAGGCATTTGAGCGAGTCTCCGAGGAAACGCAGTGGCCGCATGGTCTGATTATATCCAACTGGATATACAGTGCAAGCGGTTCGTCTACTGCCAAACGCGGGCCGACGCGCGCAACTCACCGCCCTGGCGCGCTTTCACGCGATTAGCGAAAACATCTTCCGCCCCGAATCAACAACTTCCGCGTCCTTGCCGCCCAGTGGTCTCCGCGATTCCCCATCCTCCTTCATGCTGGCCGGACCCGCCAGTAGGACAGGCCTCCTGGCCTGTCGCCGCTGAGGCGCTGGATTACCACCCGGCTCGACCGCCGAAAGGACACATCATGACGAACTTTCAACCTCGTGGCGCGGCCCCCCGGTCTGCCGTGCCGGTTCTCAAACCGGCACTTGCCGGTAGGGCGGACGCCCTCGTCCGAGCGGGGAGGCTGGGACAGCCTGGAGGGGTCAGACTGCCGGACGGACTTCGACTCTGGCGTAGATATCTCGGGCCTGGGCGTGGGTGGGGAAGCTGACTCCGGGCAGGCGGGCGGAGGCGGTTCCGGCGGCGACGCCCCAGCGCACGGCGTCGGGGAAGGGCGATCCGGAGTGGAGTGCCCAGACGAAGGCGGCGGCGAGGGCGTCTCCGGCTCCGATGGGGCAGAGAGCTTCGACGCGAGGCGGGACGGCTTCAATGACTTCGCCCGAGGCGGAAACGGCGATCGCGCCGCGTGCTCCCAGGGAGAGGACGACCGAGCCTGCACCCATTTCATGAATGCGGCGGGCGGCGTCGACGAAGTGAGCGCGGGTGATGAGGGCGCGGTCGAGCAGGCGTTCAGCTTCCTGCTGGTTTGGAGTAACGACCGTGGGCCGCTCTTCGAGGGCGCGGAGAAGCGCGTCGCCGTCGGCGTCCACCAGAACAGGCACATTGCGCTTGCTGGCGGAGCGGACCAGGCGGGCATAGAAATCCGAGGGCGCGCCGGGCGGCAGGCTGCCGCAAAGCATCAGCCATGAAGCGCCGGAGAGTTTGCCGCAGACTGTCTTTTCGACGCGCGCGATTTCGGCGGCGGAGAGCTCAGGGCCGAACTCGTTGAGCTTGATGGCGAGGCCGCTGCGGTCGGCGATGGTGATGTTGGTCCGGATCTCGTTCTTGACCTTGACCAGTTCGGAAGGGAAACTCTGGCGCGCGAGGAACTCCTCGAAGAGCTTGCCCGAACGGCCACCCGTGATGGCGATGGCCAGCGTGGGTGCGCCGAATGAATGCAGGACAAGGCTGGCGTTGATGCCGCGGCCGCCGGCGGATTCATGCGAAGACAGAATGTAGGCGCGATCCTCGAAGACCAGTTTGTCGGCGGTCACGTTGCGGTCGATGGCGGGATTGAGAGTAAGGGTGAGGATCAAGCCAACATTTTAGCAGCAGGATGAAGGGCGCTACTTCAACCAGCGGTCGAAAAAGGTGCGCCAGGCGGGGTCGATTTCTGGGCCGTTGGCTTTGTGGCCGTCGCTGGTCAGGACGAACTGGATTCGCTCGGGGATGCCTAGGAACGAATAGACTTCGCGGGCGCGGTTGAAGTAGCCCCAGCTTTGGAGGTCGTCGGAGTCGCCGCCACAGTCCTCGCAGTCGCCGCGTCCGCCGATGAGGAGAAAGGCGCGCGGGGCGGTGAGGGCCAGAAGTTCATGGTGGTCGTGTTCGAAGCCGGGGCGGGTTTCGTCTGGATTCAACATGCTCAAGACGGTGTGCTTGGGGGTGGGAATGGCGGGGAAGGGACGGAGCCAGTCGAGGTACCAGGGGGCGAACCAGTTGGTTCCGCCGTTGACGGCGATGTGGGGATCGAGAGCGACGGTCGCTTTGAATTCGGGGGCGAAGGCAGCGACATAGACGGCGGCCTTGGCTCCGAGAGAGAAGCCGATGAAGCCGAGGCGATTGCCGTCGACCTGTTTCAAGCTGCGAAGGTACTCGGCCTCGCGGCGGGCGTCGTGCACCATCTTGGCCATGGGCAGCCAGTGGCCGAAGCGGCCGTAGAGTTTCTCACCGGCGGTATTTTCGCGATAGGAGGCGCCGTCGCGGTAGTTGCGAATGAACGACCAGCTTGTGAGAACGACGTAGCCGTGTTCGGCGAGCCACCGGCCCCACCATTGTTCGGGCGCAGCGAAGTCCGGCGTGGTCGAGGTCCAGCAGACGACGGCCGGGAAGGGGCCGGGCCCCTGGTTCTTTGGCAACAACAGGAGATGCTGTTGATAGAAGTCCTTTTCGATGGGCAGGTCGAGGCGGATGCGGGTGTAGTGCTCGAACTCCTGCGTCTCGTGGATGATGGCTTTGCGGATATCGCCGAACCAGCGGCGGTCCTGGCGGGCGGGTTCGAGTTTGCCGAGCAGGCGGGTCCAGAAGGCGAGGATCTCGGGGCGCCGTTTCTTATGCCAGTCATCGGGAGTTTGAAGTCCGTCGATGAGGGAGGGGATGAGTTGGCTTTCAGCGCCGGGTTCGGGCGCGGGGCTGCGAGGACTGGAGACGCGGTGGTGGTTCAGCCGGAGCGACGGGTCCGAAAGAGGTTGTGCGGATGAGTATGAGAGCGTCAGGAGGAGGGCAAAGATTGCGGGAAGGGGGCGTTTCATAGCAGGTTCGGCTCCGCTGGGATGCTGCCAATTCTACACTAATCCTGCCGGTGAAAAGGCACGGCCGAGCCAGGTGATACGCTGGACAATTGAGGTCTCACCCGCAATTCTGGGCATACGCGGCACTGGTGTCGGTGTGCATCTTCTGGGGCACGACGTACCTGGGCATCAGGATGGCGTTGGAGTCGTTTCCGCCGATGGCGCTGGTGGCCACACGGTATACGATTTCGGGAGCGTTGATGCTGGCGGGGGCGCTGCTGGCCGGGGTGAAGATGCCGGGCAGGAGAGAGTGGGTCAGGACATCGCTGAACGGGATGGTGATTCTGGGGATCGGCAATGGCTGTTTGGCCGTGGCCGAGACGTTGATCCCGAGCGGGTTGGCGGCGCTGATGATCACGATCGGGCCGTTCTGGATGCTGGGTCTCGATGCGGTGTTGCCGCCGCGAGTGAGGCTGCATGGGCCGACGATCTTTGGCTTGATTGTCGGAATGATGGGCGCGGCGCTGCTGGTGGGACCGGGCGCACTGGCCGGCGGGCTGGGCAGCAATGTGGTGAAGGGGTTCCTGGTGCTGCAGTTGGGGTGTTTCGGATGGTCGTTTGGGTCGCTCGTGCAGAGGCGCCAGAAGACCGAGGCGCACCCGATTGTCGGCGGGGCGATTCAACAACTGGCGACAGGGCTGGCATTCATCCCGATCGCGTATCTGAACGGCGATCAGGTGCATTTCAGCGGGAGAGGCGTTGGCGCGGTGGTGTACCTGATCATCTTCGGGTCGATTGTCGGATACAGCTCATATGTCTACGCGCTGGCGCATCTGCCGGTGGCGGTGTTGTCGATGTACAACTACATCAATCCGGTGGTGGCGGTGATGCTGGGATGGCTGGTGTACCGGGAACCGTTTGGCGGCAGGGAGTTGGCGGCGATGACGGTGATCTTCGCGGGGGTGGCGATGGTGAAATGGGCAGAGACGCGGCGGGCGAGCAGAACGACCTGACGGCCTGCGGCGGAAAAGAATGCAATTGTTCAAACTTTTGACAACTTGGCGCAAATCTGTAAGAATACTTCAGGAGCCAAGATCCCCGTGCCCTATCGCACCGTCTTATTGAGAGAGTTCGCCGCGCTGATGGGTGCGTTTGCTCACCCTCACCGGACGAGAATAATCATCGAGTTACGGGCAGGGGAGCAGGACGTGAACGCACTGCAGGAACTGCTGGGTATCACTCATTCGGGCGTTTCGCAAAACCTGTCGGTGCTGCGGGCGCACCACATTGTGAAGGAACGGCGCGATGGGCGGCATGTGTATTACAGTCTGACCCGGCCGGATCTGGCCGACTGGCTTATTGAGGGGTTGGGGTTCCTCGAAGCCGAGCATACGCATTCGGAAGAAGTGAAAGGTGCGCTTGACGCCGCGCGAGGGGATTGGGCGCGGCACTCATAGGCCGCTAACCGGCTTTCGGTTGGTAGTTCTCCATCGCTTCGTAGACTTCCCGTTTCCCCAAGCCGCGGTCGCGGGCGACGGCCTTGATGGCGTCGATCTTCTTCATGCCCGTTCGGACAAGGGAGAGGACCTCCTCTTCCAAGGACAGTTCCTCCTTGGGCTTTTCGCGGGGTGCGACCAGCAGGGTGAATTCGCCCCGGATCTCGCCGCGAGCACGCAACTGAGCTTCGACATCACTGGCCTTGCCCCGCAGGAACTCTTCGTGGAGCTTGGTCAGCTCACGGGCTGCGCAGACGCCGGGATCGCCCATGGTTTCAGCGATTTCCGCGAGCGTGGCAAGGATGCGGTGGGGCGCCTCATAGAACACGAGTGTTGCCGGGATGGCGGCGAGTTCTTCGAGTTTGCGGCGCCGCTCGCCCTCTTTTCTGGGCAGGAACCCGGCAAAGAAGAACTCGTTCGAGGCGATCGCGCTGCCAGCGAGGGCGGCCAGGGCTGCGCTGGCTCCGGGGATGGGGGTGACCTTGATGCCGCGGGCGACGGCTTCGCGGACCAGGCGGAAGCCGGGGTCGGAGATGAGGGGGGTGCCGGCATCGCTGATGAGGGCGATGCTTGTGCCATCGAGGATGCGCCCGATCAGTTCATCGGTCCGCTCGGCTTCGTTGTGCTCATGGAGGCTGATGAGTGGCTTGCTGATGCCGTAGTGGTCGAGGAGTTTCCGGCTGTGGCGGGTGTCTTCGCAGGCGATGAGGCCGGCGGCGCTTAGAGTCTCGACGGCGCGGTAGGTGATGTCGGAGAGATTCCCGATGGGGGTTGAGACAATGTAGAGTTCTGCAGCCATGGCGGCGCCGCTTTGGTACCTTCTCAGTATGGCTGAAGTATTGGCGGCATTCCGCCGATGAATCAGGCAGATGGATTCCAGAACTAGTCTTGTGATCCCAGAACAACCTGTACAATACGATCAGGCGGAAAGTGCCGGGTCGCCAGAGCGGCACAGCCCAGGTTTGATGTCCATCGACGCCCCTCCATCCATGCCTGCCGGCGGAACGGCGGCCGGCACCGCGTTTCTCTATGAACCGCCGGGCAAGTCCGTCTCGATCTCGATCGAGTTCGACGTCATCGACCGGCTGAACTTCGACATTATGAAGGGCTACGGCGCGGTGCCGAAGCGAGGCGCCGAGGTGGGCGGGATCCTGTTGGGCACGGCCGAGCAGGGCGACAGGTTGGTGGTTCGCATCGAGGACTTCGTGACGGTGCATTGCGAGCATCTACGCGGACCCTCGTTCATCCTGTCGGACAACGACATGGTACGGTTCACGCAGGCGCTTGAACAGTGGGCGCCGGCGCCGGATAAGCGGATTCACGCAGTGGGCTATTTCCGGAGCAACACGCGCAACGAATTGCAGCTTGGGCCGGAAGACCGCAGCCTGATGGATGGCCGTTTCCCGGCTACCGCGCTCTGCCTGCTGGTCAGGCCATATGCCACGCGGATTGGCGAGGCGGCCTATTGTTGGGCAGAAGGCGGGCAGATCGCAGACCGTCCGAACGGCGAGATTTTCCCGTTCCGGCGGAAGGAATTGGGCGGCGGACCCAGACCGAAACGCGGCGCGCCCGGACCCGGAACGCAGGCAGAGTCTCAATACGATACGGGATTCGCGGGACACGAAGATCAGGGCGAGCACCATGGCGGGCTGGCCGGATCGGCTATTGCCGGGGCGATTGTGGATGCGGTTACCCCGACGTTCGGCGGCCTGGCCGGTCAGGAACTGGCCGAATCGCCGGCGGCGGAACGTGAATCTGTCGTGCGGGATCAGGAAGAGAAACCGGCGAAGGGCAATCCGAGTTGGGTATGGATTCCGTTGTCGTTCGTCTTTCTCCTGCTTGGCGTGGTTCTGGGTTTCCAGATCTCGATGAGTTTCAACAAGCCTCCAGCACCGGTGAAACAAGCCGATCCATATGGGTTGGGCGTCTCGGTGGCACGTTCGGGCGACAGCCTGCTGGTGAAGTGGAGCCTGGACGCGCCAGCGGTGCAGAGGGCGCAGCGCGCCGTATTGACGATCTTCGACGGCGACAGCCGGAAGACTGTGGACCTTGGCCTGGACGACCTCGCGCGTGGCGGTGTGCTCTACCGCAACCACAACCAGCAGGCCAGATTCCGGCTGGAGGTGTTCCACTCCGATTCGAGAAGCGTGACCGAATCGGCCGAGATCAAGCTGGTCGAGGACCGCTGATACTCCCTCATCGCGGCAGGGGGGACTGCAAGCGTCCTGCTAGAATAACGATCAGTGGCTGAAACTCCGGATTTCACGCCGGCCGGTGACACGCTTCCCAAAGAGTCGCCCGAACAGACCTGCACAGAGACAGTCGCTGAGACGATCCCAACCGCGGAGCCAGTGACAGAGCCAGTGGCGGAGGATGACGGGCAACGTCCAAGGAATGTGATCGCCGAATGGACCGTAACGATCATCCTGCTCCTGTTCGGGACGACGACGCTCGTCCAGGCGTTCGTCATTCCGACGGGCTCGATGGAGGACACGCTGTTGATCGGCGACCACCTGCTGGTGGACAAGTTGGCCTATGCCCCGGCTGGGCCGGTGAGCCGTCACCTGCTGCCATACACTCCGTTGAAGCGCGGCGATATAATCGTGTTCCGCTACCCGGTCAACGTGCGCGAAACGTTTGTGAAGCGCGTGATCGGCATTCCCGGCGACCGCATCCGAATTGTGAACAAGACGGTACACCGGAACGGCAAGCCGCTCGACGAGCCTTATACCTACTACAAGCGTGAGGATTTCGACTATTACCGGGACAACTTCCCGTCGGAGCCCAACACGAGGGTCGACGGGCGGGCTTTGGACATGCTGGACCGCCACATTTTGGACGGCGAGGTCGTCGTTCCTCCCGGTTGCTATTTCGCCATGGGAGACAACCGGGATTCGTCGATGGATTCGCGATACTGGGGCTTTGTACCCCGCGAGAACGTCATCGGCAAACCGCTGTTGGTTTATTGGTCCTACGACGCGCCGACCGAACGGCTAGTGGGCTCGGGCGTCGGATTGGACCATCTGCTCGATCTGGGCAGAAACTTCTTCATCAAGACGCGGTGGAAGCGTACCTTCATGCTGATCCGCGGGCAGGAATCGCTGAACTGAAATGAAACTCAAGAGTAAATCGCCCGCCGCCGGGCCGGCTGAACAGAAGACGAAGGCGGACCGCGCCGAGAGCGTCCGCGCCTTTGTCGCTGAATGGACCGTGACCATCCTGCTGCTGGTCTTCGGCACGTCCACGCTGCTGCAGGCATTCGTGGTCCCGACCGGATCAATGGAGGACACGGTCTTGATCGGCGACCACATGATCGTCGACAAGCTGGCCTTCGCGCCGCCGGGAGCGATCAGCAAGTATTTGCTGCCTTACACACCGGTCAAGCGGGGCGATATCATCGTCTTCAAGTACCCGCCCAACGTGCGCGAGACCTACATCAAGCGGGTCATCGGCGTGCCGGGCGACCGGATCAAGCTGGAGAACAAGGAACTGCTGCTGAACGGCGCCAAGGTGAATGAGCCATACGTCGTCCACAAGACGCCCTACATCGATTCCTACCGCGACAACTTCCCGACCGACCCGAATCTGATGTTGAACGACGAGGCCCACAGGATGCTGGCCGAGAACGTGAAGAACGGCGAATTGGTCGTTCCGCCAGGCCACTACTTCGCCATGGGGGACAACCGCGACAACTCGGCTGACTCGCGTTACTGGGGTTTCGTGCCGAAAGAGAATATCGTCGGCAAGCCGGTGATCATCTTCTGGTCTTACGACGCGCCTACCGAACGGCTGGCCGATCCGAACCTGATCTCGCTGGATCACCTGCTGGATCTGGCGCAGAACTTCTTCAGCAAGACACGCTGGAAGCGGACGTTCCAGATCATCCGCGGACACAACCTCTAAAGCGATGCCGGACAATCATCATCATGCGCTGATCCTGGCCGGCGGCCGGGGCACGCGATTCTGGCCGCGCAGCAGGCGGTCGCGCGCCAAGCAGGTCCTGGAGTTCTTCGGGCAAGGGACGATGATCCAGCAGACCGTGGCCCGGCTGCGGCAGGCGATCCCGCCCGAGCGGATCTGGGTCCTGACGAACCCGCATTTGCGCGAGGAGATCGTCCGCCAATTGCCGGACGTCCCGAAGCGCCAGATTCTGGCCGAGCCGGCCCAGCGCAATACCGCGCCGGCGATCGGTCTGGCCGCCCATATCCTGCATTCCATCGATCCCGACGCAGTGATGGGCGTTTTTCCGGCTGATCACTTCATCGAGCGCGAGGCCGCGTTCCTCAAGACCGTCAATGCCGCTTACAAGGCTGCAGCGCAGGGCAGGATGGCGTTGGTCGGCATCCAGCCGCGTTGGCCCGAGACGGGCTACGGCTATGTCGAATTCGCCCCAGGGGCCATGAACCCGGGATCAGTGAAAGCCGCCGACGTGGTGCGATTCCGCGAGAAGCCGGCGCTGGAGCAGGCCAAACGGTTTATCCGCGCGGGCAACTTTTGCTGGAACGCGGGGATGTTCTTCTGGCGCGCGCCGGTCTATCTGGACGCCCTGCGGCGGCACCTGCCAGACACGGCGGCGTTGATCGACTCGCTGCCGCCATTCGCATCGAGACGGTTCGCGAAAGCCATCGAGGGCGCGTTCCCGCAATGCGAGAACATTTCGGTGGATTACGCAATTCTGGAGAAGGCCGAAGGCGTGGCCGGGTTTGTCGCCGGCGACATTGGCTGGAACGACGTGGGCAGTTGGAACGCCGTCTACGAACTGCTCGAGCGGGATGACGACGGCAACGGGGTCCGCGCCGATGCCGTGCTGATGGAGAGCAGCGGCAACATGGTGAGCGGGGACTCGGGCCGGCTTGTCGCTTTACTGGGGGTCAAGGACCTGATCGTCGTCGATACCCCGGACGCATTGCTTGTCGCGCATAAGGACATGGCGCAACGCGTCGGCGAGCTGGTGAAGGAACTCGAAGCCCTGCACCGGGACGAGTTGCTGTAGAGCGATTCGTCACTGAGCGGAGTCGCGACAGTCAAAGAGTGGAGGGCGGGGTGCTTTGGAATCTGCCCGCTTACGGTTCAGATACGCACTGTTCCACTGGTGAACGGATGCCGTTCCTCGCAGTCGCGGTCCGTAATACGCACTCGCTCTTTCGAAAATCGCACCTGAAAACCCGCTCTCTTCGTTCGCGGCCTGCGCACCGAGTGGGCAGTCAGCCGGCAGCGGCCATGGCTCGGGCGGGGGCGGACTCTGCGAAAACGTAGACGGAGAACAGTGGGGTGGGTTCGCCACGGCCCCAACGGTCCAGTTTCCAGCCGACGCGGAGGTAGCGAATGTCCGGACATGCAGAGATGTCGAGGTGCAGGGCGTATGTGCCACAGTAGAACTTCTGCGGGAAGGCGGCGACCGGCTTGGGACCGAAGGTCTCGCCATCGGCCGAGCCGTACACGGCAAGGTCAATGGACTCCTGCTCGATGACGCGCGTGATGCCGAACGTCAGGGCGAGAGCGCCCAAGCGTTCGGAACCCAGGTCAATGACGGGTCCGTTTCCGTCCTGCCGGACGACCTGCTCAGGAACGAGGAAGTTCGGTATCATCGCAGACTCTCTCAATGGCGGGTTCATGACTACTAGATAATTGTGTCCCCGCTAACTCAAGAGTCTCATATTTCTTGCAGAAACAGAAGCGGATATATGATGTTCCGGACGGGGCGGAGCGCATGAAACTGCTGCCTGGCACCGTAGCAACACCAACGTTTTCAACGAGATGACGGCAGAATGAAACATCATCCGGAAAGCCGAAGCAGGAAACGTCCGCCATGATGTAGTAGGCTCCGGCGGGTGGACTGCAGGCGAAGCCGGCGTGGTTGAGGATGCTGACCAGGAAGTCGCGGCGTTGCTGGTACTTGTAGGCGAGATTGGCGTAGTAGGAGTCGGGCAAAGAGAGGGCAAAGATGCCGGCTTGTTGGAGGGGAGCGGCGGCGCCGACGGTGAGGAAATCGTGTACTTTTCGGACGGCGCCGGTGACCTCGGGCGGCGCGATGACCCAGCCGACACGCCAACCGGTGACCGAGTAGGTCTTCGACATCGAGTTGATCGTGATGGTCCGTCCCCTCATGCCGGGGAGGGTCGCCATGGGGATGTGGACGGCGCCGTCGTAGATGATGTGTTCGTAGATCTCGTCGGTGACGCAATAGGCGCCGAACTCCTGGCAGAGGGCGGCGATCGTTTCGAGTTCGGCGCGGGTGAAGACCTTGCCCGTGGGGTTGTGGGGCGAGTTGAGGATAATGGCGCGGGTGCGGGAGTTAAACGCCTGGCGGAGTTCGGCGGGATCAAAGTGCCAGTCGGGCGCGTGGAGGCGGACGAAGCGGGCTGTCGCGCCGGAAAGATGGGCGTCGGGCGAGTAGTTCTCGTAGTAAGGCTCGAAGACGATGATCTCGTCGCCGGGGTTCGCCGTGGCGAGCAGCGAGGCGACCATGCCCTCGGTGGAACCACAGACGACGGTGATCTCACGGTCAGGTTCGAGTTCCAGTCCGTATAGTCTGAGGTACTTGGCGGCGATGGCCTGGCGGAGTCCGGGCGCGCCCCAGGTGATTGCGTACTGATTGATGTCCTCGGAGATCGCGCGGCAGGCGGCCTGTTTGATCTCCTCGGGGGCGGGGAAGTCGGGGAAACCCTGGGCGAGATTGACTGCGCCGTGGCGGAGGGCGAGGCGGGTCATTTCGCGGATCACCGATTCGGTAAAGGGCCGGACACGGGCGGCGAGGGGGAAGCTACTTTCGTTTGGTTGCACTGGCGGGTTTCCTGGCAGCGGGCTTCGTGGCTGACTTTGTTCTCTTCTTCACTGACTTCTTCGCAGCCGGCTTGGCTTCAGCGGACTCGACGGCCAGGGGAGGGACCGGTGTGCCGGCATAGAGCCAGCGGTAGACGTCGGCGTTGCGAAGGATGATCTGGACGTAGTCGCGGGTCTGGGTGAATGGGATGGTTTCGACAAATTCCTCGGAATCGCGGAAGTCGCTCCACTGACGCCACCGCGGGGGGCGGCTGGGCCCGGCGTTGTAGGCGGCAAGCGCGTCCTCGAGGCGGCCGTTGAAGGAAGAGATGAGGTCGCCGAGGTAGAGGGCGCCGAGGCGGAGGTTGTACTCGGCGCGTTTCAGGTTGGAGACGCGGAACCCGAGTTTGAGGCGGCGGGCGAGAGAGCGGCCGGTGGGGGGCATGACCTGGGTGAGGCCGATGGCCCCGGCAGGGGAGACGACGGCCTGGTCGAAGAGGGATTCCTGGCGGATCAAGGCGGCGAGCAGGAAGGGATCGATGGACCGCTCGCGGGCGTATTTTTCGATGGACGCGCGGAAGGGAAAGGGGAAGGCGAGACGCCAGAACCGGGCGGGGGCGGCATCGCGGGGCAGGAAAAGATAGCCGGGGACCGTGCCGATGATGTAGCGGATGGAACGGGGCGTAGTCGCCGCGGGCGGCGGCGGTTTCCGAGAGTTCCATCGCTAATGCCCAGGGGGAGTCGCCGTTACGGGTGGCGAAGCGGAGTTCAATCTCCGCCCAGGACTCGAGACCAGCCTGACGAAGCAGGCGGCCGCGGTCGATGCGGTGTTGGGCGGAGGGGGAGACGGTGAAATCAGGGGCGCGCTCGCGGGCGGGCAGTTTGAGGGAAGCGAGGAACGCCTGGGCGGATGAAGACTTCGGACCGTTCCTCATGCCGGGACGATCGAGGATCTGGCGCGCGAGGAGGGAGTAGAAGAAGTTGGGGAAGTGAGCGTTCAGTTCGGCGAAGTAGTCCCGCGCCTCGGCGGTATTGCCGGCCGAAAGGGCAGCCTGGCCGAGCCAGTAGAGGGCGGCGCCGGCTTTCTCGGATGACGGGAAGCGGGTGAGGTGGTCCTTGAAAAGGCCGGCAGCCTGGGGAGAGCGGGAGAGCCAGGAAGCCCAAACGACTTTCCAATGGCAGTAGGCGGAACGTTCCTGGCCGGGAAATGACTCGGCGCAAGCGGAGTAATGGGGCAAGTATTCGGAGACGCGGTTCTCGACCAGGTAGTTATCGCCGGCCGAGACAAGTGCGCGGAGCCGCCAGGGCGATTGCGGAGCGAGGGTGGCCAGATCGGCGAGGGCGCTCTCCATGGCGGGGATGCGGTCGAGGCGGCGTGTTGCGGCAGCGATCCAGTGGAGGCGTTCGGCGCCTGCCTCCGTATCCTGGAGATCAAGTGATTGGAGTTCCGTGACAGCTTCCAGATCCTTGCGGGCGCGGTGGAGCGACGCCGCGGCGCGGACTTGTGCGACTTCCCGATCGGGTCCGCTGAACAGGGGGACCATGGCCCGGTACTCTGAGCGGGCTTCGTTGTAGCGGCGTGCGTTGAGGAGAGACTCGGCGCGCATGAAGCGGGAACTGGGCATGGGGGGCGGGTAAGCTGCGCCGAGGGATGATTCGAGGCGATCGAGCGCGGTGGTGGCGGCGGAAGCCTGGGCCGACAAGGGGTAAGAGAAGTAAACGCTTTGCCAGGCGACGGCGGCGGCGACTGGGTCGCCCACGCCCTCACGGGCGCGAGCCAGGACGGCGAGGCTTTCCGGTTGGGGCAGCCGCGGTTCGGGGACGCGGGAGAGCATGGTGATGGCGCCGCGGGGATTATCTATCTCGAGGAGGGACGATGCGGCGAGCAGGGCCGCGCGGCCCGCGATGGGCGATTCGGGCTGTTGACGGAAGACCGGTTCGACGGCCAGCGCAGCGGCGGCATGGTCCTCCCGAAGTGCTAACGCCTGGGCGGTCCAATAGGCGATGTAGTCGGCGATGGCGGGGTAGCGGCGGGCGAGAGGGGCAAGGAGGCGGAGGGCGGTGGAGGCATCGTCCTTGTCAATCGAATCGACGGCCAGCTTGAGCTGGGAGAGGGACGTGTCCTGGGGCTGAAGCGGCAATGCGATCAGCGGAAGGAGCAGGATGGCGGCGAGAAGTCGCACGGTCAGCAGAGAGGCCCCGGGTATTCCGGTCCAAGCAACGATTCATCGTCGTTGGCCAAGGTTCGGGCGATTTCAACGTGGAAGTAGTCGACCATCGACGGCGATTGCATGAACTCGTGCTTGAATTGAGCGCGCGAGCGGTCCATCTCACCCCGGAGCGCCATGTAGAGGCGGGCCTGCTCCCTGCCCTGACGGACCTGCTCGGGCTGATAGAGCCGCATCTCGGCGACGCGGACCCGGGCGAAACGCTGAGCGCGGGAATGGAATTCCTGATCGTCGCGGGAGAGCGACGCGAATGAAGGAGTGGCGGCAACCGCGGGCGCGGAGATGGGCTGGACGGGGACGATGTTGAGTACCTCTCCGGCAGGTGCGATCGTAGTGGCCTGGCGCCGCTCGAAGCTGGCGTCGAGGGTGGCTCCGCCGAGCGCGCAGAACAGCTCAAGGACATTGACGTCAAGGGGTTCTTCGCCATCCCATGCAAGCAGGATGGCCACGACCCGTCTGTCATTGGCCGCTCTTCCAACGAGAACAGGAACCAAACAGATTCGGCGGCCCGGGCCGGCGTCCAGGGCGGCGACAAGCGGCGAGGACAGTTCGCCGGGCGTGGCCATGGCGATGACGGTGTCCAGCGACTCGATGACGGAGCCGGCGGCCGGGACCTGGTCGAGCGGGATGCGGAGACCGTCGAGAGAGGAAAGCGGGATCTCCCCGGAGGGGGCGAAGCGGTGGCCTTCGTGCTTAAGTTCGCCGCCGAGGGTGGAGAACAGGGCGACATTGGCGGCAAAGCCGTGGGCGCCATCGAGGAGTGCGGCGGCCCACTGGGCGGAGTCTTCGGCCTGGTCGAGACGGCGGGCGGATTGATTGAGCCGCTCGGTGATGAGGCGGGACACATGGGCGCGCTGGCGACCCAACTCCTCAACGAGGCGTTCGGAGACCTGGCGTTCGACCTCGGCGCGGGCGGCGTCCGAGACAGCCTGAAGTCGCTCGGAGAGGACCTTTTCGAGGTGGTCGCGCCAGCCTTGTTCGAGGCGTTCGTGGACCTGTTCGACGTGAAGTTGCCAGGCGGCGGCGATCTGATCGCGCGCCAAGTCCTGCTGCCGGCGGATGGGGTCGGCAGACTGCACTGGGGGTTGCGCTTCGGGTTCCATGGAACAAATCCACCTCGGATCGTTTAAGAGCAGTTTAGCGCGAAGGTCAATCTCAAGGACGCGCCTCGACGAGCCAGGGCGAGAGCGAGATTGAGAGCCGCTGGGCGCGGGAAGGTCCGGCGAGGTCGAGATGGAGGCGGCCGTCGGTTGCGACGAGGCCGGATCCGACGTAGGTTTCGCCACCGATACCCGCTTCGGCTGAACTCACGCGAAGGCGAGAGATGTTTCTGCGGGCCGAATAGTCAAAAGCCCCGCGGAAAGGCCGGATCGGTTCGCCGTTGGCCTCGGCGCCGAGGAACTGGAATTCGCCGGAGGCTTGGAGGTTTTCGAGGAGGGCTTTGCCGAGACCGGAGGAGCGGAGTACAAAGTCGAGGGAGGCGGAGACAGAGTCGTGCGGGTAGTCGTCGAGGCGGGAGGCGATGACGTAAGAGGGCGCGGATCCCGCAAGCGAGACCGTCATTCGGCCGTTGAGCGAGGCGTCGCCGATTCGCATGGTGAGAGCGGAAAGCTCGACATTGGCTCCATCCCAAAAGAGATTGGCTTCGACGGGCGAGGCCTCGACGCCGGCGAAGGTGAGTTTGCCAAATGTGAGATGACCTGAGAGGCTGCGCGCGGCGAGCCACGAGGGGGTGGAGGCGCGGCCAAAAGAAAGAGTACGGTCGAGTAGGCCGCGGTTGCGGGCGAGGGTGGGCAGAAGGAGCGTCTCGAGATCGGCGGCCGTGGCTTCGGCGATGGACATTTCGAGTCTGAGCGGGCGGCGGGCGCCGTTCTTCCAGGCCAGAGCCACGGCGCCCGAGAGCGAGGCCCAGGAGGCGCTGGGAGATCGAAGAGTCCAGCCGTCGTCCCGCAGGACCACGGTGGCCGTGCCGGCGACAAACGGTGCGGCGGCGCCCTCGACGGGGCAGTTGAGTTTGGCGGTGGTGGCGGCGCCGGTCCAGGGCGCAACGGCCGCGGAGCGGTAGCGGAAAGCGCCGGTGGCCTGGCCGGCAACGCAGGCGTTGAGGAGGGGGATTGCCGCGCCGAGAGCGGTGGCGGGTCTATTCAGTTCGCTGATCGCGGCGCCGGCGAACTTGAGATCGAGTTCACGGAGATCGGTGCGAGTGTTCCAAACGCCTGAGATGTTGATCTCAGCGCCGCCTTCGGTGGTAGCGGTAGTTGGAGACAGGCGGATTTCGTCTCCGGAGATGGCCAGGGCCGCTTCGGGCGCGGAGACTTGTCCGGCTGCTTGCGAGCGGAGCGTGGCGGTCTTCACGGTGATCTGGCCCGACGCTGGGCCGCCGCGCTGGAAGGCGAGCGAGCCATCTACATCGCCGGTGACTTCCATGCCATCGGGCAAGCCGAGTCCGAGCCGCTGGGAGAGGTCTGCGAGAGTGGCAGCCGGGAACGCCTTGAAGAGGAATTCGGCTTTCCAACGCGGATCAATGAGCGTGTCCGTCGAGGAGAGAACGATCTCGATTGGGGGTGGAGCAGACTCGACAGGGCGCGCGGCGAGTTGGAGGTCGAACGACTGGCCAGGGAGATTGATTGTACCTTCCAGCGGGAGTTTGAACTGCTTGCCGCGGAAGCCGAACAGACCGGCGCGATCGACTTCAATGAACTCGAACTGGCCTCGTACGCGGACGTTATCCAGAGGGCCGTCAAGACGAGCGCGTGAAGAAACGCGGCCCTGAAGGCCGAGGTCCTGGCCGGCGAGCAGGGTGACGACCTCGGAGACGGCGCTGGTTTCCAGTTCGACGCCAATTTCCACCGAGCCGCCGGGGCCACGGGCCGGATACCAGGACCCATCGCCGGTGAAGCGGCCAAACCCCTGTTCAGCGCGGTCTGTGCGGGCGGGCGAGGCCTCGAAGCTCCAGGACATTCCGCGGTGAGATTCGGAAGGAGGTTGGAGGTCGAGGTCGACGTTGCTCAGGTAGTAGGAAGACTTGACGAGCCCGAAGCGGTAGTTGACGCGGCAGGCGCGGAGTTCAAGGGCAGGCGGACTGCCGCTGCGCGCAGCCGTCGCCATCCCGAGCAGGAGGCGGCTGACGTTCCAGCCACGTGCATCCGTACGCGAGATGTTGACGCTCGCATCGACCAAACGAACCGAGGAGACTTCGAGCCGGCCCAACATGAGCGGGATCAGCTTTACGCCAACCTGGAGTTCAGTGACATAGGCGAGCGGCTCGATGCCGAAAGCGGGATCCTCCGGGATGACCAGGCTCGATGCTGAGAGACCGGGCGAGGGATAGAGTTGGTAGCGCACGCTTTGGACCTGGACCGGGCGGCCGAGTGCGCGGCTGAGTTCCTGGGCAAGCGGACCGCGCCATGCGCCGGCTTCGATCTCCGGTGCGGCGACGATGACCGCCAGCAAGAAGAGGAACAGCAGAATGACGGCCCAGAGGGTGCGCCGAAGCGTGAGTTTCACGGCCTCACTCCAAAGACGGCGGCGTAATCGTCGCGGGTGTCGAAGTCGCGCCGCACGCCGGTGTCCTGAACGGGAACTTCGATGGCCAACGCGGGGAAAGCGTCGAGCAGCGTACGGGCGGTGGAACCGGGCGGCAAAGACAGGAAGGAGGGGATCCAGTTGGAGCGGATGAGGACGGGATGGCCGCGTCTGCCTTCGAGGGTGGGCACGGCGGCGAGGATTTCCGACGCCGCGCCGGAGAGTGCGGCGACAAGGACGCCGAGAGTCTCAGCCTGGATCAGAGGCATATCGCAAGGGTGGAAGAAGACGGACCGGCAGACGGCAGGAACGACGGCGAGGCCAGTCTGAAGGGTCGAAAGCATGCCAAGGTCAGGCGAGGGGTTGGCGGCAAAAGCCGCCTGGCGCTCCCGAACGAGGCGGCCTCGGATCTCAGCGGCGTGGTGGCCGAGGACGACGATGACAGGATCGCAGCAGGTGGCGAAGGTGCCGATGATACGGTCAAGAAAAGTCTCACCATCGCAGTCGAGCAACGCCTTGGGCGCGCCCATGCGGGAGGATGCTCCGGCGGCCAGAACAACGGCGGCGCACGGATGGACAGCAGCGGTCACTTCAACAGGGCCTTCAGGTCCGGACGGAGGAAGACGGACATCGAAACGGATCGCCAGTCGGACGCAGAGCCTCGGCGCACCGCGATCATCTCGGCGGCGACCGAAACGGCGATCTCCTCGGGCGTGATTGCGCCGATATCGAGCCCCATGGGGGCGTGGAGATTGCCGAAGGACTCTCGCGGCAGACCTTCCTTTTCCAGTTCCTTGACGACGGCGATCACCTTGCGCTTGCTGCCGATCATGGCGACATAGCGTGCGGGCGCCGACACGGCCCAGCGCAGGACGCGCATGTCGTCGCGGTGGCCGCGGGTGACGATGACGATATAGGACGAGTCGTGAATGGCGAGTTGGGGGAAGATCTCTTCATACTCGCCGGCATGAACGGCCGCGACATCGGGGAAGCGCTGGCGGTTGGCGAAGGACTCGCGGTCATCGATGACCTCGACCTCAAATCCTGACAGCGAGAGGACGACCGAGAGGCTTTTCGAGATGTGCCCGGCGCCGAAGATGAACGCTCTGGGTTGAGGGATCAAGGGTTCGATAAACACCTCCAATTGCCCGCCGCAGATGAGTCCGTTGTCGTAGGCGGCGTCCTGGCCGAGGCTGAACTTGAGGCGGCGCGGCTTTTCGGATTCGAGCACCTCACGGGCAGCGTTGTAGACCTCGGCTTCGACACAGCCGCCGCCGATGGTGCCGGTCATGGAACCATCGTCGCGGACAAGGATACGGGCGGACTCGTAGCTGGGGATCGAGCCATTGACCTCGACAATCGTGGCCAGCGCACACTTGCGACCTTCGCGGCGGAGACGCACCGCTTCTTCGAGAACATCCATCGCCTCGATTATAGCTTTGACGGACTAATGACCCTGGGATTGGTTGAGCAGGATTTGCAGGGCCGGGGTCTCGTGGTTGTATGGTTTGACGAGAATGTCCAGGTCACCGTCGCCATCGAGATCGGCGATCTTGGATTCGTGATTGTCGAGGCCGGCGGCGATGACGGCCGCGCGGAAGTTGCCCTGGCCGTCGCCATGGAAGATCCAGGTTTTTGACTGTGGATTGGCGCCCTTCAGGCGCATCTCGGCGCAGAAGATGTCGAGGTTTCCGTCGCCGTCGAAGTCCACGACCGCGAGGGTATGGGCGTTGTCCACATCGGTGATTCGGTGGGCGATCCAGACGCCCTTGACCCACTCATACCAGTTCAAAGGGCCCGTGCCGTCGCCAACGGCGAGGACGATTTCGGGGCGGCCGCCCTGTTTTAGCTGACCGGCGGCGGAGCGGGAGAAGTGGTAGGAGCTATCGACGGGATTGGGCAGGAAGCGCCCGTCAGGCAGGCGCTTGAACCACCAACCGCCGCCGGCGATGTCGCCGAGGCCGTCGCCGTCAATGTCGTGGAAGACCAGTCCTTCGTGTTCGTTGGGGCGCTTCCATGCGGGCGCCGCGCCGCGCTGCTGCATTTCGCTATCTGACGAATAGGTGTAGATCACGGAGAGCGGCCATTCGGTTGAGGACTTGGGATCGGGCGGAATGCGGGCGAGCATGAGTGAGGCGCCGCCCTGGTTCCAGAAGATAAGTTCAAGGCGGCCGTCGGCGTCGACATCGGCAAACATTAGGTCGTGGTGCTTGCGGGCGCCGGATTTCTTGATGGTGCGCCGGGTCCAGGGGACCGCGGGATCGAAACGCGGAGATGGGTTCTCCCACCACCAGATCTCATTCGACTTCGATTCACCGCCGGCGACAAAATCGAGGTCGCCGTCGCCGTCGATGTCGGCGAAAGTCGAGCCGGCTTCGATGAATGTGACACCGGCGTCGAGGACATACCGTGTCCAGCCGGCCGTGCCGCGGCGATACCAGACGACGCCGGGGGCGGCGGTCCGTTCAGTGATGACAAAGTCGTTCACCTTGTCGCCGTCGATGTCGAAGACGGCGCAGGAAGTCTGCTGCGTGCCGGGGTTCGGCGCGGGCAGATCGCCGGTCTTTGAGGAGATCAGCTTCCATCCGGGCGCGATGGACTGCGCCGGCAAGAGAGCGCAAAGCAGCAAAGTGGAGGGGATGAGGGGTCGCATGGGTGGTTCGGGGCGGTCCGGCCGCGGGCACTATGTTATCATTCCGGCAAGTGAAAAACGGGTCGTTTCTCGCGCCGGGTCTGGCGCTCATTTTCGATATGGACGGCGTTCTCGTCAATTCCACGGCGACGCACACCAGGGCCTGGGATCTCTATCTGGAGAGGCTGGGGATCAAGGAAGAAGGCCTGATGGACCGGATGCTGGGCAAGCGCAACGACGAGATCGTTCGCGCGCTGCTGGGTGCGGATCTGCCCGAAGACGAAGTGTTCCACCACGGCGCGGCGAAGGAGCAACTCTACCGCGAACTGATGGATCCGGTGTTTGAAGCGCATGTCGTGCCGGGCGTGCGGGAGTTCATCAGGAGGGCCGCCGGGAAGGGTGTCCCGCTTGGCCTGGCGACAAACGCCGAGCCACGCAATGTGGAGTTTGTCCTCCGGCGGGCAGGGCTCGAGGGCGCTTTCCAGTCCATCGTGGACGGCCACCAGGTGGAGAATCCGAAGCCCTTTCCGGATGTCTATTTCGAGACTGCCCGCAGGCTACAAGTCGATCCCGCCAATTGCATCATCTTCGAGGACTCGCCCGGCGGGATGAAAGCCGCCCGGACCGCGGGAGCGCGCCTGGTAGCCGTGTTGACGACAGTGAGCGAGGCCCCCGATGCGCGGCTGGCGATCGCGGATTTCAACGATGAACGGTTGCTGCCATGGTTGACGTCGCAAACTCCTCACCCTTGTTGACGGCCGCACTGTCGGTCATCGCGGCTTCACTGGTCTGGTGGTCGCGAGTGCGCCGGCTCACCGCCCTGCGGAACAAAATAGCCCGCATCAACGCGCTATCGGAGGAGATTCTATCGGCGAACACGGCTGAGGAGGCTGAGGCGATGGCGTCCAAGTGCCTGGAACAGGCGATGGGCGTCAGCAGCGTGAGGGTCATCCTGAGAGAACAGGCAACGGGCGCGGCCGCTGACGCGATGACCAGCGGAAAGCCCGTCGAGGAGACCGGCAGGAAGACGCTTTACTTCCCAATGATCTCAGGGACGCGCCCTGCAGGCGCGTTCTCGCTCTCCTGGCCGGGCGACAAGTGCCCGTTCCAGATCGATGAGCGGGCGGCGCTGCAGCACCTGGCCAACCAGATCGCGATCACATTTGAACTCCACGACCGCCGGTTTCAGCGTGAGCAGGTACTGCGCGGCGAGAAGTTGGGTGCGGCCGGGCGGCTGATCGCTGCCGTGGCGGCGGAGATGGCGGAGCCGCTGGCGAGGGTGTGGAGCCTCGCGTCGTCAATGCCCGCGTCGCCGCAAGCCGAGGCGATTCTGCAATCGGTCGCGGGGGCGAAGGAGACGTTGGACCGGCTGCTTGCACTGGGGCAGAGCAATCTGGCCGACTTGAGTCCGTTCGACGCATCAGCGGTGGCGGCGGGCCTGGTGGAGTTCCGGAGGCGGAACTGGGAGATGAGGTCGCTGGTGGTCACGGTGGACCTTGCCAACGTGCCGATTCCGGTGGTTGGCGTCAGAGGGGCCTTTGAACACGCCTTGCTGGACTTGCTGGTCCATGCCGAGCAGGCCGCCGAATCGGCCGGCCAGCCGATGTCGCTCGCCACGAAACGCGGCGATTCGGAGGCCTCGATCGAGATTGTCCATCCGCCGTCGGGCGTGGGCGAGATGTCGTCGCTTCTGGATACCGTGACGAGCATAGCGGAGACCCTCGGGGGCCAGGCGCGAGTCGGGACTTCACCGCAAGCGACGAGTTGGGTGATCACGGTCCCGCTTCAGTCTGCCGAGGGAGAAATGGGGAGGGCGTCCGCCGGCTCCTCGAAGAGCCGCGCGCTGACGTGTCTGCTCGTCGATCCGAACCCCGCGAGCATGAGGTCGCTGATTGAAAAACTCGCTCACCGCGGTCACCGGGTGGTGCCGGCGGCCGGTGGCGGCGAGGCGGTGGAAATGGCGAACGCTGTCCATTTCGACGCGGTGTTCGCCGTCCCCAGCCTGCCCGACATGGCTTGGCCGGAACTACTCGAGCGGACCAGGATGGTGGGCTGTCGAACGGTCCTGCTTTGCGACACGCTCGCGCCGTTGAGCCATGCCCTGGTTCAAAGCGGAGAGACGCTGGCGCTGAGGCGGCCGGTGGAAGAGACGGACCTGGACAGGGTGTTGCTTTCGGTCACGCCGGAGGAGTGAGACAATCCGAAGTATGAAGCAACGGAGCATGAGGTTCTGGCTGGGGACCGCCGTCGCCGCGCTGCTGGCCTTGGCTTTGCCAGCGGTGGCGCAGCAGGACAAGTACTCCGGGCCGCGACCGGAGAAGGCGGATGTCGTCTACCTCAAACACGTGGACAAGTTGATCGAGACCGAGGTGTCGGAAGCGAAGCAGTCCGAGGAGAAAAACAGGACGATCTTCCGTGTGCCGGGCGCGTCAAGCGCCGTGAAGACGCCAATGGCGGAGCCTATCTTCCTGTTCAAAACCGAGAAGATCAACCCGGACAAACTGACTCTCTACAAGATGGCGGTGGAGAACGGGCAGCGTGTCCTCAACTTTCCCAGCAAGCGCGGCAAAGATTCTCCCAAGGCGATTTACATCATGGTGACGCCTCTCGAACACGGGATCTTCAAGATTGAAGTGAATGAGTTCATCGACGATGGAGAATACTGCCTGTCGCCGGAAGGTTCGAATGCCGTCTTCTGCTTCAGCACTTACTGACAGCCTGGCGAGCCGTGCCTGAAGTTCTGCGCATCCTGGCGGGAGCTGCGGCCGTTGGGCTGGCGTGCGCCGGCCTGGGGCGTATTCTCTGGCGGTCGCGGCCGCCTTCCTTGACCCTTGCATGCGCATCCGGGGCGGCGGCGCTCTCAGCCGTGATGTTTGCGCTGCTGGCCGCCGGGCTGTACCGCCTGCCCGCAATCGGGGTGGCGCTCGCCGTGCCGATTGCGGTTGGGCTTTGGCGGATCCGGATGCCGGAACTTCGCAGACCGCCGTGGTGGGCCATCGTGACGGGAGCCGTCTTCGCGTGCATCTATGTGGTTCATGCGCTGGCTCCTGAGATGCAGCCGGATGGCGCGGGGTATCATCTGGGGCTGCCCGCGATGTGGCTCCGGGATGGCGGGTTCACGGGTTCGATCGGTTTCTTTGAACTCCTGCCGTTGGGCGTGGAGACGCTATATGGAGCCGCGATGGCGTTGGGCGGGCCGGCGGCGGCAAAACTGATCCACCTGACTTTTTTGATCCTCACGATCCCGCTGATCCTACAGATTGCGCGCCGGTTGGGCCTGGAGGAAAGCGTTGGATGGGCAGGCGGGTTGCTCTATTGTCTTGCGCCGGTGACGGGCATCAGCGGGACGTCGGCTTATTCGGACGCGGCGCTGGCGTTTGCCCATGTGGCGCTGTTTGCGCTGATTCTTGAATGGAAGGACTCGCCGTCCGCATGGGTGGCGTTCCATGCCGGCATGATCGCCGGATTCTGCTATTCGATCAAGATGACGGGCGCGGTGGCAGTGGCCACCGCTTTGATTTACATGCTGTCGCACCGGCAGATCCGATCGAGTGCGGTATTCAGCGCAGGGGCGGCGGTGGTCGCCCTGCCCTGGGCCGTGAAGGCCTGGTGGCTGACGGGCAACCCGCTTGCCCCATTGGGCAACACGTGGTTTGAGAACGACGCATTCAACGCCGCCACCGAGCAGGCGCTGGGAAGCTATCTGAGAGACTACGACCTCGCGTCCTGGACGCAGATCCCCGGCGCGTTGCTGTTCGATGGCGCTGCCCTGCAGGGCCTGATTGGACCGGTCTTCATCTTGTTGCCGCTGGCGCTGCTGGCGTGCCGGAAGCAGGCCGGGCGCTGGCTTATCACCGCGGCCGCGGTATCGGCCATGCCTTGGGTACTGAACATCGGCGCGCGCTTCCTGATGCCCCCGCTGCCCTTCCTTGCCTTGGCGCTTGCATCCGTGATGCCAGCGCGGCTGTTGCCGCCACTATTGATTCTGCACGCCGCCCTGTCGCTGCCGGTCGTGATGGACCGCTACGCTGGCATGGGCGCTTGGCGTCTGCGCGGCTGGCCGTGGCAGGTGGCGCTGCGCATTGAATCCGAAGCAGACTACTTGCGGAAGAACTACTGGGAGTACAACGTTGCGCGGATGGTGGCCAGACACGTCAAACCTGGAGAGCCATTGTTGGATCTTCTTGGCGTTCCACTGCTTTACTCAGAAAGGACGGCGCTTGGACCGCTGCCAACAGTGGATTTTGATCAGATGACGGATGCGCTCATCGCGGCAGCCGAACCGCTGCCGGAGCGGCTTTACGAGGGCCGGTACGTCAATCGGGAAGGATTCCTGCGAGGGGTGAGGCTGCGCGTCAACCAGCCTGTCAAACAGGGCTGGTCCCTCTCGGAGTTGCGCTTTGAACGGGCCGGCCAACGGCTCGCCGTCTCACGATACTGGTTTCTCTCGTCGTGGCCCGTCCCGCAGGACGCCGCTCTGGCAGTGGATGAGAACATCGCTTCACGCTGGCATACCTACGGCCCGGCGAAGACCGGCAGTCATCTGGAAGTGCTCTTTGACAGGCCGATCGCGTTCGATGCACTCAGCGTGATCTCGTCTTCGCTGGCCGGCGCCGGTTCGGCAATCGAGGCCTATGGTTTGACGATGGACCGGCGATGGGTGCGGCTGCCCGCGTCCGGAGATATCGCGGCACTGCCGGTCCGCCCGCTGCGGGCCGAGGCATCCGCGTTTGTGAAGAGTCGGGGCGTTCACTGGATCGTTGCTCCGACACACGCGGCGGGGTTCGGACCCGTTGGCCGTTCACTGAGGAGAATGCCGCAGGCCTGGCGCGTGGAGCCTGTCGAGGAGGTCGAGGGCGCTTGGCTATTCCGGATTCGCTGAAAGCCTGTGGGCGATGTCGCCAGAGATCTGGCCGCCGTGGAAACGGCCGTTCTCGATGAATATCTCGTTGGTGTGCAGACCGGCGACGAGGACTCCGGCAAGATAGACGCCCTTGCGTTCGCTTTCGAGCGTCTCTGGATTCAACCGCGGTCTGCGCGACTCTTCGTCGAAGACGATGCCATGGCGGGCGAGAAACTGCGTATCCGGCCTGTAACCGGTCATGGCGAAGACGAAGTCGTTGGCGATCGTGATCTCGCCTTCCGGCGTCGCCAGCGTGACCGACTTTGGATCGATGCGCGATATTTGCGAGCTGAAGTAGGCCCGGATTTCGCCGCTCTTGATGCGGTTGTCGATGTTGGGGCGGATCCAGTACTTCACGCTGTCGCTCAACGAATCCCGGCGGTGGACCAGCGTGACGCGTGCGCCGGTCCAGTGCAGTTCCAGGGCGGCGATGGCGGCCGAGTTCTTGCCGCCGGCGACGAGAACGTCGTGGCCGTAATAGGGATGCGCTTCCTTGTAGTAGTGCATCACCTTCGGCAAATCCTCGCCCTCGACGCCCAGCAGGTTGGGCTTGTCGTAGTAGCCGGTCGCCAGGATCACTTTGCGCGCGCGGTATTGGCGCCGCACCTGGAGGCGGTCCTCTGTGGATAGCAGGAAGTTGCCATCGGAACCCTCGAAACTGAGAACACGCTCGTACTGACGGATGTCGAGCGCAAAGTGGTCCGCGACGCGGCGGTAGTATTTCAGCGCCTCGGCCCGGACCGGCTTTTCGCCGATGCTTGTCATCGGGATGCCGCCGATCTCAAGCAGTTTAGGCGTGGTGAAGAAGGTCATGTTGGTGGGGTAGTTGTAGAGGGAGTTGGTGAGACAGCCCTTGTCGAACAGCTTCGCCGCGAGGCCGCGGCGCTTCAGTTCGATCCCGCAGGCCAACCCCGTGGGGCCGGCGCCGACGACTACCGCATCCAGAATCTCGCTCAGAGCATGCCCTCCACGGAAGCGTAAACGGCATCGAGCGCGGCTGGCAGCGCGGATGCGTCCTTGCCGCCGGCTTCGGCCAGGTCGGGCCGTCCGCCGCCCTTGCCACCAACGGCCTGGGCCACGGCGCCGGCGAGTTCGCCTGCATGAACCTTGG
Source organism: uncultured Candidatus Solibacter sp. (assembly GCA_964558355.1). GTDB lineage: Bacteria > Acidobacteriota > Terriglobia > Bryobacterales > Bryobacteraceae > PNKE01. The sequence continues at coordinate 25,978 of CAZLDN010000008.1, forward strand.
CGGTGAGATCCTTCGTGACGGCCGCGATGATGGCGACATTGCCTTCGCTCGCGGCGGCCAGGACCACGACGCCCGAGCCCCACTTGTTGCGCAGCGCATCCGCCATGTTGCGCATCTGCGCACGGTCCATTCCATCGACGCGCGCCGAAAGTACCCTGACGCCGCGGATGTCACGCGCCTGCGATTCGACGTCCTTGGCTTCGGCGTGGGCGGCCTTTTCTCTAAGTTGTGTCAGTTCCTTTTCAGCCGCTTTCTGCTGGGCGAGGAGCTTCTCGATCTGGTCGAGCAGTTCGCTCTCCTTCGTCTTGAGGAGCGTGGCCGCGCTGTTGACTGAGTTCGATATCTCCTGGAAACGCATCAAGGCGCCGGCGCCCGTGATCGCTTCGATGCGGCGGACGCCTGCCGAAATTGAGCCTTCATGGACCACCTTCAGCAGGCCGATGTCGCCAGTCCGTTGGACGTGAGTGCCGCCGCAGAGTTCCGTGCTGAATCCTGGCACCGAAACGACGCGGACCTTTTCGCCGTACTTTTCGCCGAACAGGGCCATGGCGCCGGTTTCGATGGCGGAGTCGAGCGCCATTACCTCAGTGGAAACGCCCGTGTTGCGCAGGATCTCCTCGTTCACAAGGCGTTCGACTTCGGCGATCTCATCGGCATCCATCGCCGTGTAGTGAGAGAAGTCGAAACGCAGGCGCGTGGGATCGACGACGCTGCCGGCCTGTTTGACATGGACGCCCAGGACCTTTCTCAGGGCGGCGTGAGCCAGGTGGGTGGCTGTGTGGTTCCGCATCGTGGCGCGGCGGGCGTCTTCGTTCACGCGGGCCGACACCGCGTCGTCCACATGAAGAGAGCCGGCGGTCACGATCTTGTGAACTGTCAGCCCGGCAACCGCGGCATAGGTCCCTTTGACGTAAGCGAGGACTTCGCCGGTCTCAATTGAACGGATCTCTCCGGTGTCGCCCACCTGGCCGCCGGCTTCCGCGTAGAACGGCGTTTGGTCGAGGACGAGTTCGGCTTCAGTGCCGGGGGAGAGGTTCGAGACGCTGTTCTGGCTGACGAGGAGAGCGGAGACGCGCGACGATGCGCAGGACATTGTTTCGTAACCGAGGAACGTCGTGCGGCCCATTTCGAGCAGCGCCTGATAAACCGGCGCCACCTGGGCCTTCCCGGCGCCCTTCCAGGAAGCGCGGGCGCGTTCGCGCTGCTGCCGCATGGCCTGTTCGAAGCCTGCGGTGTCGATGGACAGGCCGAGTTCGCGGCCCATCTCTTCCTGCTCGTCGAGCGCCATTCCGTAGGTGTCGTAGAGTTTGAAGGCCATTTCACCTGGCAGCGTGCCCGATGCCGCCTTCCTGGCCTCGTCGTGGAAGACGCGCTCGGCCACCTGGAACGTTGTCGCGTAGCGCCCCTCTTCGTCCTTTACGATGCGGGCGACGCGCTGGACGCTCTCCAGCATCTCCGGGTAGGCGGGTTTCATCCACTCCGCGACGAAGCCGGTCAGCTTGTACAGGAAAGCATCCTGTACGCCGACCATGCGCGCGTTGCGCAGGGCGCGGCGCATGATCTTGCGCAGCACGTAACCGCGTCCCTCGTTCGACGGCACGACGCCGTCGTGAATGAGAAATGCGGCGGCGCGGGCGTGATCCGCGCAGATGCGTAAGACCGTATCCGAGCGCGTGTCGCTGCCATAGGGCTTGCCAAATAACTCGCCGGCGTGCTCGACGATGGGCTTCAGCAGATCGCAGTCGTAATTGGAGAGCTTGCCCTGCATGATCGCCGCGACGCGTTCGAGACCCATCCCTGTGTCGATCGACGGCTTTGGCAGTGGCGACAGTTTCCCTGACCCATCGCGGTCATATTGCATGAACACAAGGTTCCAGATTTCGACAAACCGGCCGCCGCCATCCTGTGGAAACTCCTCGTGTTCATGGCCCGGTTCTGCCGCGCCTGGGCCGAGGTCGTAGTGAATCTCCGAGCAGGGTCCGCAAGGACCGGTCTCGCCCATCTGCCAGAAGTTGTCCTTCTCGTCGAGGCGGAAGATGCGGCTCTTGGACACGCCGGCGACCTTCTGCCAAAGCTCTTCGGCTTCGTCGTCCTCGCGGAAGACGGTGACGTAAAGGCGGTCCCTGTCGAGACCATAACCGTTGGTGACCAGGTCCCAGGCGAAGTCGATGGCGTCGGTCTTGAAGTAGTCGCCGAAGCTGAAGTTACCCATCATCTCGAAGAACGTGTGGTGGCGGCGGGTGTAGCCGACGTTTTCGAGATCGTTGTGCTTGCCGCCGGCGCGAACGCATTTCTGGGCTGTTGTCGCACGCGAATAGTCGCGTTTCTCGATACCCAGGAAGACGTCCTTGAACTGATTCATGCCCGCGTTGGTGAACAGCAGAGTAGGATCGTTCGCCGGTACGAGGGAGGAAGAACGGACGACGCGGTGGTTGCGCGCGGCGAAGAAGTCGAGGAATTTCTGGCGGATTTCGTGACCGGTCACAACTCCATTGTGACATACCTCCGCGGCGGGCCATGCGCCGTGAACGCCTGATTTTGCAGGGGTTCCAGCCTTGCGGCGCCCTGAATGGGAAAGGGCGGAACTTGCGGCTCCGCCCTTTGGTTGGGTTGGCTTGGCTTGCGCTTAGAATTCGTAGCGCAGGCCGAACTGCATGACGCGCGGCGATCCGAGCACCGAGCTGTACTTGCCGAAAGTGCCCGAGGAGGAGATGTCGAGCGAGAGGCTGTTGACATCAAAGCGGGCAGTGTTGGTCAGGTTGAAGGTCTCCCAGCGGAACTGGAGAGAGTGCTTCTCGCTGTAAGGCATGGTGAAGCGCTTGGCGACGTTCAGATCGATGTTGAAGACGCCGTCTCCGCGCAGGCCGTTGCGGGTGCCGATACCACCGGGCAACTCGTAGTCGAACGCCGCAAGAGCCGCTTCAGGGTCGGCAAAGAGGCCCGGGCCGTTCGAGCCGGCGATCGCCTTCATGTCCTTGTAGCGGCCCGTGGTGACGGGCACGCCAGTCCAGAGGGCCCAGTTGTTGTTGTTCCAGTTGGTGGGCCAGAGGCCGGTCTCAAAGACGCTGATGGGGAATCCGCTGGACATGCGCCAGATGCCGGACAACTGCCAGCCGCCGAGGATTGCATCGACGACGGAGTTCATGCCGTTGCCGAACCGCTTGCCTTTGCCGACCGGCAGACTGTACACGCCCATCATGGAGAACAGGTGGGTGTTGTCATAGTCCGAAACGCCCTTCATCAGGCCCGGTTGCCAGGGATTCCACAGTACGCCAGTCGAAGAACCCACGCGCTCGGTGTTGGAACGCAGGTCGATCGACTTCGAGAACGTATAGTTCATGTCGATGGTGTCGCCGTTGGTAAAACGCTTACGGACGTTCAACTGGCCGGCATGGTAGTTGCCGCCCCCCACTGAACTGAACACCGACAGGTAGGAGAACTGCGGGCTATAGAACGCATTGGCGCCCAATTTCGAGCAACCGGTGGTTCGCAGATGGCATGATCCCTGCCCAGCCGCGGTGTCGAGCTGATAGAGGGCGTAGGTCCAGTCGTACTGGTTGTTCCAGAAACGGTTGTAGATGTTCTGGGTGGCCGTCAGAGTGGCGGTCGCCGCGTTGGGGTAGAAGTTCTCCCAGAAGGCGACCTTCTGGACGTTGGCGGTGGCCACGCCTGCGTTCACCTGCTTGGCCAGAACGGTCGCGGCCTCGAAGTAGGTCTGCCCTGAAACAGGGTCCTTCAGGTCGGTGGGCATCGCGGCGTCCCGGCGGACCAGCGAACGGCGCGAAAGCCGCCCGACGTATGAACCCTGAACGAACCAGCCGCTGGGCAACTCCCGGCCGATGCTGAAGTTCAGGTTCATGTTGTAGGGAGCCCGCATTGTATCGTCGAGTCCGTTGGTGATGGCGAACAGATTCGGGTATGTCGCCGGGAACGTCGCCGGGGGCGCAGCGGGGAGAAGACCGGCGGGGATCTGGTTGATGCCGGTGTAGCGCGGAGCGGATGCAATTGTCTGCACCGCGGCAGGGTTGGTGAGAGCGTTGGAGAGGCCGAAGGCCGTTGCGTCGAAGGAGCGCATCAGGCCGGAGCCGAACAGGTCGTAGTACATGCCCCAACCGGCGCGGATGGACGTCCTGCCAGGGCCGCCGAACAGGAACTTGCTCAGTCCGTCCGTACCCTGAGGAGAGTAGGCAAGCGAGACGCGGGGGGCGATGTTGTCCTTGTGGAAACCATACAGTTCCCGCCCGCCCTTGTCGCGCGGGATGAAGGAGATGAGCCCGGCCTCCATCTGGCTCTTGCCCTGCTGGGCGAGGCCGCCGCGCTTGTCGAACCAATCGCCGATGGGAATGTTCGGCGAAACCTGCTGGCCGTTTGCTTCATAGATGGGCGGCATCAGCGAATAGCGGACACCGGCGGTGACGGTAAGCGCCCGGTTGATTCGCCAGGTGTCTTGGAGATACATCTCATACTCCTGGTTCTTGAAGTTGCGTGCGACGGGCGCGCCGTTTGGCAGCACCGTCCCATCAACCAGGTAATTGTATTGGGCGTTGCCCTGGGTGACGAGACCCATGACGTCGGTCATCGCGTAACGGAAATACGTGTACTGCGAACTGGCCATGTCGGGGAACGGCGCATTCAAAACAGATCCGCTGCCGACGAGCCACGAGGCGTTGGCGGTGGCGCCGGAATACGATGTAGCATAGTTGTCCCGCTTGTTCTGGTTCGTGCGGATGACACCGCCGAACTGGAGCGTGTGCGCGCCCTTAACCCAGTTCATGTCCTCGGCGAGGGTGTGCACCGGGATAATGGCGGTGAAGCCCCGACTCAGCCCCACATAGGGATCCATGCCGCGCAGGGTGACGGCGGAGAAGTTGGCTATACCTGAGGATTCCCATCCCTGCCGCGTGAGACCGTAGCGGAAAGTTGAGATCAGGGTGGGCGTGAGGACGCTCGTCACACCAGTGGCAATACCCTTGTTGTTGCGCAGCGTGACGCTGTTGGCGGGCTGCCCGGGGAACTGCGGCATGCCCTGCTCGTTGTCGTTCTGGAGGTTCCCGCGGATGAAGAGCGTGTGCTTGTTCGCCGAGTCCAGCACGTAGTCGGCGCGGGCGATGTAGGTGTTCCAGCGAAGCGGAGTGGGCGCGGTGAAGCGGTAGCCCTGGAAGTTGATGCCGTCGCCGACCGAGAAGTCATTCGGCGTGGGGTACTTCTTCATGTCGGCCAGGGCAGCCTGATTGACGCCACGGGCATCCAGAAGCTGAGCGATGTCAGTGGGGGTGACCGTCGCCAGAGAGCCGGTCTTGGTCCGGTACTGCACAATGCCCTGACGCATATTCATGGACGGAATGGTCCGCAGCGCCTGGCCGTCCTTGGCGTCTTTGCGGCCTTCCCAGTTGCCGAAGAGGAAGAACCGGTTCTTGATGATCGGACCACCAAGGGAGACGCCATAGATGTTACGGATCAGTTTCTGGCGAGCCACGCCGGAGGAGTTGAGGAAGAAGTCGTTGGCCGTTGTCTTGGTGTTGCGGTGGTAGGCATAGAGCGAGCCATGGACTTCGTTGGTGCCGCCCTTGGTGACGAGGGCGACCTGCGCGCCGGAAGAGCGGCCCTGCTCGGCGGTGGCGTTCAGGGTGGTGACGCGGAACTCCTGGACGGAGTCCGGTGTCATTCTCAGGACGCTGGTGAACGCCTGGCGGTCCATCTGATCGTTCACGTCCACGCCGTCCAGCGTCACGTTGGCCTGGTCGCTCTTGCCGCCGTTGACTGCGCCGTTGCGCGAATCGGTGTCCCCTTCGGAGGTGAAGACCACCCCAGGCTGGAGGGCCAGAAGTCCGACAATGTTGCGCGCGTTCAACGGCAGTTGCACAACGGGGCGGTTGCCGATGGCGTTGCCGAGGCTGGCGTCAACGGTGTTCACGATGGTCGCCTCGGCTGAGACCGAGACGACTTCAGTGACCTGCCCGACTTTCTCGAACTTGACATTCAGAGTAGCGGGGCTGTTCACCAGTAGCTGGATGTCATTCACGATCAGGTCCGAGAAGCCGCTCTTGTTGACCTTCAGCCGGTAGGATCCCGGCGCCATTTGGAGAAACCTGTACGTCCCGGTCTGATCTGACTCGGTTTCGCGCGTTATCCCGGTGGCCGTGTTTTCGAGAGTCAACTTCGCGCCAGGTATGACGGCGCCCGTAGGATCGGACACGGTTCCTGTCAGCGAAGTGGTGACCTGCCCGAACGCGCAAAGCGCGATCAACGTTGCGGCCAAGAGCTTAAGAGAAAGGCGGATGTTCACTGTTTGTTCGTCCCTTTCGGTCTTCGTGTCAGCGATGGATGCAGTGCCACGCCACGGAGCGCCAAGTGGCCTGCCAACTTCCACTGGTATGGCCCAGCAGAAGTCTCCCTGATGTTACTCAGGTAACAATACATTCCCTAGTCATGTCAACAATAAATCCTTCTAGGGGTCATCGGGCCCGTTTATGACTCCGGATCATGCGCAAGTCCATTAAAATGTTTTCACTTGCGGATGCAGGATCCGCCGCGTGCGTGATCTCCCGACCGATTACCAGGTAGTCGGCTCCGGCCGCGACTGCCTCCGCAGGGGTCGCCACCCGTTTCTGGTCCCCATGGTCCGCGCCAGCCGACCTGACACCCGGTGCGACGAGGATCTTGCCGGGTCCAGCCAATGCTCTGAGACTGGCCACCTCAAGCGCTGAACAAACGAACCCATCCACACCCGCCTCGATGCCTTTCGTAGCCAGATACTTCACCTGTTCGCTTATTGTTCGCCCGGAGACTCCCAGATCCTCCAGATCCTGCTGGGCGAAGCTGGTCAGAACGGTAACGGCCAGAATCTTCAACTCGCTCCCCTGCGCGCCCTGCATCGCCGCCCGGATCACCTGAGGGCTGGAGTGGACGGTCAACAGTCTGGCTCCAAGCGATGCCACGCTGGCGGTCGCCCGTTTTACTGTCTCGCCGATGTCGTACATCTTCAGGTCGACGAAGACGTCCTTGCCCATCGCCGTCAAATCCCGGACAACGCCCGGCCCCTCCGCGGTGAAGAGTTCCAGCCCAACCTTATAGAAGGAGACTGAATCGCCTAGCCGGTCAACCAACTTCAGGGCCTCGGCAGCGTTGTTCAAGTCCAGCGCGACGATGATTGGGTTCTTCATGATGACCTCCGGGCGCCAGGCCTAAGCACCCGCGCCCATCCTCCGTTTTCTGATTTCGTCCAGGAAGACGGCCAGGATGATGACCGCTCCGATGATCGCCTGCTGAAGGTATGGCGAGATGCCCAGCAGGTCGCTGCCGTTTGAGAGCAATCCCATGATCATCGCTCCAATGAGTGTGCCGATGACGCTGCCTTCACCACCGCGTAGGCTTCCCCCGCCGATGACCACGGCGGCGATGGCTTGCAATTCGTAGCCCTGCCCGGCGGTCGGCTGACCCGTCATCAGGCGGCTGGATTCGACCATCCCCGCGAGGCCCGTCATCAACCCGCAGATCGCATAGACCGCCGTCGCGTGGAACGCCACTGGGACGCCGGCGTAGTAAGCGGCGTCGGCATTGCTGCCAATGGCGAAGGCGTAACGTCCCATTCGCGTGTGCTCGAGCAGAAAATGGACACCCGCCGCGCTCGCCGCCACCAGCAACAGAACAAACGGCACTCCAGCCAACATACCCTCGCCCAGGAAACTGTACTCCTTAGGCAACCCGTGGACCGGCAATCCTTCGGAGATCAGCAGCGCCATCCCGCGGAAGATGCCCAGGGTGCCGAGGGTCACGATGAACGGGTTGATCTTCATCCTGGTGATGACCAGGCCGTTCGCCAGACCGAGAGCCGTGCCCGCCACGACACCCACGGTGATTCCGGCGGCCAAGCCCATGCCATGTTCCATGGCCATGCAGCCGAGCAGACTCGCCAGAGCCATCATCGAGCCGACGCTCAGATCGATGCCGCCTGCGACGATCACCAGCGTCACCCCGAGCGCCATGATGTTGATCACAGCCGTCTGGCGAAACAGACTGGCCAGGTTCATCCCTGTCAGGAAATGCGGCGTGGCCAGAGAAAGGCCGATGGCTAGGACGAGCAGTGTCAGGAACGGGAGGAAACGCTGGATCATTTCGGCGGCGCCTCCCATTGTGGCAAACCGGAAGCCGCAAACAGAAGGATCTCTTCCTGAGTGGTCTCGCCGGGCAACTCGGCCACGATCCGGCCGTCTTTCATGACAAGGATGCGGTCGGCCACCTGCATCAATTCCGGCATCTCGGAACTGACCATCAGGATCGCCGCGCCCTGCCGCGCCAGTTCGTCCATCAACTCGAAGACCTCGCGCTTGGCGCCAATGTCGATGCCCCGGGTAGGCTCGTCGAAGAGAAATACTTTCGCTCCGCGCATCACCCACTTTGCGATGACGACTTTCTGCTGGTTGCCGCCGCTCAACTTCCAGGCCGGTTGCGCCTGCGACTCCGATTTCAGCTTCAGCCGCACCGCCTGCGCCGCGATCGCATCCCGCTCGCGCTTATGTCTGATGAGACCCATCGGGCTGAACCGTTCGAGGGAGGGGAGTGTCATGTTCTCCCCCGTCGGGCGGCCCACTGCCAGGCCGTGACGTTGGCGGTCTTCCGGCGCCAACGCCAACCCGGCCCGCACGGCGTCGCGCGGCGAGCGGATTTTCAGTTCTTCGCCGCCCACCCAGACCCTGCCTGTATCAATCGAATCCACACCAAACAGTGCGCGGCACAACTCCGTCCGGCCCGCGCCGGCAAGACCGGCCAACCCCACGATCTCTCCGGAGCGGACAGTCAGATTCACATCGCGCAGGGCTCCTGCCCGCGACAGCCCCTCAACGCGCAGCAGCTCTTGGCCAGGAAGCAACGGCGTTCTCGTATAGAGTTCCGTGATCTCGCGCCCAACCATCAGCCGAATCAATTCGTCGTTGGCGACTTCGGCCATCGGCGAGCTGAACACGGTTTCGCCATCGCGCAATACCGTCGCCCGGTCACCCACGCGCCTGAGTTCGTTCATCCGGTGGGTGATATAGATGACGCCCAGGCCGCGCCGCTTCAAGTCGAGGACAATTCGGAAGACCTCCGCCGACTCGCTGTCCGAGAGTGCCGAAGTAGGCTCATCGAAGATCAATAGGCTTGACCCGTGGGCGAGCGCCCGGCAGATCTCCACCAATTGCCGGGCTGCCGGACTGAGCCGTTCCACTCGCCACTCGGGCCGGAGCGGGAAGCCATGTTCCTCGATCAACTGGCGCGTCCGGACCTCGGCCTCACCCCGGTTGAGCATGCCCCACCGGGTGGACGGTTCCCGGCCCAGCCAGACGTTTTCGGCCACCGTCAGATGCGGCGCGAGCAGGCTTTCCTGGTGGACCATGGCGATGCCCGCCCGTTGCGCTTCCGCCGGGTTCTTGAACTCTGTCTTTTGGCCTTTCCAGACCATCTCGCCGCTGTCGGCCCGGTACATCCCGGCGACAATCTTCATCAGCGTCGACTTTCCCGCCCCGTTTTCGCCAAGCAGCAGATGGACCTCGCCCGCGCGCACTTGCAGATCGCCCTTGACGAGCGCCTGGACGCCGCCAAAACGCTTTTGCATCCCTGTGAGTTCGAGGACCATCAGACGAAACGACCAGCATACACCGCACCCATGCCAGCCTTCGTCCACAGCTCATGGATCCCGGCCCCCGTCGAGGCGGTGTTCGCATTTCACGAACGGCCCGGCGCGCTGGAATAGCTTATTCCTCCCTGGATCAAGGTGAAGGTGCTTGAAAGGACCGGCGGGCTTCAGGTACCGTCGTATGATTGTGATCGTCGATTCCAAGTGAGGATCCCATGCGAATTGTTCTCATCCTTGCCGTCATCACGCTCGGCGCCTGCGGGTCGAAACCCTCGGCCGCGGATGCCAAGAAGTTCGTCGAAGCCGCCGAAGCCGGCCTGCTGAAGCTCTCGAACGAAGCCGGTCAGGCTCAGTGGCTCCAGGCCACCTATATCAACCAGGACAGCGAAGCCGTCGCGGCCCGCGCCAATCAGCGGCTGCTTGATGCGGCGGTGAAATACGCCAAGGAAGCGGCGAAGTATAACGGCGTGGCCGTTCAAGACGATGTCGCCCGGAAGTTGAAGCTGTTGAAGGTGTCGATGACGCTGCCCGCGCCTTCGAACGCCAAGGACAGCGAGGAAGTCACGCGCCTGGCGGTTTCGCTGGAATCCGCTTATGGCAAGGGCAAGTACTGCCCCGGTGGCGATCCGACCAAGTGCATGACCATCGACGACATCACGCGCATCATGAACACGAGCCGCGACCCGAAGCAGTTGCTCGATGTCTGGAAGGGCTGGCACACGATTTCGCGTCCGATGCGCAACGATTACGTTCGTTTGGTTGAGCTGTCGAATAAGGGCGCCAAGGAACTCGGCTTCGCCGACACGGGAGCGCTCTGGCGCTCGAAATACGACATGGACCCCGACGCATTCGCCAAGGAACTCGACCGCCTTTGGGAACAGGTGAAACCGCTCTACGTTCAGCTTCACGCCTATGTGCGCTGGAAGTTGCGAGAGAAGTACGGCGACGCCGTGCCGGCCGAAGGCCCCATCCCCGCGCATCTGCTCGGCAACATGTGGGCGCAGCAGTGGGATGGCGTCTATCCGCTTGTCGGACCAAAGGATTCAGGTCCCGGCTATGACCTCACGGCCATCCTGAAACAGCGCAAGACCGGCGCGACCCAGATGACAAAGTACGGCGAAGGCTTCTTCACGTCGCTTGGCTTCGCCCCGCTGCCGAAGACCTTCTGGGAGCGGTCCATGTTCACACGCCCGCGGGATCGCGACGTGGTTTGTCACGCCTCGGCGTGGGACGTCGATAACGACAACGACCTACGCATCAAGATGTGTATCGACATCACCGCCGACGACTTCAACGTCATCCACCACGAGCTCGGCCACAACTTCTATCAGCGCGCCTACAACCAGCAGCCGTTCCTATTCCGCGACTCCGCCAACGACGGTTTCCATGAAGCCATCGGCGACACCATCGCCCTGTCAATCACACCCGAATACCTGGTCAAACTGGGCCTGATCCCAAAGGCTCCCGACGCCAGCGGAGACATCGCCCTGCTGCTTCAACGAGCTTTGGACAAGGTGGCGTTCCTGCCGTTTGGCCTGCTGATCGACCAGTGGCGCTGGAAGGTTTTCTCTAGCGAGATCAAGCCGGCCGACTACAACAAAGCATGGTGGGATCTGCGGTTGAAGTATCAGGGCGTGGCGCCGGACGCGCCGCGCGGCGAAGAGGACTTCGACCCCGGGGCAAAGTATCACGTCCCAGCCAACGTGCCCTATACGCGTTACTTCCTGGCTCATCTGCTGCAATTCCAGATGCACAAGACGTTGAGCGGCGCCGCCGGCTGCAAAGACCCGCTGCACCGCTGCTCGATCTATGGCAACAAGGCGGCGGGCGAAAAGCTCCAGTCGATGCTCGCAATGGGCATGAGCCGCCCCTGGATGGACGCCCTGGAGAAGGGCGCGGGCACGCGCCAGATGGACGGCGAAGCGTTGCGCGCCTACTTCGCGCCACTCGAGAAGTGGCTGATCGAACAGAACAAGGGCAAGCCGGCGGGCTGGTAGAACGGCACCTGTTGTTGAGATACGATGGCCAGATGCAGCTTGTTCGTAAGGTCCTAGCGCTCAAGGACAACCCCACGGGTGTGATGATGGCGAAGGCGGCTTTATGCACGGGCGAGCAGCAGGCGTTCTGGAAGTATCACCATCCCTTGTTTGTTGAAGGAGCGGTCGGATCGGTACAGTGGCTGTCGGAACTCGCGGGGACGATTCGCTTAGATCGGCTGAGTTTCGATTCTTGCCTGGCGTCGGACGAATTGCACTCGGTTATCGAACGAGATCGTAAGGATGCCGCCCTGGTGGGCGCTCGAGGGACGCCTTTCTTTCTTTTGAACGGTCAGGTGTTCCGCGGCATGCAACCGACGGAAGAATTTAATCAGGCGATTCAGCAACCGCTCCGTGATACCTCTTACGAGCGCCGGACATGTCTGCCTCGGGAACGGGAGGAGCCGTGATCCGAATCCTACGGTTCAGCACTGTGCTCCTGCTCATCCCGTTGGTCGTGATGGCGGAGGATCCGCGCCTGATCGCCCCAGACGCCGTTACCGCGGTACTCCAAGAAGGCGAGCAGGTGCGGATTGTCACGCGTGGCAAGCAAACCCTCAAAGGCAAGACCACCCGAGTCACCGCGGAAGGTGTAAATCTTCAAACGAACAATCAGGAAACGCATATTCCCTTGAAGGATATCGACCGGTTTACGATCACACGTATTCGGGGCAAGAAGCGAACACGGCTTCCGCTGATCCTGTGCGCCACGGTCGGAACCACGTCTTTCATTGCAGCCGGCGCCACGGAGGAGAGGAAGCCCACCTATCTTCCATTAGCCGCAGCTCTAACAGTCGGCCTCGGTCTTGGCGGCTACTACGCAGGCAGGGCATTGGACCGCCAAGAGATTACATACATACTCAAGGAGGTAACACAGCCATGAGACGCGGGCATATGCGGTGGAGAATTGGGTTGCCCGAAGGTACGAGTCTGCTGCCGCGTGCACAGCGCATTCGATGATGTCTCTCCCCGTCTTGGTCGTCAAGAATTCGGATTCGTGGCTCACTGCGGTAGCATTGGCGGCCTCGATGCTCTGGTCCTTGATCTCCCCATCCTCCCACTGCGCAACAAGACCCACGACACCCAGAACCGCCAAAGCCACCGTAACGACGGTCAGTATGATGGACACGAATTCCACACAGCACAAGTGCGGCCCTTCGATTCCAGGAAGATCCGGGCTGCCGAGCCGGTAGCCTACCCAGCACCAGAAGAAAATCCCAATAGCGCACAGCGTGGTCAAGGTCACAGCTGCCGCCTTGAATGTCAAGTTTGTAGTATTTGCACGTCTTGAATTGGCCGCATCCAATCGCAGTCACCATCAACGTCGCCGTTTTGCCTTAGCCGCGGCGGTGGCCTATGCTGAGAGTTCCCATGGCAAAGATTCATCCTGTTCGCGCGCTCCGTTACACGGAGTCGGCCGGCCCTATCGCTGCTCTGGCCACGCTGCCCTATGACGTTATCCCAGCGGCGCTGGAAACAGAGTATAAGGGCAGGTCTGTCCATAACTTCGCCCACCTGATTCTGCCTCAGGGCGACTATGCCGGCGCCCGGCGGCGACTGGATGAATGGACGTCGGCCGGGGTGCTGGCAGTGGATGACGCGGCGGCGATCTTCGTCTATGAGCAGACGTTTCCCGCGCCATACACGGGCGAAGTGCTGGTGCGGAGGGGGTTCATTGCCCTCGGCGAGACAGAGGATTACGGACGTACGATTTATCGTCACGAGCGTACGATGTCGGGTCCGAAGGAAGACCGATTCCGCCTGCTCGACGCCACAAGAGTTCAGTTCGACTCCGTCTTCATGCTCTTCCCGGACACGCAGGGAACTGTCGAATCGCGCATGACGCAGGTCACTTCGGGCGAGCCGGATCTCGAGTACACTGACCACGAAAAGACCCTCCACCGGCTCTGGCGCATTTCGGATGAGTCTTGGATCGCCGCGTTGCAGTCCGAAATGGCGGATGCGAAATTGCTGATCGCCGACGGCCACCATCGCTATGAAACGGCGCTGCGGATGGGCCAGCCGAAGACGTTGATGACCTTCGTCTCGCTGCAATCGCCTGGACTGAGGTCGTTCGCGACTCACCGGTTGGTTCACGGCATCGAGGGCTTCGATGCCGAGTCTTTTCTCTCCAAACTGCCGAACGTTGGGCCGGGGCTTGAACTGAAGTCGCCTGAGGGCCACGTCAGAATTGGCGTGGCGGTCGAGGACGGCGAGTATCACGCTGACATTGCCGCCGGTCCGGACGAGTTGAACGTCTCGGTGTTACAGGACCGTGTGCTGACGCCTCTACTTGGACTGACACCGGAGAAGGTTGCAGCGGGCGGGCATCTGACTTACGTGAAACAGTTGCCGGCGGCGCTTGAAGAGGTCGGTGCGGGACGCGAGCAGATCGCGTTTCTTTTGGAAGATTTGCCGGTGGAAGGTGTGGCCCGGGTCTCGTTCGCTGGGCAGGTGCTACCGCAGAAATCGACGTTCTTCTACCCGAAGCTGGGGTCGGGGCTGGTGATGTACCCGCTGGACTGAAGCGGCCTGAGTCCTGCGCTGCGCTAAAGACAGGGACCGGGCACCCGCTCTCTTCGTTCGCGGCCTCAGGTTTGGGGACGCCTGGCGCGGCTAGTCTTCGATGGTGATCTTCGCCGCGGGTTTGTGGGCGGCCTTGGCGCGTTCGACCAGCAGGCGGGCCATCTCGAAGAACGGCTTGGCCTGTTCGTCGGTCTCACCCAGCAGCGCGACAGGACGCCCCGTATCGCCTCCGATGCGGACGCGCGGGTCCATCGGCAGTTCACCCAGAAACGGTACGTCCATCGCCTCGGCGGTGCGTTTGCCGCCACCCTGGCCGAAGACATCGATCCGCTGGTCAGTCCCCGGGACTACCAGGTAACTCATGTTCTCGACCATCCCGAGCAACTCGACCTTCACCTGGCGGAACATCAGCACCGCCTTGCGGCCATCTTCCAGCGAGACCTCCGACGGCGTGGTGACGACGATGGCGCCGCTGATAGGCGCGGTTTGGATGAGAGAGAGTTGAACGTCGCCGGTGCCGGGCGGAAGGTCAATCAGCAAGTAGTCGAGCGTGCCCCAGTCCACTTGGCGAAGGAATTGCTGCATGACGCTGTGCAGCATCGGTCCGCGCCAGATCAACGGCTTGTCGCCGGGATTGAGGAACCCCATCGACATCAACTTGACGCCATACTGCTCCAGCGGTTGGATCCGCCCTTCCACCATGTATGGCGTATCCCGCAGACCCATCATGAGCGGGACGTTCGGTCCGTAGACGTCGGCGTCGAGCAGGCCAACCCTGTAGTCGAGCGCAGCCAGGGCGACGGCAAGATTCACTGAGACCGTGGTTTTGCCGACACCGCCTTTGCCGGAACCGACGGTGATCAGGTTTTCGACGCCCTCGATCGGTTGCTTTGGCGGCTCTGGGGTGTTCGGGGTGTGCATCTAACCAGTTTAGATGACCAGTGATATGATGAGGGCCGACTGGAGAAATTCCCATGAAAGCGTCCTTTTTGTCTACTTTCCTGACCGCCGGGCTGTTGGCTGCCCTGGCCTTGCCGGCTTGCGGCCAGCAGGCTGCGCCGAAGAAGAAGCGGTTGCTGGTGATCGGAGCCGTCGAGGGCTTCCAGCATGACGCGACGTCGTACGCCATGGCGACGCTGTGGAAACTGGGCCAGGAGTCGGGTCTATGGGAGACTTACATCAAGACCGACGTCCAACTGCTCACGAAGAAGAAACTCGGCGGTAACGCCAAGAACCTCGATTATTTTGACGCCGTGGCGTTCTACACCACCGGTGAGTTGAAGATGGACGATGAGCAGAAAGCCGCGTTGATGTCTTTCATCAAGGCCGACGGCAAGGGATTCATCGGTGTCCACTCCGCTCCGGACACCTTCTACAAGTGGCCCGAATACGGCGAGATGCTGGGCGGGTATTTCGACGGTCACCCGTGGAACACTTTCCAGGCGCCAATCCTGCTGGAGGATCCAACGCATCCGATCGTGCAGCACTTTCCGAAGGAGTTCACCATCCTTGACGAGATCTACCAGTCCAAAGACTACTCGCGCGAGAAGAGCCGGGTCCTGCTGCGCATGAATGAGAATAAGCTCGACATGACGAAGAAGGGCATCAAGCGCGCCGACAAGGATTTCGCGATCGCCTGGGTGAAGGAGTACGGCAAAGGGCGGGTCTTCTATTCCACGCTGGGCCACACCGAAGAAAGCTGGAACGACAAGAACGTCCAGAAGATGTGGCTGGAAGCCGTAAAGTGGGCGCTGAAACTTACCGATGGCTCCGCGGAACCACGGCCCCGTCCGGCGAATTAAAAGGAGGCGAGGCAATGCGCTGGCAGTTGAGTCTGGTCTTGCTGACTGTGTGCGCGTTCGGTCAGGTCCGGCCGGCGGCGCCGCAGTTTGGCGTTTTCGAGCAGGTGCTGACCGCGGCAAAGGCGCCGCAGAACCCGCTTCAGGCTCGTGTGCGGGTGACGTTCGCAACGCGTGACGTTTCGGAAACAGTCGAGGCTTTCTGGGACGGCGGTGCGACGTGGAAGGTCCGCTACTCGCCGATGAGACTGGGCGAATACACGTTCTCCGTGGCGTCGCCCGACGTCGAACTGGAGCCGAAGACGGGTGGATTCGTCTCGGTGATCAACCGCGGACAGACCGCGCTGGACAAGCAGGGACCGCCGGTATTGTCGGCCAACCGCAGGCATTTTGTCCATGCCGGCAGCGGCAAGCCGTGGTTCTGGCTGGCCGATACAGCCTGGAACGGGCCAATGCTCGCGACGGCCGGCGAGTGGGACGACTATCTGGCCATGCGCGTGAAACAGAGATTCACGGCCGCGCAATTCGTCACCACCCAGTGGCGGGCGGCATACGCCGATGAACAGGGCCGCACCGCCTATCAGATTCTGGACTCGAAGTTGATCGTCGACCCGGCATTCTTCCGCCGTCTGGATCAGCGGGTGGCGGCGATGCGCAGAGCCGGACTTGTCCCCGTGCCCGTCATGTTGTGGGCGTTGACGTCGAAGGCAGGCGAGAGCCCGGGCGAGACGCTCGCAGTGGCCTTTGCGGCTCAACTGGCGCGCTACATTCAAGCGCGTTATCACGCCTATGGATCGATCTGGTTCCTCGGCGGCGACGGCGACTACCGGGATGAGAAGGCGGCACGTTGGCGGGAGATCGGCCGCGCGGTCTTTCCGCCAGAGTTGGCTCGGCGGCCGGCGTCGTTGCATCCGCGAGGCTTGCAGGAACCATGGGAAGGCTTGAAGGACGAGGCGTGGATCGATTACTTTGTCTACCAATCCGGCCATGGCAGCAACGCCCAGAAGTGGCAGTGGCAGGCTTGGCGGGGTCCGGCGCAGGGTTGGCGGTTGACGCCGGTCAGACCGGTGATTGACGCCGAACCCAACTATGAGGGCCACATCTCGTATCAAAAGAACATGATCGACGCCCATGCCGTCCGCCGGGCGGCGTGGTATGCGCTGCTGTCGGCGCCTATTGCGGGCGTCACCTACGGCGCCCATGGCGTATGGCCTTGGATGAGGGAGCCAGGCCCTGTGTTGAACCACGGCGGCACGGGCGATGCCCCTTCGTGGCGGGAGTGCATGGGCTGGCCGGGCGCGGAATCGATGCGAGTTCTGGCCGAGGTCATCGCGGACATCCCCTGGACGGCCTTGCGCCCTGATCCGAAGCTTGCCGCGCCATCCAAGGTGGATGACGACTTCTCGAACTACATCGCTGCGGCCGCGGCCGAAGACCGGTCCTCGGGCCTTCTTTACCTGCCAGCCAATCCGTCGGCGGTGCTGGACCTGTCTTCTTTCACCCGCCCCATACAGGCCACCTGGATCAATCCCGGCACGGGAACTCGTGCCGCTGGACCCAGATTGCCGGCCTCCGCAGCGGTGACTGTGCAGACGCCGGGCCCAGGCGATTGGCTGCTCCTGCTGCGCCCATAGCGGCATCATCGCCTGCGGACGTATCGGAGCATAAGCCCAAAGTATCCCCGCCGCCATTGACTATCGCCCGACGGTGGGATATACCTGATTCGGACGATGGTGTCTTATGAGGTGTTCATGAAGCTACTCGAACTTTCTCTTTGCTCACTCGGTCTGGCCGTAGTTGCCTTCGCGCAAGGCGGACTGGGATCTATTACGGGGACTGTGGTTGACGCCAGCGGCGCACCCATCCCAAACGCGGAAGTCAAAGCCGTTCAGCTTTCGACAAACTCCGAACGCATCACAAACTCGGGTGACTCGGGCGTATTCACTCTACCCTCGTTGGTGGCCAGTAAGTATGAACTGACCATCTCGGCCAAGGGCTTCCAGTCCAGGGCTGTAAAGGAACTGGTCCTCAACGCAAACCAGAGTCTGCCGCTCGGCAGCATCACGCTGGAGGTTGGCTCCGGCCCGGCGACGATCGTCGACGTGACGGCGGAGATTCCAAAGATCGCCACCGAGAATGCCGTCCGAAACGACGTGATCCAAGCCAAGCAGGTCACCGACATGCCTCTGCAGGGGCGCAACTGGTCGACGCTGCTGAAGATCATCCCCGGCTCGACGCCCAACAACGTGAACGCCATCAACGGCCGTGAGGCCGGTTATGACGGCTACGGCGACTTCCGCGTGAACGGCAAAGCGTCGAACCAGACCCAGGTCAACCTCGACGGCGGCAGCAACGTCGATCATGGCAGCGACACCAAGACGACAGTCACGCCCAGCCTGGAAGCCATCCAGGAAGTGGCCGTCATGACGAATAACTTCCAGGCGGAGTTTGGCAACCGCGCTGGAGTGGTGGTGAACATCGTTACCAAGTCGGGCACGAACAGTTGGCACGGCACGGGCTGGAACTACATGCGCAACGAGGTCCTGAACGCCAGGCCCTGGAATGAGGCCTTCTTCGGTCTGCCCAAACCGCGTTACCGCTACAACTATTTCGGCGGCAACCTTGGCGGGCCGATCAAGAAGGACAAATTGTTTTTCTTTTACAACTTCGAGAACCTGAAGCAGGATACGCCGACCCTCACCAATCAGATCCGCGTCCCCACCGCACTCGAACGCGAGGGCGACTTCTCGCAGACCGTCAACGCCAACGGCACCAGGCCGACCATTTATATGCCTGGTTCGCAGGCTTCCGGCAAGCCCGTGCTGTTACCGAATAACATCGTCCCTCCGAGCATGATCAATCCCCTCGGCAAGGCGATCACGAACATCTACCCGATGCCGAATCTCAAGAACGAGACCAACAACAACTACCTTAATCAGTACGCCAAGCTGGATAAGCGCTACCTCAACGTCTGGAAGGTCGACTGGAACATCAACGAATCCACGCGCGCCTTCGTCCGGTTCAATTACGACAAACAGAACCTCCGCGATATGCTCACCTGGGCCGCCGGCTCGAACCTGCCGTTCGTCGTCACCGGCTGGAACCGCCCGGATAAGATGTTGACCGCCAACCTGACCAAGGCCTTCTCGCCGACCATCGTCAGCGAGTCGATGTTCAGTTGGCAGAAGGACTTCGTCAACGCCCCGCTGGAGGTTTCAGGCGATCCAGATAGAATCGACCTGACCAAGATGGGACTGTCGGCTCTTCCGCAGGCCTACAAGACCACGACCAACATCTTGCCCGCAATCAGCGGCACAGGCTATCAGGACTTCCAGTTCAACCGCTTTCCCTGGTACGCCAAGGCGCCCGAGTTCCACATCGCTCAGACCTTGAGCCTGACCCGCGGCAGCCACCTCATCAAAATGGGCGCCCAGTTCATGCAGAACAAGAAGGACGAGATCAACGCGGCTATCGAAAAGGGCAACTACAACTTCGGCGTCAACACGGCCAGCGAGTTCGACTGGGGTTACAGCCCGGCCAATATCCTCGCCGGTGCAGTCTCCCAGTTCTCCCAGGTCAGCAACCCGTCGCACAAATTGTCCAAGTATCAGGACTTTCATGTGTTCATCCAGGACACCTGGAAGGCGACTCCGAAGCTGACCTTCGACTACGGCGTCAGGCTCTATCACATCCCCTCGGAAGCCAACATCGAACACGACATCACGATGGACGCGGCCTTCTTCCCCGGCAAGTGGGATCCGAAGAAAGCCCCGCGTTACTATATTCCCGATCCAACGGCCACGTCGCGGATCATCGACCCGGCCTACCCCGCCGTTCAGCTCCCCTCGAGCGTCTCCGCCGCGCTTCGTTACACCATCGTCCCTGGCTCGGGTGATCTGATGAACGGCGTCCGCGCCCTCGGCGGCGAAATCGGCCACGCTGGCATCCGCAATCCCAAAGCGATCCTGTTCGCGCCCCGCGGCGGCATCGCCTGGCAGTTCGCCAACAAAACGGTTCTCCGTACCGGCTTCGGCTGGTCCTACAACCGGCCGACGATCGGGCGCGCCACGGGTACGTTCCAGAACGGGCTTGCCCAATCGGTCGACTACCGCCAGACGAGCCTCGCCACGCTAACATCATCCACCGTGGTCAGAATCTCTCCGCAGTCCTATGGCGCCTATGACGAGTCGAGTAACAGCGTGCCGACCGTCTATGACTATAGCTTCTCGATCCAGCGGGAACTACCTATGAATCTAGTCCTCGATGTCTCCTACATCGGCAATGTCCAGCGCCACCAGAACATGCAGTTCAACATCAACCAAATCCTGCCCGGCACGGCATGGAAGGCTCAGTATACTGATCCGCGCCTAGCCGGCAACAATTTTGCCGGTCCAGTCTCAGCCTCCAACCCTGGCGCGCTGCCTGGCACCCAGAACGTGGACTCGCTTCTCATGCGCCCGTTCCAGGGTTTCAACGCGCTGAACCTGATCACCAACAACGCCAACGTCCGCTACAACTCCCTGCAGTGGAGCGTCAACAAGCGCTACAGCCACGGACTGACGTTCCAGTTCGTCCACACGTATGGAAAGCTCCAGACACAATTGGACAACCAGGGACCGTTCTACAGCAATTGGCAGGCCTATACCGGCTTCATGGCCAACGAACACAGGGTCCACGTCGTCGGCATCAACTACACCTATGACGTGCCCAAGCTCGCCGCCAGGTTCAAGATGGACAACGCCTTCGGCCGCCAGGTCTTTGACGGCTGGGGCATCGCCCACATGATGAACATCTACTCGGGACGCCCGCTATCTCCCACGTTCGGCCTGCAGTACTCGGGTAGCACGGCAGGCGTGGCGAACCTGAACAGCATCTTCACCGGTAGCCCGGACATCGCGCCGCGCATGGCCCCCACCGGCAACCCCAATACCGGCAGCGGCAGCATTGACAAGTTCTACAGCACATCCGTCTTTGGCATCGATGGAATCAACCCGGCGGGCATGGGGTCGATGAGCTACCTCTGGTCGCCGGGGACCTTCTCCAACGACATCAACATCAGCAAGCAATTCCCGATCAAGGAAGGCATCGGGATGGAGTTGCGCGCCAGTTTCTTCAACCCCTTCAACCAGGTGCGCCGCCAGGACCTGAATACGGGCTTCACCTTCAAGATGAAGGGCGCGCAGATGTCCAACGGCAGCTACCTCTATAATTCGCCGGAACAACTGGTGACCAACCTGGTTGCGCAGAAGCCGACGGCGACCGAGGCTGAGAAATACAACCAGTACCGCAGCGGCGTCGGCCATCAGAATGTGACCAGCGTCCTCGACAACCGGCGCATCGAGGTCGGAGTCCGATTCAAGTTCTGACCCGCAATCACCCCCCAAATCCATCAGCCCCGGATCCGCAAACGCGGGTCCGGGGCTGATTCTTTTCAACTTGCACGGGATCTCTTACTGATTGTCGGCCCGGGCTGGCGGCGGCGGAACGGGCGGCTTCTCTGCCTTCGAAGGCGCGGCGGGCGGCGCTGGTGGAACAGGCACGCTCTTGCGCACGGTCAGCGATCCGCGCCCGGTCTTCAGAGTGACTTGCGGCGCTCCGGCAGCCACGGCCAGGAGCTTGCCGCCGCGGCCTTCGGTTTCTTCCTTGAGCCGGGCGCCGAACTTGTTGACCACTTCACCTCTCTCTGTCCCGGCGTCAATCGCAAACTGCGTTGCTTCCGGCAGCGCGAGTTCGATGTCGCCCGACCCGACCTTCACATCCAGCCGGCCAGTCTCCGGCCGGGTCTGAATGAGGCCCACGTCGCCGCGGTCCACATCGATG
Source organism: uncultured Candidatus Solibacter sp. (assembly GCA_964558355.1). Classification (GTDB taxonomy): domain Bacteria; phylum Acidobacteriota; class Terriglobia; order Bryobacterales; family Bryobacteraceae; genus PNKE01. The sequence continues at coordinate 47,772 of CAZLDN010000008.1, forward strand.
TTCACCTCCCCGGTGACGTCGGTCAGCCGGAGATCCTTTGAATGCGCCTTCACCAACACTGGGCCAACAATCCCGTCAGCCGTCAGGGCGGACAAAGTCAGGTTGAGCGTACCTGGGATTTTACCAACGCGGATCTCGGTAACTGAGCTTTCAAACCGCACGGGGCCGGAGATGTTCCGCATCGTGGTTTCGCCGGAGTAGCCGCCGCTGACGGTCACTTGGCCGGTCACGTTCTCGAGTTCGATATCCCGTCCGCGGCCTTTCAACTCGATGTCGTTGCGCACATCGAGCGCTTTGATCAGGTCGCTGGAGCGGGTGTCAATGACAATCTTGCCGCCCATGTTCTGGAGGCGAACGCCGCTCCGGTCGGAATCGATCTGAACCCGGCCATCAAGGTCCGACAGGTCAAGGTCGAGATTTTTTCCATGGCATTCGATCGAGGCGCCTTTCGGGACGGTGATCTCCAGATCGTAGGTCACCCGGACGTCGCCGGGCTGGTCGAGTCCGGCGCGGATGGTGACGGACTCGCCGGCGGCGTTGGCCGAAAGTGGCGTCTCTTTGTGGGCGTCGTCGGCGTACTTCTTATTGAGGGCGCGGATAGTCTTACGGGCGGTGATCTTCACTTCGTCCGTGTCTGCGCCCACCACGCGGGCCGAGCCACGGCCCACATCGAGTGTAACGCGCGGCGTCTTGCCGGCCTTGAGTGACACGGTTTGCACGGGATAGTCGAAACTCTCGCCGAACACCTCCACCCCGCCGATCTTAATCCGCCCAAAGCCGTCCTGTGCGAATCTCTGGGCGCTCCACACGCCGGAGCCTACAAGAGTGATGACGATCACCAGCGCCCATTCGCCTCCCGGCAGGCCACGCTGCGGCAGCGCTCGGCCGCCGAAGTGCGCAACCAGAATCTCCAGCGCCCGGATCGCGCCCCAAGCGATCAACAGGACCGGCCACCAAGTGAACACCGTCTCGAACAGCGGCCACTCGGGCTTGATGTTTTTCACCAAGAACACGCCGCCGATCAAGATCAGCAGGAGCGGCGCGACAAAGGAACTTCGTCTCATCTCACATCCCCCTCTAGCTCCGGTTCTGTCCAGCGGCCCTTTGCAGCAGTTGCAGGACCCCAATGCCAATCAGGATCAGCGGCCACCAGTCGCTGACCAACTCCCAGATTGGCGGGATATCCACCCACTTCCGCAGAAGAAAGAAGCTTCCGATGACAATCAGGATCAGCGGTCCCGTCAACCCTGCGCGCTTCATCATTCACCCCCCGCCACGCCGGGGGTCACCGGCTCGTTGCCCGACGATCCGATCATCCTCTGAAGCAGCTTCAACAATCCGAAGACGATGAGGAGAATTGGCCACGTTTTGCCGAACGTCACATCCGTGAAGCGATGCGCGGTCAGCAGCCCGCCCAAGGTCATCAGCATCAGGGGCCCCCGCAGGGCGCCGAGCAAAGCCGCGGTCCCGGTATTCATCACTCACCTCCGCCCTGCTCGCCGGTCGTCTCGGCGCCGTCCTTCGCCGGGGTCATGCGCGCATAGAGCATGTATACGCCCGCCAGGATCAGCAGCACGGGCCAGAACTTGAGCAGTTGCCCCAGATAGAACACGCCCAGGTTGTTGAGAAGGAACATAACGCCCAGTGCGATCAGCGCCAGCGGCAGCACCGGCACCCGCCCAGCCCTGGCATCTATCTGTACCAGCGAACTGAACTCGTCCACCGGTTCGCCAACCATTCGTTTCCGGGCCGTATGGTACGCCTCGAACGCCATGTAGAAGTAGAAGACGCCCGTAAGCATCCCGAACATCGGCTCCAGGCCCCCGGTCGCATCGCTCGACATAATGCTGATCAACATGCCGAAGATCAATACGTGGACGACACCTTTTGCATACTGGCCGTTGTAAATCGCCCCGACCCCAGGGATCAGGCCCAGAACGAACGCCAGTCCCGGCGACACGCCCGGATTCGCGATGGCCGGCGTCACCGGAGCCGCCGCCGCTTCAACGGGCGGCTCGGCGGCGGGCACGTGCTCTTCGCAGTAGACCGTGCCTTGGGCCAGGCGCACGGTCTCTTCGGTCAGCGCCTTGCCGCACACCCGGCAATACGCGGTCACGGGTTTCGGATTCTCACTTGCGGTTGTCATTGCGCCTTCCCTCCCTCTTGACTTCTATTCCGCTCTGTCTGATTGGGCCTTTGCTCGATGGGCCCTTCATCGGCGTCCCTGGCCGGCGCCGCAGGCGAGGCGGAACCTGGGGGCAGTGGATCTTCATTGGACCCGCTCCAGTCGTTCATGGTCTGCTGAATCTCGTAAACGACCCGCAGGCTCTCGTAGTACTTTTTGGCGCGATCCAAGGTCCGGTACGCCTTGTCTTCAAGCGTGGCCCAGATCCGTGCGGGTTCAAGATCCGAGGGCTTTATCTGCCGGATCGGTACGCCCGCAAAACGGCCTAGCATGGAGAACGACAGAATCGTCATCGCCATGCCCATGGCGAACTTCGGCTGCAAGACCGGTTCCAGCAGTTTGGCCAGCCACCCGCCGCCATTCGACTTCAGTTCCGGTCCCTTGGACTGGTTTCGAAGCTCGAACAGAATCCGGTTCACCAGCGCCGGCGGCGGTTCGACGCCGGCCGCACGCTCCATGAAAGCGACAGCCGCTCGCGCATCCGCGACCAACTCGCGGCATGCCTGGCAACCGTTCAGGTGCAGGTCAACTGTTGCCGTCTCAGCCGTTGAGAGAACGCCGTCGACGTAATCGCATAGAAGGATTTCCAGGTCGACGCACTTCATATCGCTACCTTGTGCCTTCGCAGCACTCGGGCCAGTTCGGCCCGCCCCCGGTTCAGCCTGGACTTCACCGTCCCCTCGGGGATGTTCAATACCTCTGCGATTTCCCGGTACTCAAGTTCCTCGAGATCCCGAAGAATCACGGTCTCGCGCAGATCCGGCGACAACCTCGCCAAGCCTGCCTGGATCAACTCACTCGCTTCCCGCCCGGCCAGAACGCCATCCGGCCGCGACGCCATCCCGCTGCGGATCTCCAGCACGGGCAGTTGGTCTTCGATTGAGTCGGTGGCACGTTCGAGTTTCGTCCGGCGGTAATGGTCGATGAGAAGGTTGCGTGTCAGCCGCGTCAACCACACGACGAACGAACCCTCACCCGCCCGGAAGCTCTTCAGTGACCTGAAGACCCGAAGAAAGACGTCCTGGGTCAGATCCTGCGCTTCAGACTCCCTGCCCGTGAAACGAAGGCAGATCGAATACACCCTGCGGGTGTGGATTCTGACGAGGTCCTCCCATGCCGTCTCTTCACCGGCCGTGCACCTTTCCACCAACTGTGTGTCAAGGTCGAAATCGCTCATGGGAATCCGGTTGGCGGCCTTCCTAGCCGCAGGTCGTGGATCCAGCAGACCAACCGGGTAGAGCGCTGCGGCGCCACCGCCGGAGAAAACTGCCGAAATGCCCAAATCCTGGGGCCTGCCCATGACCTCTTCCCTCTTGCACACGTCCTGGGCGCCTTGGCTGGTACATCCTTCGCCAAAGTCGCCTTCCGATTAGAGGAACGAGGCTTTATCATTAAAAGTTCAATCGATGTGGAGAGCAACCGCCGCAGCCTCTCATTTTATTCCAAAATGGGACCTCGGGTCGTGCGCAGCCGATGTCAGTCAGTAAACATAGCCGATTCCTGCATCTGGGGGTACTTCTCGCCGGCCTCGCCGCCGTGGCGGGCGTCTCCTGGTTCATCTGGGAAGCTCGCAGGGAGGGCTTCGATTCCGGTGCTTTCTGGGCTTCGATGCGCCATGCCGACTGGCGCTGGCTCACCGTGACGTCGCTCTTGATGATCCTCTCCTACTATGGGCGCGCCCTGCGCTGGGCCGTCATGATCGAACCCCTCCGCCCTCATCCCAGCCACTGGGGCCTTTTCAAGGCCACCGCCATCGGCTTTACCGCGGTTGTCCTTCTTGGTAGGCCTGGTGAACTCGTCCGCCCCTACCTGATCGCCCAGAATGAAAAGATCCCCTTCGCCTCGCAGTTGGCCGCGTGGCTCATTGAAAGGGTCTACGACATCCTCATGGTCGTGGGACTATTCGGCTTTGCCCTCGCCTATGTGGGCCGTAAAGGCGCCGACGCGCCGCCTGCCGCCCGCCTCGCCATGCAAACCGGCGGATGGGTGGCCGGCGTCGGCGCCGTCATCTGCCTGCTGGTTCTGTTCGCCCTTCACCGCTGGTCGGACGATCTGCACAACCGCGTGTCCGACGTCATGAGCGCATTCGGTATCGCCGCCTCGCCTGCGGTTGAAGAGAAACTCCAGGCGCTCAGCGACGGCCTTAATGCCACCCGAAAGCTCTCCAGCGTCCTGCGGTTACTCGCCTGGTCCATCCTCGAGTGGGGCATCATCTCGGCGGGATACGTCGCGTTCTTCCGCGCATTCCCCGACACCGCCGCTTTCACCCTTGCCCAGACCCTGGTTTACGTCGGCTTCGTGGCCTTCGGTAGTATTATCCAGATTCCCGGCATCGGCGGCGGCATCCAGGTGGTCTCGACCGTCGTCCTGGTCGAGTTCTTTGGCGTCAAACTGGAAAGCGCCACCAGTATCTCCATCCTCGTTTGGGCCGTCGCCATGCTCCTGGTAGTCCCAATTGGACTCACCCTGGCCCTCCACGACGGCTTGCGCCTGGCAAAACTGAAGTCCATCGCCTCTGAGATCGAACAATGAACTGCCCATTCTGCGGATTCAAGGAAGACCGGGTCATCGACTCCCGCGAAAGCCGGGAAGGCGACTCTATCCGGCGTAGGCGCGAGTGCCTCCAGTGCCTCCGTCGGTTTACTACATATGAAAGAATAGATGAAATCCCCTACCTCGTCATCAAGAAGGATGGCCGACGGGAGAAGTTCGACCGCCAGAAAGTGTTGTCGGGTCTGCTCAAGGCTTGCGAAAAACGGCCGGTCAGCATGTCAACGCTCGCCAATCTCGTCGACGAAGTCGACGGATTGCTGGCTGAGAAGCTGGAGCGAGAGATTTCTACTACTGAAATAGGAGAATTCCTGATGGGGAAACTTGCCTTACTTGACAAGATTGCCTACGTCCGCTTCGCTTCGGTCTATCGCGATTTCCAGGACGTCGAAGCCTTCCTGAGCGAGCTCAAGGATCTCATGAAGAAGAAGAGGCGTTGAGGCCGCCTTTCTCGCTCGAAGTCCCCGTCGGACGGAGAAGTGAATTTAACGACACGCTCCTGTAACTGGTGGCCGTCTCACGCATCAAATAAATAGAACCTTAACAAAAGGGCCAGTTTCGTGTTACCCTTATGCGGAGCGTTGCGCCATTAGTCGAAACCGCGTCGCCGAGATGGTATTTCTGTCTATCCCCCAGGGGGAAGACACCCCTGCAAATCCTGTCCACGAGGTGTTCCGGCAGCTTCTGGGCGCTGGTAAACAAAACAAAATAAAGAGCATTAGCGTTTTCAGCAGCTTTTTTACTTCGAGCTTGCCGCCGGCGGCTCTTGATTGCCCCGCCGCTAGCGGCAGATCAATGCCCCGCGGCTAGCGGCTGTTAATTTATTGTGAGGTGAGCCCCAAGTGGACAATTACGACGATCACTTCTTAGCAGATTCGCAAGAGACCCTCCAGTTGCCGACCTCGTTCGATGAGGACGCCAACTTCTTCCATCCAGGCGATGTGCAAGAAGAGGACCTTCATGCGGCGCAGCATGTCGAGGAGTCGATCTACACCGACGATCCCGTTCGCGTCTACCTGCGCGAGATGGGTGCCGTTCCTCTGTTGACGCGTGATGGAGAGGTTGAGCTGGCACGCCGCATGGAGCGCGGCAAGTTGAAGATGCAGAAGGCGATCAGCCGTTCAGTGCTGGTCCATTTGCAGGTTCTGCAGGTTGCCGAGCAAATGAAATTGGACGATTCTGACCTTGGCGCGTGGGTCGATGTGGGAGACGTCGAGGAAGGCACAACGACGCACCTGAAACGCCAGGCGGACATCCGGTGCCTCTTTGCCGAATTTTCAGGTCAGCTCAGACGGCAGCATCTGGCTGAAGAGAAACAGGCCACCGTACCCGCCTCCAATAGGAAATTGCGGCGGAGGGCCCAGAGTAAGTTCTTCCGGACGCTGGTTGAGACTTCGCTCCATATACGGCGTGTTCCCTGGCTGCTGCCCAAGTGGCGCCAATTCTCTCTGGCCATCGAGAAGGCTGCCGAGGAGATGGCTCACCTGGATCTGGAGATCCGTCGTCTTGAACTCCGGAAGGCTGACAATCAGACTCGCATCCGAGAACTGAAGCGCGAGATCAAGCGCCGCGAGTTGCAGGCCGGCGCCCCGCTGGCCGACCTCCGGCACACCATGGCCGTGATCCGCCAGGGCGAGCTTGAAGCCGAGCGGGCGAAGAAGGACCTCGTTGAGGCCAACCTCCGCCTGGTGGTTTCGGTGGCCAAGAAGTATGTCAATCGCGGCCTCCATCTTCTTGATTTGATTCAGGAAGGCAACATCGGTCTGATGCGTGCCGCCGACAAATTCGAATACCGCCGCGGCTACAAATTCTCCACCTACGCCACTTGGTGGATCCGCCAGGCCATCACGCGCGCAATCGCCGACCAGTCGCGCACCATCCGCATTCCTGTGCACATGAACGAGTCGATGAACAAGTTCCTGCGCGCCACCCGCGAATTGGAGAAGGAACTTGGCCGCGCTCCTACAAATGAAGAGATCAGTCGCCGGATGGACATTCCCGTCGAAAAGGTCCAGAAACTCAAAACCATTTCGCGGGACCCTGTGTCACTTGAAACGCCTGTCGGCCGCGACGGCGAGTCGGCCCTCGGTGATCTGATAGAGGATCGTTGGGTGAGTTCGCCGGTCGAAACCGTCATCGATTCGAACGTTCGTGACGAAACAGCCGCAATCCTCAAGACGCTTTCCCCGAAGGAAGAGAAAGTGATCCGGTTGCGTTTCGGCATTGGGTGCGACCGCGAGCACACGCTCGAGGAGATCGGCCAGCAGTTCGATGTCACGCGCGAGCGCATCCGCCAGATCGAAGCGAAGGCGCTGAGGCAACTCCGATCGCCCGAGCGCGCTCGTCATTTGCGCGCGCTACTCGCCGCTCGCTAACTCCTATCTCGCTGATTCTAAGCAAGTCGGACTCGCTCATGGTCCGGCTTGTTCTTTCTGTACGTTCGGCCTGAGTTCGACCAGAACGATTGAAGAAAGAATCAGCCCGGCGCCGAACAGGGCTAGGCGATTCCACCGTTCCCCCGCGAAGCCCCACGCGACCACGCCGGCAAAGACTGGTTCCAGGGCAAACAGCAGCGCCGCCCGGGTGGCGGTAGTGTGTCTCTGCGCCCACGTATAGAGGGAAAACGATAGGGCTGTTGCCAAGGCCGCCGTCACGGCGAGAGCACCCGCCAAGCGCGGCGTCCAGACCAGGAACGGCGTCTCCATCCACCCGAACGTCATAAGCGAGAGAACCGCGACGCCGGCCACCTGAAAAAACGTAAGCCATTCATAGTTCAGCTTCGAGGACCAGTGGGCCACGGCCACGATGTGCGCCGAGAAGGCGAAGGCACAACCAAGTGTCAGCAGGTCGCCCCGGTTCCACGAGCCAGTCCCAAGTCCGGTCATGAGCGCCGTTCCCAACAACGCAAGGCCACACGCAGCCCACTCCAGAAGCCGTACATTCTTTCTCGATAGGATGGAGGCGAGCAAGGGGACGAGAACGACGTACAGCCCAGTCAGGAATGCGGAGTTGGATGCCGACGTATACCTAAGCCCCGCCGTTTGAAGAGCATAGCCAATAAACAAAAAGACCCCGCAGACTGCCCCGCCTAGCCAGGAGGTCCGTCCCGGCACCGCCGCCGCCAGCCTTGATCGAAAAACCAGGAACAACAGCAGAGAGGCGAAACTGAAGCGGACGGCAAGAAAGGCCAAGGTCGATGCGTCGCTCAGGGCGGATTTTACCACGACAAACGTAGTTCCCCAGATGAGCGCAATGCCGACAAGAGCGAGTTCAGCGCGGACCCGGACCCCGCTCATTGCTCTGCAGCGCCTGCCAAGAGCATGCTGAGCAGAAGCACGATTCGGCGCAACCCAACGTTCCGTCCGTCGCTGGAGTACCACTCGGCCGGCGTGTGTGCCCCGCCGCCGGTCCCTCCGGCGCCGATTGAAATGGCCTCGATCCCCATGGAGAGAGGCACATTTGCGTCGGTGGAGGCACAATCGGGCCAGGACCGGATGCCGAGATGTTGGTCAACGGCTTTGATGTAGCCCAGGATTTTCGCTGACGGATCGAGTTGACCACCAGGCCGGGAGCCGGTTTCGCGAACCGAGACCGCGAGTCGTCCGGCGCTCGACTGAGCGTTTTCCGCCGACATCGCCGACTCGGTGGCAGTGGCCAGGTCCTTCACCATCCGGTCGAGCGTTTGCGGATCGGCCGATCGCAGATCGACTTTGGCTCGTGCGGAAGAGGGAATCGCGTTGACGGTGGAGCCGCCATCAATGACGCCGAAATTGTGGGAAGAGCGAGCCTCGCCTTGCCGTGCCGACCGCATTTCCAGAAACGTCGTGACCAGTCGAGCGAGTGCGTGAATCGGGTTGGCAGTTCCGTGATCAGCCCAGGAATGGCCACCCGGTCCGGAAACCGACACATCAAACCGCCTGCAAGCCAGCGCCTCTGAAGTGACGTGTTCGGTGGAGGGACCGTCCAGGACGACAAAGCTCCGGATACGGTTCAGAAGCGGCGATGGTCTGCAAAGGAAACGCATGCCCGACAGATTGCCCTCGCCTTCCTCGCCGACGTTGGCGACGAACAGCGGATAGGCCGAGCCCTGCACGAAGGGCCTCGTCGAATAAGCCCGGGCGATCGCCAGCAAGCCCGCCAGGCCGGCGCCGTTGTCCGAAACGCCTGGCCCGTGGAGTTTCCCTTTCGCCGCTTCGATCTGGCTGGGCGCGCTGGGAGCCAGGACGGTATCCAGATGCGCCGTCAGAGCCACGAGAGGCGCGGTCCGCGGCATCTCGTGGCATGTAGCCAGAACGTTGCCCGCCCGATCCATCCGGGCGGAAAGTCCGAAGGAGGAGAATTGATCAAGAAACCACTCCGCCCTCTGCCGTTCGCAAAAAGTCGGCGCTGGAATCTGGCAGATCGTCAGGTGCTGCTCGTCGATCCAGCGTTGGTTTTGCTCCAGAAACCGAAAGGCTGCCCGCACGGCCTCCTCCGCCACCAGGGCGTCAATTGAGCTGATGCCTGGAGGGAACTCGACATCGCCCGGTCTGTTGGATGTTGCCGCCACTTTGGGGTATCTTACCAGTCCGCTGCAAGCACCATCCTCGTCACGTGCACGAGAAGGCAGTAGATGAACCCATTTTGGCGGTGAGGACCTCGCGCTTTTTGTGCGCTCCCGTTCAAGGATTGGCGCTCCGCGCCGATACGCCTAGTGTTGGCGGCTAGGCCCGGCCGGCCTCCCGCAAGTACATATATGTTTGTCATCATCGGGATGCTCGTTGTTATCGGCTCCATCGTTGCTGGCTACCTGATGGAGGACGGCAACCTGTTGGTGCTGCTCCAACCCGCTGAACTGGTCATCATTGGAGGCGCGGCGCTGGGAACGCTTTTCATCGCCAATCCCCTCCACATCCTTATCGCGATTCTCAAAGGCGTCCTCCGATCCCTCAGGGCGTCTCCGTACACCAAGGCGTTCTATCTCGAGCAACTGAAGATGCTCAACCAGATCTTCGTCTACGCCAGGAAAAACGGTGCGGCCAAACTGGAAGCCGACATCGACGAGCCCGAAAAGAGCCCGGTCTTTCAGAACTACCCCAAGTTCCTGGCGGACCACCATGCGCTCGAATTCTTTTGTGACACCGTGCGAATGTCGATCTCCGGCGGCATCGGGCCGTTCGATCTGGATCAGTTGATGGAGTTGGACATGGAGGTGCAACACCACGAAGAGTCGGTTCCGATCGCGTCGTTGTCCACGGCCGCCGATGCGCTGCCCGGATTGGGTATCGTTGCTTGCGTCCTGGGTGTGGTCATCACAATGGGAGCTTTAGGCGGGCCTCCCGAGGAGATCGGGCACAAGGTGGCGGCGGCGCTGGTGGGTACCTTCCTGGGGATCTTGTTGTGCTACGGCTTTCTGGGCCCCCTTGCATCGGCAATGACCAAACAAGCTGAGGATCGGGCCGAATACATGCAGTTCCTCAGACTCGGTGTTCTGGGCTTTCTGAAGGGCATGGCGCCGTCGCTCTCGGTGGAGTTCGCCCGCCGCGGGATTCCAACGCACTTCAGGCCGTCATTCAAGGAGACCGAAGCCTCTATTAAGGGCGGCGCTAAGGGCGGCGCGGCCCAAGCCAAGGGCGGCGCGGCCCAAGCCAAGGGCGGCGCGGCCCAAGCCAAGGCGGCGCCGGTCAAAGCGGCGTAAAGGGAGCGAGAGTGGCCACCAGCACGGGTAATCAACCGCCCATCATCGTCATCAAGAAGGTCAAGGGCCATGCCGGTCACCACGGCGGCGCCTGGAAGGTGGCCTACGCTGATTTCGTCACAGCGATGATGGCCCTGTTTATGGTGCTCTGGCTTCTGGCATCGAGTGAAGAGGTCAAGCAGGCTGTCGGCGGCTACTTCCAGGATCCAACCGGCTCGGGCAAGATGCAGGGCTCGACCGCCGCCGGATTAGGCGACGCGCTTTCCATTACGAAAGACGACATGGAGAAGTTGCAGGACAAACTCGAGCAAGCCATACGCGAACTGCCCGACATGCAGGCATTGCAGAAGAACGTCCAGATGACGATCACGCAGGAGGGCCTTCGAATCGAACTCCTTGAGAAGGAGGGGGGGCTGTGGTTTGACAGCGGCAGTTCCTCGCTCAGCGGAAACGGCCGCGACATGGTCGCCATGCTCGGCGCGCAGCTCAAGGCGATCCCCAACAAACTGGTGATCGAGGGGCACACCGATGCCAAGCCCTACCCTTCCACCAACGGCTACACCAACTGGGAACTGTCCGCCGACCGCGCCAACACGGCACGGCGCGTCCTCCTAGAGGCTGGCGTGACGGCGAGCCAAGTCGTTCAGATCCGCGGCTTCGCCGAAGTGCAGTTGCGCAACAAGCAGGATCCCCTCGATCCCGCCAACCGCAGGGTTTCAGTGATTGTCCAGTACAGAGAGGTGCCGCCGAAGCCGGGTGAAGCCGCAAAGAAGGGTGAGGCCAAGAAAACGGCCCCGGCCGCGGTCCATCATTGACCTTGCGCGGCATTGCAGGCAGGCTCCGCGAATAGGGTTCTGCGTGCTGTTTTATAGTGGATATATGCCGATTGAGCAGCATCCCGCACTAAGCCCGGAAAGAAGTGAAGTCCGAGTGAGGACCAACCTGCGTCCCCTCTCCGTGGACGAAATTGGGTTCCCCTTGGCGCGACTGCCTGAAGGGGTCTATGGGTTCACAACTTCCGCCGCCTCGACCGAAGTCGCGGTCTTCGACAAACCTGTCTTCAGGAGTTTCGAGTTGCACAAACTCCAGGGTGGGGAGGTCCTCTATGTCGGTTACATGACCGCCGCCGATCAACAACTGCTCGAAGCAGGGCTTGAACCGGCAACGGTGGACATTTACCCGGACCCTTATGAGCAAGCCTCGAATCTGGTCACCGTTCCGGCGTCCCGCATCGACCGCAAGCGGCCGCCTCTACGCGACTTTGGCAGTCCGATGAAACTGGAAGTCGCTCCGGGGCTCTGAGCGGGCACACGCGGCAATCCTAATCCGAATTTCCGGCCGCCGGGTCCCTCTGCAACAGCTCTTCGAGAAGCTTCGCCGCAACCTCGGCATTGGCTTTCGCCGTCTCCGAAAGCGGGTTACCAAGGCCAAACTCCACCCCCGGAACCCTCAGCAGCCAAGCCTCGCCACAAAAGCCAAACAGCCGCCGAGCCGTGAGAACCAGGTCGCAGGGCCGCAGAGAGTGTGTCAATGGTCCCGGGCAGCAGGAGGCCGCCCCAAGCGCCTCGACCGACGGCTCCCCGCCCCTATAATCGGCGTCGACGAAGATCACCCGGTGCGCCAGAGATGCCCGTTCCGCCATCTCGGGAGTGAGTTCCATGGTCTCGATCACGGTCCATGCGCCAGGATCGACCATCCGGCAGACCTCGACCGCCACGCCATCGTCGGCGCGTTGAGGGTTGCCGATAGCGAAAACCAAGGTCACCCTGTAATCCCGAGCCGCAGTAACTCCACCCTCAGCCGCCTGGGGCTCACCCACCGTAGGATCTGCCCATCCTCCACCATCGCCGGCGCTGCCGCGCAATGGCCGATACACTCCCTCGACTCAGCGATCCGCACATCCACGCCATCCAGCTTCGGCGCGTCCTTCAAATAGGCCAGCAGGTCCTTGGCGCCCGCGCAGCGGCAGTTCTCTCCGCCGCAGACGACGAAGACGTGCCGGTCCCGCTTGGCGTAAACCACATTCTCCTTGCACTGGCACTCGCTCATGATCCGGTCTCCTGCGCGGAACCGCCCGTCCGAACCGATCGCGGTTCATACACGCAGAAGGGCTCCTCTTCCATATAGTCTCCCGTGATGCCGAAAGCTCTCGCCCGGCATCCCATGCAGACCTGCTTGAATTCACAGCAGCCGCACTTGCCCTCCAATTGGGACAGGTCCCTCAATTCCGTAAACAATGGAGAACTCTCCCAGACCTCGCGGAACTGCTGCTTTCGAAGGTCCCCTGCCTCGACAGGAAGATACCCGCAGGCCTGGACCACGCCTTTATGCGAAATGAAACAGACGCCCGACCCGGCCAGGCACCCGCGGGTCATCTGATTGAGCGCTGTGGGGTCCTGCGCGCCCTGGTGGTGGGAATGCCTCGGATGCGGCATCATTTCAGGCACTTCCAGCCCGGCGCGCCTGTCTTCCGCGCGCCGCTGCCTGACGATCCGGTAGTAGTGGGGCGCGCACGTCGCCTTCAGTTCCATGCCCGAATCGATGCTGCGGTCATAGAACCAGTTCAAAATCTCTTCGGCCTCCGCCGCCCCAATCGACTGATCCTCGGCAATCGTCAACCCGCATCCCACCGGAACGAGCAGGAACAGGTGAAAGGCGTCTACTTTCATCCGTTTCGCTAACTCCAGAGTCTCCTGCAACTGGTGGGCGTTATGCTTCGATACGGTCGTGTTGATCTGGGTCGAGATCCCCAAGTCCTGCAAATGGCGAAGACCGCGAAGCGACGCCTCGAACGCGCCGTCGTGCCCACGGAAGGCATCGTGCGTGTGTTTGTCGGCGCCGTCCAGGCTGATCGCGACCCTGACGATGCCAGCTTCCTTGATCCGCATCGCCATCGTTTCGTCGATCAGCGTTCCGTTTGTGGCCAACGCCACCCGCAAGCCCTTCGAAACGGCGTGGCTGGCGATTTCAAAAACGTCACGCCTCCAAAGCGGCTCGCCCCCACTGAGCACGAGGATAAGTGGGGCGTATGACGCAATCTGATCGACAATGGCAAGACACTCCGCCGTCGAGAGATCGTCCGGACTCATCAGTTCCGTGGCCGAGGCCCGGCAGTGGATGCAACTGAGATTACAGCCGGTTGTCAGTTCCCAGAAGACCAGCCGCGGGCGGTAGCCGGATTGGGCGCCCATTGGGTTCATGCCAGATGGAAAAGCAATTCTGACGCCAAAGTACTGGTGTCCTCAAATCAACAAGTTGGCCGAGGAAAGGAGATCCCGTAGGGGCATATGGCACAGAGACCTCGCTTTGCGACAGCAGTCGATAAAAAGATACGGGTCCCTGTGTTGCCAGCCCGCGATCGGATGTTACAATCTGATTGTCTTCATATTCGCGAACATAAGTATCAGCGGAGTTGAGGAGAGCCAGGTCAGCCTCGATCCGGGCTCGGGCGCGGCGACGTTAATTGAAACGCGACCCATTGACGCCGCATCGTAAGGTGCACTAAAGTCGGGCTGAGGTTTGTTTACAGGGTTAGATGCTCCTTGACGGAGCTTTAGCTTGATCTTTATTCTGAGCGAGTATCCCCATCCGCCCCTTCCTTGCAGCACCTGAGGCGAGAGGGTGATCCGGGCGGTGTCCGCTCAATGTTGCATTTTGAGTCCAAACGAAAGGGGTCTATATGAAACGCACCCTGCATTTGCTTGCGTTCACGGTTCTGCTTGCGTCTTGCGCCATGGCGCAGTTGACGCGTGGTTACATCTCGGGGACGCTCTCGGACGCCAGCGGCGCTGTGGTCGCGGGCGCCAGCGTCAAAATCGTCAACACCGGGACCAATCTGGAACGTTCTCTGACAACCAACGATGTCGGCGTCTACCGCTTCGCTGCCGTCGAACCCGGAAACTATACCATCGAGTTCACAAAATCGGGCTTCGCGAACAAGAAGGTCGGCCCGGTAACGGTCGGTTCGGCCCAGGAAGTGGTCGTCAATGAGGCGTTGGCCGTCGGAACCACAACAACCACTGTGGAAATTGTGGCTGCCGCCGCCGGCGTCGAACTCTCCAAGGCCACAGCCACGATCGACCGCAAACTCGAAATGCGGGTCATCGAAAACATGCCGCTCACCGGCGGCACGCGTGACGTCAACAACATGGCCTTGCTTGCGCCAACAGCCGCGCGCGGTCCCGGCTCCACCGGCATCTCCGCCAACGGCCAGCGCGCCCGCAACAACAACTTCATGATCGACGGCGTCGATAACAACGATCCGTCCGTCACCATCGCCAATGCCCGCGTCATCCCGGAATCGATCTCCGAATTTCAAGTGCAGACCTCGGCCTACTCCGCCGAGTTTGGCCGCAACTCCGGCGCCCAGATCATGGTCACCACCAAGAGCGGCACGAACGAACTCCACGGCGAGGTCTTCGATTACTACCGCGCCAACTGGATGGAACCGGTCAGCCTCGTCAACAAGAGGGCAGGCGTCAATTCAACGCCACGCTTCAACCAGAATCAGGCGGGCGGCGCCATCGGCGGCCCAGTGATCAAGAACCGGACATTCTTCTTCGCCCTGATCGAATCCAACCGCCGCCGCGAAGCCCCCGACTCGCGCAACGCCGCCTCGGCCACCGTCCCCACGCTGGAAGGCTACAACATGCTGAAGACATCAAGCCTTCCCGACGGCGTGACCCAGGCCGGACGCCAGGCTGCCCTTGACGGTATCAAATTCCTCGAATCGGTCTATCCGCGGATCGCCCGCTATGACAACCCCCGCACCACGAACGTCAACGGCGTCGCCATCCCGATCGGAACCATCCGCATCCCGCTGGCCAACCCGTATAACTTCTGGTACGGCACGGGCCGCATGGACCACATGTTGACCGACAAGGACTATATCAGCTACCGTATCCAGACCGACCAGCGGCTGCAGCCCGACGTGGTCAGCAACCTCCAGTTCGGCAACCTGTTTAGCGGCGGCCAGGAGATCTTCCGCCAGAACCACGCCGCAAGCTGGACCCGCACGGTGAAGCCAACCTGGGTCAACGAATTCCGCTTCGGCTATGTCCGCGGCTTCCTGGACTTCCCCGAAAACGATCCCAAGACCCCCACCAGCACCATCAGCGGTCTCTTTACCATCGGCGGCGCATCCAACTTTCCCCAGGGCCGCATCCAGAACGCCTTTCAGTTCCAGGATGTCAGCACCATCCAGCTCAGCCGCCACTCTCTGAAAGTCGGCGCCGATATCCGCTGGACGAAGCTGTTGAACAACGCCGCCTTCGATTCGAAAGGCACGTACGGATTTGACAACTTCCAGGACTATATCAACAACCGTCCGGCGTCGTTCGCCCAGGCGCTGAACACCGCCAGCTTCGATGCCCGCCAGTGGAACACGTACCTGTTCATCCAGGACGACTGGAAGGTGACCAAGGACCTCACGCTCAACATCGGCATGAGGTATGAATACAACACCGTACCGTTCGGCTTCTTCGGCGCCGCCAACAATGAAGTGGCCGCGGTTGGCGTACCGCGCGACACGGTCGTGGACAAGAATAACTGGGCGCCGCGTTTCGGCTTCGCCTACAGCCCCTCGAAGACCGATGGGTTCGTTGGCAAGCTCTTCGGCGGCGGCAAGACCGTCCTCCGCGGCGGCTGGGGCATGGGCTACGACGTGTTGTTCTACAACATCCTCACGGTCAACGCCTCCAACTTCCCGCGCGTCGTGGTCGGAAACGTCGACCGTACCGCTCTGCCCAACCAGTGGCCCAAACTGCTGCCGGTCTCGGCAAGTCCGAAGTTGGATCCCTATGCCACCTTCGTGAACAGCCCAACCGACATGCAGAACCCGGTCACCCGCTTCTACAGCTTCTCGATCCAGCGCCAGTTCCTCAATAACTACATCTTCGAGGTTGGTTACTCCGGTTCGAGCAGCTACTCCCAGATCCGTCAGGGCCAGACCAACCCGGGCACGCTCACCGCCGCCCAGGTGGCCACGGTTCTCTCCACGCGCAACGCCGCCTCGATCCCCGGCCTGCTGCCATCCGCCAGTTTCCCCGTCTCCCGGCGTGAAAACCCGGCATGGGGAGCCCGTGTCACCATCGAAGCCTCCGCCAAGGGCCGCTACGACGCCATGTACCTCAAACTGGACAAGCGCCTCTCCAGCGGCCTCAGCATCGGCGGCAACTACACCTTCAGCGCCAACCTCTCCGACAACGACGAATCGCTCGGCGTCGGCGACATCGTCGGCTCCAGCCCGCAAGTTCCGCAGGACTACAAGAACTACCGCAACGAGTGGTCGCGCTCGGTCTTCGACCGCCCGCAGCGCATCGCCGCCTACTGGAACTACGTGCTCCCCTACATGACCGCCTCATGGGCGCAGAACCCCGTCCTCAAGGGTGTCATGAAGGGCTGGCAGTTCTCCGGCCAGATGGACGCTCAGTCCGGTCAGCCGTTCACCATCCGCTCCGGCGTTGACACCGGCGGTACGGGCACTACCGCGCCCCACCGCCCGGACTACAACCCGGCCGGAACCATCACGCTCGATCCGGTCACGGGCAACTACCGCACGTTCATCACGCCCATCAACGGCACCGGCATCGTGACAACGCCCCTGACCGCCGCCGGCGCGCCCCTGGCCAACTCCAAGGCAGGCGGCGGCAACCTCGGCCGCAACACCTTCCGCGGCCCCGGCTTCCGCAATTGGAGCCTGAGTTCAATGAAGCAGTTTGATGTCACCGAGCGCTGGAAAGTCCAACTCCGCGCCGACTGGATCAACGCCTTCAATATGCGGAACTTCGGCAACCCCACTGTCCTCATGAACAGCCCCAACTTCGGAGTGAACACCACCGATCCCGGCGGCCGCAGCATGTTGGTCAGCGCCAAGATCCGCTTCTAACGCGGGTCCGGCAAAACCCTCCAGGGCGGCGGCGAAAGCTGCCGCCCTTCTCCTTTTCCCGGCCTTCCCTGATAATGGAATCAGTGGCCGAGCCTATCCTCAGAGCCGAATCGCTCAGCAAGACCTACCGTTCAGGCGACAACCCGCTCACGGTCTTCTCCGGCATCAACCTCGACATCCAACCCGGCGACCGCATCGCTCTGATCGGCGCATCCGGAGCCGGCAAATCCACACTGCTCCATCTGCTGGGTCTTCTCGACTCGCCCACCACCGGCCAGATCTGGTTTCGCGGGCAACCCCTGATCGGCCGCCCACCCGACGAGATCGCCGAATGGCGCAACCGCCACGTTGGATTCGTTTGGCAGATGAACACCCTCCTGCCCGAGTTCTCGGCCCTCGAAAACGTCATGATGCCTCTGCTGATTCGCGGCACTCAGCGGGGCGAAGCCGCTGATACAGCCGCCGCCCAACTTGAGAAGGTCGGGCTTGCCGATCGCGGCCACCACCGGGCCGGCGAACTCTCCGGCGGTGAACAGCAGCGCGCCGTCCTGGCCCGAGCACTCGCCGGCAGCCCTTCGCTGCTGTTCGCCGACGAGCCTACCGGCAACCTTGATGAACGCACCGGGATGAAGGTGATCGACCTCTTAGAACGCTTGCACCATGACTTTTCGCTGACATCCATCTATGTCACACACAATCCTGCATTCGCCGCCAGGGCGCCGCGCATCTTAGAATTAAGAGAAGGCGCGCTGTCCGATGCGCGCAGGGAATTAAGAGAAGGCGCGCTGTCCGATGCGCGCAGGGAATCGATGTGATGCGCGCTGCCATGAAACGCGCAGAGGTTGTCCCGCCGGCCCTGGTACGTCCGGCGCGGATTCCGTCACGTCCATTGATGCAATCAAGGGGACTCGACCCAAGCGACGGCGGTTAACCTGAGCGAGGGGCCGAGCGAAGGTAAAGAGAGGCGCAGACCAGATGTTTGAACGATACACGGAGAAGGCCCGCAGGGTCATCTTCTTTGCCCGTTACGAGGCCAGCCAGTTCGGTTCGCCTTACATCGAAACCGAACACCTTCTGCTGGGGCTGAATCGCGAGGACAAGGCCCTGGCCAACCGGTTCCTGCGTTCCCAGGCCAACGTCGATTCCATCCGCAAACAGGTCGAAGCCCAAGCCACGGCCAGGGAAAAGGTCTCCACCTCGGTCGACCTGCCGCTCAGCCACGAGTGCAAACGCGTGCTCGCCTACGCCGCCGAAGAGGCCGAACGTCTCACGCATAAACACATCGGCACCGAACATCTGCTACTCGGCCTGTTGCGCGAGGAGAAGTGCTTCGCCGCCGAAATCCTCCACGAGCGCGGCCTGCGCCTGGCCAACGTCCGCGAGGAGATCTCCCGGACCACCTCTGAACGCACCACCGCCGCCAAGCCCAAGGAAAGCTCCCTCCTCAGCGAGTTCAGCCGCGACATCACGCACATCGCTTCCGAGGGCCAACTCGACCCCCTCATCGGCCGCGACTACGAACTCGAACGCGTCATCCAGATCCTCTGCCGCCGCACCAAGAACAATCCCGTCCTCATCGGCGAACCCGGCGTCGGCAAGACCGCCATCGTCGAAGGCCTCGCGCAGAAGATCGCCGACGGCGACGTGCCCAGTTTCCTCGCCGAAAAGCGCATCCTCGCCCTTGACCTCTCGCTCATCGTCGCCGGCACCAAGTACCGCGGCCAGTTCGAAGAGCGCTTGAAGACGATCATGAAGGAGTTGATGGAAAACCAGAACGCCATCATCTTCATCGACGAATTGCATACCCTGGTCGGCGCAGGTTCGGCTGAAGGTTCGCTCGACGCGGCCAACATCCTTAAGCCCGCTCTCTCGCGCGGCGAGGTCCAATGCATCGGTGCGACAACTCCTGGCGAGTTCCGCAAGTCGATTGAAAAGGATCGCTCGCTCGAACGCCGCTTCCAGGCCGTGAAGGTCCAGCCGCCCAACGAAGCCGACGCCTGCAAGATCCTGTTTGGCATCAAGGAACGCTACGAGAAGTTCCACGCAGTCGCCTATACCGACGACGCCATCGAAACCGCCGTCTTCTCGTCCTCGCGCTTCATCCCCGACCGATTCCTGCCCGACAAGGCGATCGACCTGATCGACGAAGCCGGCGCCCGCGTCAAGCTTCGCCAGACCACGCTGCCGCCCGAGATCGCCGACGTCCAGAAGCGCATCAAGTTCACTGTCCACCGGATGGAAACGGCCATCGCCAACCACCAGTTCGAGAAGGCGCGTTTCTATTCCGACGAGGAGCGCAAGGAGCGCGAAACCCTGCGCCAACTCCGCGAAAAGTTCAATCTGGACGACTCCTCCACCGGCATCGTTACAAAGGACGATATCGAGGATGTCGTCGCCCGCTGGACCGGCGTCCCCATGACCGCCATCCGCGAGGAAGAGGTCGCCAAGCTCATCCGCATCGAAGAGGAACTGCATAAGCGCGTCATCAGCCAGGAGAAGGCCATCTCCGCCTTGGCCCGGGCCATCCGCCGTTCACGCGCCGGCCTGAAATCGCCCAAGCGCCCGGCCGGCAGCTTCCTGTTC
The DNA here is from genome assembly GCA_964558355.1 of uncultured Candidatus Solibacter sp. Classification (GTDB taxonomy): domain Bacteria; phylum Acidobacteriota; class Terriglobia; order Bryobacterales; family Bryobacteraceae; genus PNKE01. Next base: position 67,653 of record CAZLDN010000008.1, read on the forward strand.
CTCGGACCGACGGGCGTCGGCAAGACCGAGGTCGCGCGCGCCCTGGCCGATTTCCTATTCGGCACCGAGAAATCGCTCATCCGTTTCGACATGTCCGAGTTCATGGAGAAGCACTCGGTATCGAAGTTGATCGGCTCGCCTCCGGGCTATGTCGGCTATGAAGAGGGCGGCCAGTTGACCGAGCGCGTGAAGCGCGCGCCGTATTCGATCATCCTTCTGGATGAAATCGAAAAGGCCCACCCGGATGTGTACAACATCCTACTCCAGGTGTTCGAGGACGGCCAGCTCACCGACGGGCTCGGCAATACGGTGGACTTCAAGAACACCATCATCATCATGACCTCGAACCTCGGCGCCCGTTTTCTGGACAAGAAGGGTGGGATGGGCTTCGCCGCTCAGCCCGTCGCGGGCATCCCGACGAAGGTCGAAGAGATGGTCCACGCCGAGGTCAAGAAGGCGTTCAATCCCGAATTCCTCAACCGCCTCGACGAGGTCATTCTGTTCACCTCGCTCGTCGACGAGGACCTGCTCAAGATCATGAACCTCCTGGTCGAACAGATCAATTTGAATCTCGTCGCCAAGCAGGTCACGGTCAAGCTCGCCGAAGACGCCGCCCGCTACATCCTCGATAAGACCTGCGCCGACCGCAGCTATGGCGCCCGCCCGCTACGCCGCGCGCTGCAGAAGTACATCGAGGACCCGCTGTCCGAGATGCTCATCCAGGGCAATCTCGAAAAGGGCGCCGAATACGAGGTCTACCTCGGCGAAACCGGCCTGTTCTATCGCAAGCACTCCGCCGAGAGCGAACACGCCACAGTCGGAGCCGCCGCAGAAGCGGAAAACGAACCGGCAAGCGTCCTTTATCCGTTCTAGGAAAGCTTCAAGTCCATCCGGGCCGTCGTCCCCGCAGGGAAGGCGGCCCTTCGCTTGAGGGCACGGTTGAGTCCTGACACCTCGCGGCCCAGCGCCGGGCGGGTGTTCGCGAGAATGACCCTACGCCAAAACAATGTCAGCCATTCTTGATCATGATTGCCCTCAGGACAGGTTCAATACCCCTGGTTTACGCTGCGCTTGAGCAACAGACCGGGTCGGGCGAGGGGAGGTTGCGGCGACGGTTCGGGTTTTGGGGTGGCGGTGGAGGCGTTTTAGGTGGTCTTGGAGGGTTTTTAGGCG
>CAZLDN010000009.1:0-67942 GCA_964558355.1 uncultured Candidatus Solibacter sp.
GACAGCAGAGAGGTTATCAACGGGCCGCGAAGCGATAGCCGGACGCTACTGATATGAAGTTAGCCTTTGTTCGAGACCGCTGTCAACTTGAAAATCCAAAGGAGCCCGAAACAACCATGAAGAGAATCCTGCTTGTCCTTCTGCTGGCCGCGCCGGCATTCAGCGTGATGATTCAGCATCAGGATCCGATCCCGAGATGCTTCCCCTGCCCGCCTGAGCCGCCGCCGGCCTGGTAGCGTCCGGAAGGGTCTCAACCGCCCAGGCCGGAAGAGGGCGCCAGTGCCATGCGCTGGCGCTACCGGGTTGGAGGCGGGACGCAACCGTATTGATATCATCAGAGGGCGGGAGCCGTGCTCCCGCCCTCTGTCTTGGAAGGCGCCCCTTGGATCTGAGTGTCATCGAGTCCCTGATGTGGTATTTGAATGCGGTGCTGGCCGCGGCCGCGGCGGTCAGGCTGCTGGGTGCGAAGTTGGGGGCGATCTATCCCGCTCTGGCGGCGTATCTCCTCTTCATGCCGGCACGGTCGGCGCTGCTGATGTACTTTCAGTCCGGCCACTCGAACTACGCCTGGACGTATGTCGTGACAACACCGGTTGTTTACGGGCTTACGGCGTGGGCCGGCCTGGAGATTTACCGCCTGGCTTTCGAAGCCTACAACGGGATTGCCGTGTTGGGAAGGCGAACCTTGGGTCTGACGGTGGCAGCCGGTGCGCTGTTCGCATACCTCTACTTTCGTGCGGGGTCCAAGGTAACGGGAGAACCGTTCCCGATCCTGCGATTCGTACTGCTGTTCGAGGCCTGGGTTGCAGTCGTCGTTCTGTGCTTTCTTGTCGCCCTGATCGGCTTTGTCCTCTGGTTCCCGGTCCCGCTGAAGCGTAACGTGGTCGCCTACTCGTTCGGCTTGTGCACATTGATGTCAACCACGTGTGCCGGAATCGCCATGCGGGTGTTCGGCGGCGCGGCAGTGGTGGACGCGGCGGGCACCGTCATCATGGCCGCATCAGCGGCAGTCTTCGGCTGCTGGGTCGCCTATCTTGGGACAGCCGGCGAGCGGGTCCTGCCTCGCGGTGCGGTACCGAGGTCTACCGAGGATCAGGCGAGGCTGCTGGGGCAGTTGAATGCGATCAACGCAATGGTCCAATCGGTGAAGAATTCGTAATTTCCCCAACCATTCCCCACGGCGTTGCAGAAGTCAATTGCAGAAAAGACGATTTCGAGATACGATGAAGCGTCAAATCCGTGAGGTGACAGATGAGCCCACTTGCATTGATTGTGAGCGCGTCCCTGGTCCTGGCGATTGCGCTTGGCTGGTTGTTGAACCGGTTGGTGGCGACGCGGAAGGTCTTCGATGTCGACCTCGCCTGGTGGAATGCGTTTCGTCCTGAACGCTACTCGCCGGTGCTGCGGTTGCTTTCACCGAAGGATTTCGACTACATCGCTTCGCTTGAAGGCTGCGACCGCAGGATGCGGGCTGAGTTCCGGCGCAATCGCGTGGTGCTGATGCGCCAGTACCTGCGCGAAATGGCGGCCGACTTCAATCGTCTTCAGGCCCTCGGCCAGCTGATGGTCTCGGCAGGGGCCGCCGGCCGTGAATTGCGGGAAGAACTGTTCCGCCAGAAAGTGCGGTTCACTCTGGCGCTGTGGAGGATTCACCTCCAGACACTGGGCTTCCAACTTGGCGTCTCCCGGGTGGATGCCAGCATCCTGGTCGGTTCGCTGGACGGACTCACCGCTTCAGTGCGATCACAAAGCTACGCTGCAGCCTGACCCGAACCGGCTTATCCCGGCGGTCAAAACTGCCGCCAGTTCCTCTGGCGGATGAACCGCTTGGCCTCTTCATAGCCGTGAAACAGCTTCTCGGCTGCGCGGAACGGTCGCGTGTGGATGTGCCGGCGGCCCGAGCGCAACTCGACCGGGAAGCGGATATGCAGCATCTCGTGGTACAGCACGAATTCGACCACCAGGGGCGGCATCTGCGGAGCATCCAGAACCCGGTTGAGGACGATGGCATGGTGGGGTGGATCGTAGTGTCCCAGTAGCGACGATGAGAGGCCGCGGCTCCAGCCCAGTCTGGGCCTGCTCAGGGCGGCCTCGAAATACGATCCATTCAGCCGGTCGAAGAGAGCGTCCAGGTCATAGCACTCGCCCTGGGCCGGGGCGAAGCTTTTGCGGCCACGCTCCCGCCGCAGCCGGACCATCTCCCCATGCACCACTTCGGTGTTAACCCATTCACGGTACCGGCCGCTATGTTCGGAACTTACCTTGTGGCGGAAGAGTTTCGAGACCAGAATCTCGGCCAGCGATTCGACCACTCCGGCCGGCGCAGACCGCCAAAGGTCGGAAAGATGCACGCGCAAGATCTGCCCATCGAGGTGGATCCTGCCGTTGGCGTTGGCCCAGGGCCGGTAGACGACCTCGGCCGAGACGCCCTTCGACGCTTTCTTCGCGCGGATCGCCTTCTGCCGGTAAACGCGGGTGAACACGTCGTTGGCAGTCTCCCGGAAACGGTCTCCAGCCTCTGGCGAATCCTCGCCGTCCCCGAACAGATTGAGTTGGATAACTTGCATCCCTCTTCCGAATAGCATATCAATGGAGTTTTGCGCCTTTTCCCTTGGGGCGCGAAGGCCGCCGTCTTCCGGACCCTATCCCGGCGGGGCGGGGCCATCGAGTGGAGGCTTCTTGCGTAACGTTAAAATCAGCGCGCTGGGCTGCTATGTGCCGCCGCGCGTGCTTACCAACGACGAACTGGCGAAGATGGTGGATACGTCGGATCAGTGGATTCTCGAACGGACCGGCATCCGCGAGCGCCACATCGCCGATCCGGACATGGCCACGTCCGACATGGCCGTTCAGGCGGCAAAGGCCGCCCTCGAACAGCGCGGCATCCCGGGCGAGGAACTCGACGCCATTATCGTCTGCACCGTGACGCCGGACCACATGTTCCCGTCCACGGCGTGCCTGGTGCAGCACCAGATCGGGGCGAAGAAGGCTTGGGGATTCGACCTCATCGCGGCCTGTTCCGGTTTTGTCTACGGACTCACCACCGCCGCCCACCTGGTCGGCGCCGGAACGCACGAAAAGGTCCTGGTGATCGGCGCCGACACCATGTCGCGAATTATCGACTATGAGGACCGCACGACATGCGTTCTGTTCGGTGACGGAGCCGGCGCGATGCTCATCGAACCCGCTGAAGAGGGCGAGCCCGGGTTTGTCGGCTTCAAGAATGAGATCGACGGCTCTGGCGGAGAGGCGCTAAAGATGCGCGCCGGCGGCAGCCGTCAGCCGGCTTCGGCCGAGACGGTCGCCAAGAAGCTCCATTACGTCGATCAGGACGGCCAGGCGGTCTTCAAGTTCGCCGTGCGCCGGATGGGCGACATCAGCGCCGAACTACTGGCGAAGTGCGGCATCCCGTCCTCCGACGTCAAGGTGATGATCCCGCACCAGGCCAATGTCAGGATTATCAACTCGGCCGCTCACCGGTTGGGCATGAAGCCCGAGCAGGTGATGATCAACATCGAGCGCTACGGCAATACCACAGCCGCGACGATCCCTCTGGCGACGCGCGACGCCATCGCCGAAGGGAAGATCAAGAAGGGCGATCTGGTGCTATTCACCGCCGTCGGCGCCGGTTTTACCGCGGGTTCGAATCTCTGGCGCTGGGCTTATTGATCCGGCTGCTGCTTCTGACAACCAGCCCCGGGGCGCTAGACTGAAGTCATGAGCAGGAAAGCGAGTGTCGTGATCGAAAAGGATGAGCACGGCTTCTACGCCTGGTCTCCTGAACTGAAGGGTTGTCAGACTCAAGGCGCGACGCTGGAAGAAGTGATCGCCAACATCAAGGAAGCCATCGAGCTTTACCTTGAGACGCTGACAGGGGATGAGAGGGACCTGCTGCTGAGCCGTGAGATCCTCACGACATCTGTCGAAGTGAATGCCTAAGCTCCCCCGGTGGAATGCCCATGATGCCCACCGGATGCTGATTGCCGCAGGCTTCACTCTCCTCCGCACGAAGGGGAGTCATCGAATCTACTATCAGGCTGGGTGCCGGGTCGTCGTCCCCTTCCACGGGGGCGTTGTTCTTCATCCGAAGATCGTGAGACAGGTGCTGGATGCCATCAGGGAATGCGGCGGCAATCCCGAACTAAAGGATTGATCTGCTCTTCAATTCTGTCTTCGCCTGATCCTGATTGATCCAACTCGATCGAGCACTCAACCCAAGCCGGCAAACGATTTCGAGAGAGTACACAGTCGCCCATTCAAGCAGTAAACGGGCTGGCGCACCCCAGTTATCGGATCTCCGTTCAAACATGGAGTATGGAGAGCAATGCGTGAGCTTTGAGAGCACCTTGAACTTGGCATCGTACTCATCCTTTCGATTCACTTTCGGGTCTTTGACTAGTTCCTCGATCCTCAGGTACTTTGGAGTGCCCTTCTTTGCTTGCTTGATTCGAGCCTCCACTGACTGTCTCCGGTCCACGATCTCCTGGTCAGGCACGTAGCCGGGGGTAGCTTTCTTGCGCAAGTTGTCGAGCGAATCAAGAACATCGAGTTCGTCCTTCGCAAGCCACCCGTCGAGCTCTACTAGCGGTTGGACACGAGAGCAGACCCAGTGGTAGATCAGCGCACATTCAAACAAGTTGCGCGTCGACCAAGCCAAGGCAGTGACATCGTTGACATGCTGCGCGGAAAGCACGTTCAGAACTTGGGCAGAAGCATACTCGGCGACGCAGGCCTCAACCTTCTGAAAGCGGATGTCGTGCAGATTCCTGCACTCGTCGCAGATGAGTCCTGCCAAGCAGCCGTGGCGTTTCAATTCGGCGAGACCACTCTCGCAAGAAGCCAGTGAGGCGTGGTGTGGCATGGACTATCTACCCCAAAGCCGATTTGAGCGCGTTGAGCAGCATCTCGACATTCCCAGCCGACGATCCATAACCCATCGTCCCGATGCGGAACACTTTCCCTGCTAGCGGTCCGAGGCCGCCGGCGATTTCGATCGAATAATCCGCCATCAGCTTCTTCCGCACTGCGAGGTCGTTGACGCCTTCGGGCACCAGCGGCGTATTGAGCGTCCACAGGCGATGCTCCGGCGCGACCAGCATTTCGACGCCCATGGCGGCGAGTCCGTCCACGAACGCCTGATGGTTCGTTTGGTGCCGCTGGAACCGCGCTTCGAGTCCCTCTTCCTTCACCAGTTCCAGCGATTCGCGCAGCGCATAGAACATCGAAATTGGTGCCGTGTGATGGTAGCGGTGGGCGCTCTCGTAATAATCAAGCAGCAACTTCAGATCCAGATACCAGCTTGCCGGCGTCGTCTTGCGCTGGCGCAGCCACTCGACCGCGTGCGGTGAAACGGTGATCGGCGCCAACCCTGGAGGGCACCCCAGCGCCTTCTGCGTACCGCTGTAAGCGATGTCGATTCCGGCGGCGTCCACGTCCACGGGCATGCCGCCCAGACTCGTCACGCAATCCATGATGACCAGCGCGCCATTCTCCCGAGCCGCCTTGGCGATGCCGTGACCCTTCTGGTATGCGCCGGTCGATGTCTCGGCCTGGACGAACGCGACCACCGCGGGCTTCTCGCGGGCGATGAACTCGGCCGCCTCCTCGTCGCTGTAAACCTCGCCCCAAGGCTTTTCCAGTCGCACGACCTCGGCCCGCTGCCGCTTGGCCATCTCGGTCAGTCTGTCCGAGAAATAGCCGTTGGCGAAGATGCCGATCTTCGAGCCGGGCTCGATGAAGTTCACCACGGCCGCTTCCATGCCGGCGCTGCCTGTGCCGGAGATGACCATCGTGAAATCGTTCTTCGTCCCGAAGCAGAGATTCAGCAGGGCGCGGATCTCTTCGTTGATCTGGAAGAAGTACGGATCCAGGTGGCCGACGATGGGCTCGCGCATGGCCTCATAGACGCGAGGGTGAACGGGCGAGGGTCCGGGTCCGAAGAGGTGGCGAATGGGTGCGTGGAACGAGCAGCCTTGAGTGGACATGGCCCTAGTCTATCGCCCTCGCCGGTTCATTCTCAAAGACAGGCCCCTTCATCCCGCCTCCCACCGATCCGATTCGCCGCCACCCCAAGCACAAGTGGCCCGGGAACCCATACACTTTGAGTCAGGAATGAAGTACGCGCTTTTCTTGCTGACCGCCGGGCTAAGCCTGGCCCAATCGCCCAAAGGTCTGTGGGATGCCTCGGTCACCGCCGGCACCCGTGAGATCGGTTTCCAGATGCGATTCGAAGGCGCGGGCCAGAAACTCCGTGCTGCCGTGCTCGACGGCGACCGCCCCATCTGGTCCACATCGGCGGCATTTACAGGCAGCCGCCTGCTGGTGAAGTGGGACTTCTATGACGCCTCGCTCGACGCCTCCATGGATGCGGGCCAGTTGCGCGGTCTCTACACTCGCCGCACCCGCACCGGCCCGTTCCAACGCACCTTCTCCGCCCGTCCGGCTCAGCCGGCGAAAGCTGCGAAACCGGAGCCATCGCCGTTCTCGGGCGACTGGATCCTGACGCCGGCCGGCGGAGGCGCCGGCATGAGGGCGCGCTTCCAGATGTCCGGCGGCAGGCTCATAGGCACGATCCTTCGCGTTGATGGCGACTTCGGCACACTCGCCGGCGTAGTGTCGGGCAACCAGGCTACGCTGACCCATTTCGATCTGGTCCGCGCCACTCAAGTTCAGTTGGCGATTGACGAGTCCGGCAAGCTCTCCGGCATGATCGACGGGCGAACCCGCTTCAACGGAGTCCGCGACGGCGCGTCGATGCCTGACTTCAGCCTCGTCACCCGCGTCCTCGACCCCAAGGAGCCGTTCCTGTTCTTCGCCAAGGACCTGGACGGCAACCCCGTCACGCTTGCCGATCCACGATTCAAGGGCAAGGCCGTCGTCATCACCATCATGGGATCCTGGTGCCCGAACTGCCACGACGAAGCGCCGTTCCTCGCCGAACTCTACAAACGCCATGGTCGGGCTGGACTGGAAGTCGTTGCGCTCGCCTTTGAATACACCGGGGATCCAGCCGTTGACATCACTCAGGTCCGCGCCTTCAGCCGCCGCCACAACATCCCCTATCTCACCCTCTTGGCCGGATCGACCGAAGACGGCCAGGTCCAGAAGGCCCTGCCCCAACTGGTCAACTTCAGCGCCTTCCCGTCGTCGATCATCATCGACCGTGCGCATCGCGTCGTCGCCATCCATGCGGGCTTTTCGGGACCGGCCACGGGCAGCCTTCACGCCGAACTGAAGCAACGCATGACCGCCGAAGTGGAGCAGGCCCTGGCTGCGGGAGGCAAGTAGCCTCCAGCATCCGGCGGCAAATCGGAGTGCACATGAGCAGCAGGCCCACAAATATCCATGAAATCCATGCCACGCCGGTGGGGCAGGCTTCACAGGCTGCTGAAAAACCTTCTGCGGGGTCCGATTGGCACTCGGCAACACCCGCAAGTTGTTGATTCTTCGTTCGAGCGATGCCAGATTCTGGCCGTTTCCGGCAGGGCGGAGCCTTTTTTTCAGCGGCCTGTTCAGCCTGCGAAGGGCTTCAGCCCGTCCTCCCCCAAGCAACCAGGCCCGTTTTTCGACAGAGCGGGTTTCCAGGCGCGACTTTCGATAGTGGGCTACTCTCCCATGGCGCGCCGCAACCAGTCCCGCCACGGCCGCCAGCGAGGGCCAATCGAGGCGAGCCTGCCCATGTTACGGCACAGGCCTGAGAAAAGCCTTGAATTCGCCGCGCATAGGTTTAGAATAGGGTTGCTCGATCTTATCACCACGGCATCAAACCCTACGTACAAGGGAGGCAGGATCCATGTTTGAATCTCTCGACGACCGCATGAAGCACGACGAACAGGAAGTTACTTCGACCAAGGAGCGCATGCTCAAGTGGGTCGTGGTCGCTGTCATCTCGATCATCGTTTTTGGCGGACTGGTGATGGGCGTCCGCATGATGGAGTAGGCCGGCTCACCTGTTCAAGAGTTCCGGACTTTGAGTCGGCTGGCGTTTCCAGCCAGTCGGCGGCTGTTCAGGGTCCGGTCGGGCTGGAGCCGGGGGTGGTGGGACAATCCCCTGTACCCCGAACCAAGGCGAGAGAGTTCGGTGAGGGAGGGAATCGGGTCCCCCGCTCCCGGCTCTCCTTTGTTTGGGCGCTAAGTGCGGACAGAACCCCGCCCATCGGGGTTCTGTCGTGCTTTTTGTCGCTGCGAACTCAGCGGGTCTCTAAAAGACGCCCGACGGCGTCAGATTGGCCGGTCCCAACTGCGCCATCACCAGTTTGACTTTCCTGCCGTATTGGCTTGCCGGGTTGTAGGTTCTCAGCGTCTGGTCCAGGGTCTTGCCTTTGTAGTAGCGGGACTCCGCCAGCCGGGACGCGACCTTATGGATCCCATCCCTGCGGGTGATGAACCGCACGTTCCCGTTGTCCCAGCCGAACATGTTGTTGTTGCGCGCCTCTTTGCCGCCCGTGCTCTCGATCATGGAGAGTGAGGGCAGAAGGCGCCAGTCCAGGTCATGGCGGTCGGCCGCCAGGACAAAATCCTCCGCATATTGATGGGCCGGGCAGTCCCTCTCAAGGAAGTACTGCCTGATTCGGATCAGCCTCGGATCGGTGGAGACCGCCGGCCTCATGGGGAGCGAATCCGGATCCGCGTGCCCCAATACGGCTGCCAGTCCTGCCACCAGGACTAAGCCTCTCGAAATCAATCTGGTCAATCGCAAAGCTCCTGTATTGAATCTCAAAATTGTTTTGTCTGTTTGTCGTCTGTATTTGGTATCGCCTGACGTCGGCGTGAGCGGCTCGTCCGAGAGCCGGCCATGCGGGGCTGTTACTGCGCCGCTGGCTCGTGTGTCCGGCCGGGGAGGTGGCCGCATGGCGCCTGTGGGGCCATATGCATTTGTTAATCATACCATAAGCGCCACAAATTGCACCCACTCGAAGTCCTTGGAAATCAACGGACTTCATCCACTACATTCAGGTCTGTTTTACGAATGGGCCGCTTTCCCGGCGGTTCGAGGGTCTGCGCGCCTGGTTTGAGGCCTGGCACATGGTTCGCTCCCGCGGTTTGTGATACCGTGATAGATTCTGGAGCCACGCATGCCCATGCGTATTTAGGAGGTTGGATGGAAGCCCTCGGAATGATCGAAACCAAAGGCCTGATCGGCGCGATTGAAGCCGCCGATGCGATGGTCAAGACAGCCAATGTCACGCTCACCGGCCGCGAGTTTGTCGGCGCGGCGTATGTGATCGTCACGGTCCGTGGCGACGTGGGCGCGGTGAAGGCCGCCACCGACGCCGGCGCCGCCGCCGCGCGCCGCGTGGGCGAGCTCATCGCCGTTCACGTGATCCCAAACCCCTCGGATGATATCGAGAAGGTGATTCCCGGCGCGAGGAAGAACGACAAATAGTCCTCTCCCGGACTCTGCCCCGGGCCGCCCCTGGCGTCCCGCCGGCAGTCGTGGATTACCGCGGGCAAGGGGGGATGATTCGATATGTTGCACGACCAGGATTTGGTCTCCGTCCAGGAGGTCCGCCAGAAAGTCGAACTCGCCTGGCAGGCTTTCCAGGTATTCCAAAGCTATTCGCAGTCGCAGGTTGACGCCATCGTCGAAGCGATGGGCGCCGCAGGACGGGCCCACGCGCGCCAACTTGCCGAGATGGCGGTTGAAGAAACCGGCATGGGCAATGTCGAGGATAAGACCGCCAAGAACCTCCTGAACGCCGACCTGCTGGTCCGCTCCATCCGCGGAGTGAAGACCGTCGGCATTTTGCGGGAGCGCCCCGAAGATAAGGTGATTGAAGTGGGCGTCGGCGTGGGTGTCGTCGCCGCCATTCTGCCCACCACCAACCCGACCTCCACGGCGATCTACAAGAGCGTCATCTCGATCAAGGCCGGCAACGCCGTCGTCCTCAGCCCGCATCCGCACGCGAAGAACTCGACCTGCTCGACCGCCGCCGTTTTGATCGACGCCGCCCGCAAGGCCGGCGCGCCCGAAGGCATCATCCAGTGCATCAATAACCCGTCGCTGGACGGGACCAACGCCCTGATGCGCCACCCCAAGACCGGCGTCATTCTGTCGACCGGCGGCTCGGGTATCGTCCGCGCGGCTTACTCTTCCGGCAAGCCCGCCTTCGGCGTCGGCCCCGGCAACGTCCCCGTTCTGCTCGATCCTTCCTTTGACGTGGCTGAGGCGGTGGCCAAGGTGGTCGCCGGCAAGAAGTTCGACTATGGCACGGTCTGCTCATCGGAACAGGTCCTGGTCGCGGAGAACTCGATCCGCGGCCGCGTTCTCGACGAGCTGAAGAAACAGAAGGCGTTTCTGCTCAACGACGCCCAGCGCGTAGCCATTGAGCAGACGCTGTTCACGCACGGTACGACCGTGCGCGCCGAATGTGTCGGCCAGTCGCCCCAGAAGATCGCCCAGATGGCCGGCTTCGAGATTCCCGCCGATGCGACCATCCTGGCCGCCGAGATCCATGGGGTCGGCAAGGAGCATCCGCTTTCGGCCGAGAAACTGTCGCCGGTGCTGGCGGTGTTGTTCGTGGATTCGTTCGGTTCAGGCGCGGACGCCTGCGAGAAAGTTCTGCGCTTTGGCGGCATTGGCCATACCTGCGTGATCTTCGCCAACGACGACGCGAAGGTGAGGAAGTTCGGCCTTCAAATGCCGGCGTACAGGGTCCTGGTCAACACGGCGTCGCCGCAGGGCTCGACCGGCGTCACGACAGGCCTGCAAGTGGCCATGACGCTCGGTTGCGGCGCGATCGCCGGCAATATCACGTCCGATAACGTCGGGCCGCTCCACCTCATCAACATCAAGCGGATCGCCTACGCCATCCGCACTCCGGAAGAGGCGTTCGCCGACGGTGGAGCCCCGGCGCAAGCGCCTGCCGCCGCGGCCGGAATCGACCGGGCCGCCCTGGTCTCGGCCGTTGAGAAGTACCTGGCGGCGAAGGGTATTGCGGTCTCTGGACCGGCTGTCAGCGCCGCTGTTGCGCGTACGCTGCCGGTCGCCGCTCCCGCTCCCAGACCCGCGCCCGCGGCGGCTGAAGTCGTCGCCGGCGTGGTGGACCGCTTCCTTGCCCGCCGCCGCCCTCCGGCCACCCCGGCGCCAACCTGCGGATGCCCATTGCCGCCGGCGCCGAAAGCGGCCGCGCCAGCGCCCGCGCCTTTTGTGCCACCGCCGCCCATGGCCGCTGAGCCGCCGAAGAAGGCCGAGGTGCCGGCGCCGCAAATCACCGTCGATTTCGTCTGTGAAGCCGATGTGCGCACGGCCATGGGGCAGAACAAGAAGATCTACATCGGTCCCAAGACCATCGTCACTCCGGCTGCGCGTGAACTGGCGGGCCGCGACGAAATCCTGGTTATGGCGCAAAGATAATAGGGGAGGTTGATACGTATGTCTCTCCGCCCGAACCTGAATACTCTCCATGAGGAAGTCCAGAGCTATCTGGAGGCCGAGCACTTCGTTGTCTTCCGCTGCCTCACCCGCGCGGGCGATGATGCGCCAGTGGTCTACTGGGACACCGAGCGCCATCCGGAGTTCAAGCCCTTTCTCGACAGCGCGCTGCAACTGGGCATACGGCTGATTCACCTGCATGTCCGCGAGTTCTCCAGCATGCACCGCGAGGAGGCGCTCGAACAGTTGAGCGAGTCCGAACTCGACCGCACCGAGCAGCGCAGCCTGAAGCGCCGCATCGAGGAACTGTCCATCTACGAAGGACTGACCTGCGCCGTCGAGATGTCGTTCGACTTCGAGGGCCGGCTGTACCTCTATCAGGTGCACACCGACTGGTATGAAGAGTGGCAGGACATCCTCGACGAACTCGAAGACTTCCTGCCCGGTATCGAAGAAGGCCCTGACAACTTCGGCGGCTATTTTTCGAAAAACTAGGAATGCGCTGGACGCTTCCACAGACGCCGGAAGAGGAAGCAACAAGGCTGGCCGCCCGTTGCGGCTTGCAGTTGCCTGCGGCGCGCGTACTGTGGAGCCGCGGCATCCAGGATCCGGCCGAGGTTGAACGGTTCCTCCACCCGAAGCTCTCCGACCTCACGGACCCCTTCCAGATGAAGGATATGGAGAAGGCCGTCGAGCGCATCCGCCAGGCCATCCGGACCAGGGAGAAGGTGCTCGTCTATGGCGACTACGACGTTGACGGCACAACGTCGCTGGTGATCCTCGGCAAGATGCTCGAACTGGCCGGACTGAAGGCATCGCTGCACGTTCCCGACCGGCTGAAGGACGGCTACGGCATCCAGTCCTGGGTCCTCGAACAGGCCAAGCGGGATGGCGTCACGCTGCTGATCAGCGTCGATACGGGCATCCGCGCCAATGCCGCCATCGAACATGCCCGCGCGCTCGGCATCGATGTCATCATTACCGACCACCACCTGCCCGACACGGAACTTCCGCCCGCCGCCGCGATCCTCAATCCGAATCAGCCCGGTTGCGGCTACCCGAACAAGAACCTTTGCGGCGCCGGCGTCACCTTCAAACTGATCCAGGCGCTGATGGAGCGGGAAGGCTGGGCGCCGGACCGCATCGTCCGGTTCTGCGATTCATTCCTGATGCTGGTCGCCGTCGCCACGGTGGCCGATGTCGTTCCCCTGACGGGCGAAAACCGAATTATCGTTCAGCGCGGGTTGGCCGGGCTTGCGCGTACCCGCAATCCTGGTCTCCGCGCATTGCTTAATGTGGCGGGGCTGGATCCCGCGCAGCCGGTCTCGTCCACCGACATCAGCTTCCGCATCGCGCCGCGAATCAATGCCGCCGGGCGGATGGACAACGCGTCCGAAGTGCTTGAGCTTTTCCTCACCTCGGACGAACTGCGCGCCAAAGCCATCGCATCGCGCCTCGACGCCTTGAACGCCGAGCGCCAACGGACATGCGAAACCGTCTCCGCCAGCATCCTCGACCGCTTCGCCGTCTCCCCGCCCGGCCCGGATGATGCGGGTCTGGTCTTTTTCGAGCCGGAGTGGCACCGGGGCGTGGTTGGCATCGTGGCGAGCCGGGTGGCCGAGACGTACAACCGGCCGGTGCTGGTGCTTGGTCTCGATGAGGCGTCCGGGTATGCTCAGGGTTCAGGCAGGTCGATCGCTTCGTTCCATCTCCTGGAAGCTCTGGAGACGATGCCGGATCTGTTCGTTCGATTCGGCGGGCACAAGCAGGCGGTCGGGTTGACCTTGGAACGGCACCGGGTCGACGAACTGCGAATCCGGTTCAACCAGTACGTCAAGGAGAAGTTGGGCCGTGAGGGGCTGGAACCGGAGCGCGCGCTGGATGCCGAACTTCATCTGTCGGAGTTGAACGACGCGGCGGTGAGCGAAATCCTGTCGCTGGCGCCGTTCGGGTTGGGCAACCGCGCGCCGGTTTTCCTGGTCAAGGACGCGCGGATGGCGTGCGCACCGGAGTGCTTTGGGCGGGATCGCGATCATCTTCGTCTTCACTTCGCCCAGAACGGCGGTATACCCATTCAGGCGAAGGCGTGGCGGTTCTCGGCACGGGCCGCGGAGTTGAAACCTACTGAGCCGGTGGATCTTGCCTTGACCGTCGAGAATGACTCATTCTCGGCTTCACGGGGCGGACCGGCCTGGTCGGCCACGGTTCGGGACGTCCGCCCGGCCTCGCCGGGACTTTGACCAAACGAACCCATCCCGGCCTAAGAAGCCTGGTAAAGTGATGAAAACACGCCACTTGGGTCCTGGATCACGGCGTGGCCCGGGCCCGGCTTGGCGGGCCGCTTGACGATTTTGCCCCCAGCCGCCTCGACCTCGGCCAGAGCCGTTTCCAGATCCTTGACGACAATGTATATCATCCAGACCGGCGGCAGGAGTTCGTTTGGTCCGCGCCGGTGGCAGACGCCGGCGACGGGCAAGCCGGTCTCGGGGTGGGTCATATTGAAGTCGTCATAACCGCCCGTGGCGACGGGTTCGGGTTTCCAACCCGCGACGCGGGCGTAGAAATCGCGAAGACGCGGGGCGTCATCGACGGTCAGGTCGATCCAGCCGATCATTCCGGGTTTCATTGTTTCGCTCATTGTTCGTCCCTCCCGCAATTGGACTGCGCGCACGTCACGCCGGGCGCGTCAAACGCATCTTCACATACGGAGACCATGATGTCGAATTGTCCCTTTCAAAGCGTACTCTGCCCGGTTGATTTCAGCGAAGGCTCGGCCCGCGCGCTCGATGCCGCGGCGAAACTGGCGGCGCTGGCCAGCGTCCCGCTTGTGCTGCTGCACGCCACGCACATTGAGGTGCCCGCCTACATGACCGAAGGCACGGCAGTCGAGATCCAGCGGCAACTAGCCGCGGTGCGTGAGGAGGCCGCCCGCCACCTGAACGAATGGGCTGCGCCGCATCTGGCGGGCGTTACCGCCGAGGTGGTGATTGACGAACGGCCGGCGGTGGAAGCGATTCACGCGCTGGCGGCGAAACTGCCCAAGCCGTGGATCGTCATGGGCACGCACGGGCGGACGGGATTGCAGCGGCTGCTGCTTGGGTCGGTGACAGAGCGCACGCTGCGCGAATCCCATGTTCCCGTTGTGACCATTCCGCCTCACCCGGCATCATAAGAAGTGTACACATGCCCGACTACATCATCTTGCCGCTGGCGGTTCTGTTCTACTTCCTGCTGATGAAGTTCATTCTGCCGCGACTCGGGGTCCCGACTTGAATGGCGGACACCTGCGACACCGGGTCCCGGCGTCCTTCATCCCAGGTTGAAATCGAGCGCGACGTCAGCGCGCCAGTGAAGCCCGGTCCGGAATCTTCACACTAAACGCCCCGCGCAACTCGCCCGCTTTGTAGCCCGTCGCCAAGTCTTGCTTGTAGGACTTGGCGATTTGCTTTTTGACCGTCTCCGGAATCTGGGCGGCGGAGCCGTGGCAGGAGAGACACATCCCCTGGATCGTGATGGGCTTCAGCAGACGGTGCGTTTTCACGCCGTTTTGGTCGATCGCCGCCAGGACCTCTTCGGGCAGCGGCTGGCCGGATTTGAGCGCGGCTTCGAGTTTGCCGAGCTGGGCGCGTTCCCAGGCGTCGGGCGCGTTGGCCGGATTGCGAGCTTTCAGGGTGACGCGGCGGATATCGACGCCGGACTGGGCGGCGAATTCACGGGTGACCTTTTGCGCGCTGGTCGAACAGGCGACGACAGCGCCATCGAAACCGCCCTTGGCGAGTTCGTCGCCGAGGAGGGTTTTCAGTTTCGCGGCCAGCCCGGCGACGGCTGTGCGGGCCTGGGCGGCGGGGCTTGGTTGTTGGGCGGTGGCGGGTAGAATCGTTGCGACGACAACTGCGGAAACGATGAGCGTAAGGGTCATGGTTATGTAGGTGGCCTTCCTTCGAAAATAGCGGCTGAAACCCGCTCTCTGCGTTCGCGGCCTCACCGATCGGGCGCGCTTTTCATGGATTCCTGTGGGCCAGCGGCCCATCAGCCCTCCCTCCTTTAGGATGAGATCCCAAAGCAGTGGTGACGTCAGGGGTCGCGTGGGGACAAATCTGTCAGGCGCGGCGGGGCTTTCGATGCGATTTGCCGGATGCGCCGGTTCGGCGGGGCGGAGTTGCCGCGGCTGCCGTATCGACCAGGAGCCGCAACGCACGGTTGACCGATTCGGCATCGCCAAACACCTCGGCGAGATCCGGCTCGATCAACATCAGGTTGCTGCCGGCGGCGGCCGGCTTGTGGTACTTGCCGCGGACCCCTCCCTTCAACTTGGAGAGATCGTACTCCGGACGCAAACTTTCATCCGATTTCTTCGCCGATGCCTCCTTCATATTGCCTGCGCTCCCTCGCCGTCGCCTTCCGCGCACTCAAAACGTGCCACGAACACGGCTACCCGATCAGTAGTGTATCCGAATGTGATCTCCCGGCCCTTGCTCAGCTTGGATTTGTGGGAGGAGAGGCTTACAATGAGGGCAGGAACGAGATGACCACCGCAAGATTCCATGTAGCTCCAAACAGCCGGGGCGATTGGGCTGTTCTCCGTTCGGGCGCATCACGGGCAAGCCGCGTGTTCAAATCGCAGTCCGATGCGGTCGCCTACGCACGGAAAATGGCGCGTAAGGCCGGCAGTTCGCTCTACGTGCATCGCCGTGATGGCACGATCCGCTGGCGGGGCAGCTATGATCGCGATCCCGCACCGCCGCTGGCAAGCCTTTAAGTCCGCCAATGGGCTTCAACGATAACGTCTTCGTGAACTGCCCATTCGATGACGAGTACCTCCACCTGCTGCGCCCGTTACTATTCACTATCTTCTACCTCGGCTTCAGACCCAGGATCTCTCTGGAGACGCTCGATTCCGGCGCGCCGCGGATCGAGAAGATCGTGGAACTGATCCGATCATCCAAGTACGCAATCCACGACCTTTCGCGGTTGCAGGCTCGCGAGGCAGGCGAATACTACCGCCTGAACATGCCGTTTGAACTTGGCATCGATGTCGGGTGCAGGTTGTTTGGGACCGGTGAGCAGAGAGAGAAGCGATGCCTCGTTTTGGAGACGGAGCGGTACCGCTATCAGGCGGCGCTGTCGGACCTGTCGAACTCCGATATCGCGGTCCACGGAGGATCGCCAGTGAGTCTGGTCGCCGAGGTTCGCAATTGGCTTGATAATCAGGCCAGGCTGAGGGCGCCTGGACCTTCGCGTGTCTGGCTGGCGTTCCTGGAGTTCATGGCCCAAAACAGTGATGATCTGACACGGCGCGGGTTCTCGAACCGGGACATCGAGCGACTGCCGGTAGGCGAGCTATTGCAGGATATGGAGCGATGGGTGATAGAAGAACCCAATCGGCCTGGCGACTAGGAGAGGTGTTGTTGTGAGGGCCCCAAACGAAGGCGTCCGAGCAGCCGCGAGTGCGCTCTGCCTGTCCTTTGTCGTTGCGGGCGGCTCAATGGGGCGCAGGCGAGGCGCTCAGGCGTGGCCCAGTCTTGGCCGAAGCCCGGAACGCCCTGTTCAGCCGGCCGCGTTGCGGGCCTCAAGCCAGCGTAGAAGAGACTCCTGCGTTTCACCAGACCTGCGGCCGGCAAGAAGGCTTTCGACGCTGATGTCCTCATCCAGATCCGGCCAGTGAATCCCTTCGCCGCTGCCGATGAGGCGCCAGTTGGCCCGCTCCGCCGCGGTCCCGTGCTTCAGGCGAGGAAACCACGCCAGAGGGGCCATGATGGTCCGGCCGTCCGTAAGGTCCACGGTCAAGGCGTCCTCGCTCACGCGAACCGCTTGCGCCAGCGCTTCCCCAACTTCAGTTCCCAAAGTACTCATGCCATGCCCTCAGCAAGATGACTGCGTTTTCGGTTACGAGCCGCTCGATCCTTACGATTTCCGCGCGGCTAAAGCCCCGGCTATGCTCCAATCGTACCGGTTCCAGCCAAAACTTCGCCTTCGATTCTTCCCGTTCCACGTGCACGTGCAGTGGTTCGTCCCGATCCGCCGAGTAGACGAATAGCCGATATGGGCCGGACCGCAGTACCGGTGGCAACGTCTCCAGTTTACATCGGGATGCGCCAAACTGGGTCACTTCGGCGCCCTTGCAGGCAATGCCAGGCTCCACGCCCGGCCACGGGCCGGAGGCCCTGCACACCAAAGCGTCTCGACACGATTGTCGAGACGGCAGGCGAAATGCGCCTGCGCCACAAGGCACGAGCCGGGCAGAAACCCGGCTGCGGCGCGGAAGCGCCGCCCCACAAACAAGCGCGGACAGGCAAGGATGACAAGTCCTACTGGGGTTTTGGCGTACTCGGTGATGAGGATGGGAGGCGGGGTGGTTTGACGAAGGCGGCGGGGATTGTGCCGGTAAGTGAGCGCAGGAATGCCGCGATGGAGGCGGCGCCGGCGGGTGAGAGTTTGTGGCCGGTCTCGTATTCGCCCATCAGGCGGATGGTCTCTTCAAGAGACTTGACGCTGCCGTCGTGGAGGTAGGGGGCGGTCTTTTCGACGTTGCGCAGTGACGGGACTTTGAACTTCATCCTGTCTTCGGCGCGTTTGGTCACCTGGTGGCGGCCCGTGTCTTTCTGGTTGGGCCAGGGTTTGACGACTCCGAGTTTCTGGAACATCTGGCCGCCGAGGTATGTCCCGGAGTGGCAGGTGGCGCAGCCGGAGTCATAGAACTTGTTGAACCCGGCCTTTTCGGCGTCAGTCAGCGCATCTTTGTCGCCCTTCAGAAGACGGTCCCAACGGGAGGGCGTGACCAGTTGACGTTCGAATGCGCCGACGGCCTCGGCGAAGTTGCCGAAGGTGACCGGGCCGGACTCGGTGGGGAAGGCGCGCTTGAAGGCGGCGACATAGCCGGGGATTGACTTCAACGCGGCCACGACCGAGGCTTCGTCAGGCATGGCCATTTCCACCGGGTTCAGGACAGGGGCCTTGGACTGCTCCTCGACATCGGGCGCGCGGCCGTCCCAGAACTGAACGAAGTGGCCGGCGGCGTTATAGACGGTGGGCGAGTTGCGGGTGCCGGTGAGGTCGTTATGGCCGTCGGAGACTGGTTCGTTGTCGACGCCGTACTTGTCGAGCAGGTGGCAGGTGTTGCAGTTGATCTTGTGGCTGCGCGAGATGCGGGTTTCGTAGTAGAGCATGCGGCCAAGATCGGTCTTGGCGGGCGTGATGGGATTCGTCTTGGACGGGATGACGGCAGGCAGGGGCGAGAAGCGGCGCAGGCGCGCGGGTTCGATATCGGCGGCGGCGGCGATGGCGGCGAGAGCGAGTAAAGACAGGCAGGTTCCGGACACGCAGTGCTCCTTCGCATTGTATCTTCGCGCGCAGGATTGTGAGGGGGCAAGATGGCGCAGGTTGGATGGCCGCGGTGCGGTGCGGCTGTGGTTACACTGGTGAGGTTGCGGCCTGCAAGGGCAGGCGTGCGCGGTTGTGATCCATGAAGATTCTGGTTGCATTGAAACAGGTCCCGGCGCGGGACAGCGCATTGAAACCGTCGGCGGATGGGCGGTGGATCGATGAGTCCGATATGCAGTATGAGATCAACGAACCGGACGCCTATGCGCTCGAAGCGGGGTTGCAGTTGAGAGAGCGTTGCGGGGGCGAGGTGGTGGTGCTGACGGCGGGTCCGGCGCGGGTGTCGTCGAGTATCCGCGAAGCTTTGGCCAAGGGAGCGGACCGGGCGATTCACGTCGATCAGGACGGGTTGGAGGCCTGGGACGCGCTGAGCGTGGCGCGACTACTGGCGGCGGCGGCGAAGTTGGAATCGCCGGATCTGGTGCTGACCGGGTTGCAGTCCGACGACGCCGGGTCGGGACAAACGGGCGTCATGATGGCGGAACTGATGGGATTGGCGCACGCGACCATCATCATGAAGGTGGACGTCGAGGGCGGCGCGGTGAAGGTGAAAAGGGAACTGGAAGGCGGCTGGTTCCAGGACTTGACGCTGCCGATGCCGGCGCTGTTGACAATTCAAAGCGGGATCAACAAGTTACGGTATGCGACGTTGATGGGGATCAAGAAAGCGCGGACAAAGGAAGTGAAGACGATGACGGCGGCGGAATTGGGGGTGGAGGCCAAGCCTCTGGTCGTGCTGGAACGGTTGGCGCCGCCAGTGAAGCAGAGCACGGGCGAGATGATCGCGGGTACGGCGAAGGAGCAGGCGGCGCGGTTGGTGGAGAAGTTGAGATTCGAAGCGAGGGCGATATGAGCCGCGTACTGGTGGTTGCCGAGCAGCAGGGCGGTGTGCCGCATAAGATGACGCTGGAGACGCTGGCGGCGGGTCAGGGTGTGGGCGGGGAGTTGGTAGTAGCCGTGATGGGCGAGGGCGCGGCGCAGGCGGCAGGGGTGCTCGCGGGATACAGGGCGTCGAAGGTGGTTGTGCTGGAACATCCGGCGCTGGGGGCTTACACGGCGGCTGCGACGGTGGCGGCCCTGCAATGGATGATCGGGGCGGAGAAGCCGGATCTGGTGTTGATGCCGCACACGTACCAGACGCGGGACTTTGCGCCGCGGCTGGCCGCACGGCTGGCGCGCCCGCTGGTGAGCGACGTCGTTTCGGTTGGCCGTGACGAGCAGGGCATGGTCTGCGAGCGGCAACTTTTCCAGGGGAAGATGACGGGGCGGTTCCGGGTGGATGCCGGGGGGCTGGCGATTCTGACGATCCAGGCCGGGGCGTACCGGGCTGAACAGGCCGAGACGGGGCAGACGCAGGTTTCCCATGCGACCCCGGAGATTGGGGAAGCGAGTGCCGGGGCCGTGCCCGCGGCGCCGTACCGGGAGACGGCCGGGACGGTGGACTTGTCGGCGGCGGAGAGGATCGTGGCCGTTGGCAGGGGGATTAGGGAAGAGGGCAATCTGGGGGTGGTGGAGGAGCTCGCCCGGGCGCTGGGGGCGGAGTTGGCGGCATCGAGGCCGATCTGCGACAACGGCTGGTTGGGGATGGAGCGGCAGGTGGGCAGTTCGGGGCAGACGGTGGCGCCGAAGCTGTACGTAGCGGTAGGGATCTCGGGGGCGATCCAGCATATTGTGGGGATGAAAGGGTCCAAGTGCGTGGTGGCTATCAATAAGGATGCCGAAGCGCCAATCTTCGAGGCGGCCGATTACGGGATCGTGGGTGACCTGTTCGAGGTGGTTCCGGCGATCGTGGAAGAGTTGCGGAAAGCGGGGGCGTAGCAATCGCGGCCTGTGGTAGACTGAGAACGTCTCTCTGCGCCAGCGCGAGTGCACGCGGTTTGACAGCGCGCGCCGTGCGTCCGTAGAATGAAAGTTTTGTAAGACAACAAGCGGAGATCGTCTGTTTATGAAGACCGAATTTCCGTCCAAGAGTGAGATCACGCGTGTCTGGTACGTGATAGACGCAAGTGAAGCCGCTCTGGGGCGGGTCGCCTCAAAAGTCGCGAAGATCCTGATGGGGAAGCATAGGCCCATATACACCCCGTTTCTGGACACCGGCGACCATGTCATCGTTATCAATGCCGACAAGGCTATCCTGACCGGCAACAAGGAAACTCAGAAGATTTATCGCCGCCACTCGGGCTATCCGGGCGGGCTGTCGGAGATCTCGGCCCAGAAGCTGCGGGCCACGCGGCCAGTGCGGATGGTCGAGGACGCCGTGAAGGGGATGCTGCCGAAGACAAAGCTCGGCAAGCAGATGTACCGCAAGCTGAATGTGTATGGCGGGGCAAATCACCCCCACGAAGCCCAGCAGCCAACGTCGATGGCTGTGGCCGGAACAGTGTAGGAGGGATCTCTTGGCATTAGTGCAATATCTCGGGACCGGGCGCCGCAAGCGTGCGACGGTCCGCGTGTTTCTGCGCCCCGGAACGGGCGCGATCAAGGTGAACGGGAAGAGCTTTGAGGAGTACTTCACGACGTTCGGCGGCCGCGCTGCCGTGAAGCAGCCGCTGCTGGCGACCGAGACGGCCGACAAGTTCGATGTGTTGCTCAACTGCGCCGGCGGCGGAACCACGGGTCAGGCCGATGCGGCCAGATTGGGTATCGCCCGGGCGCTATGCGAGTTTAACGTCGAGTTGCGCGGCAAGTTGAAGAGCGCCGGCATGCTCACGCGCGATGCCCGCGAGCATGAGCGCAAGAAGTATGGACAGAAGGGCGCCCGCGCCCGGTTCCAGTTCTCGAAGCGTTAGAGCGGCGAGCGCGGAATCGCGACAGTTTTGTGTATCTGACCAGCCGCCCGTGCCTCCGGTAAATCCCGTTTGGACCACCGGACAGGCCGTGGCGGCTGGACTTGTATCAACCCAGGCGGCGCGAGCGAACGAATCGGGCCGCGGAAATAAAGCAGAGGTAATCCATTGCCGACCATCACAATGAAGGAATTGCTCGAAGCCGGCGTTCACTTCGGGCACCAGACCAAGCGCTGGAATCCAAAGATGAAGGAATACATCTTTGGTGAACGTAACGGGATCTACATCATCGATCTCCAGAAGACGCTGAAACTTTTCAAGGACGCCATGCGCTATGTGGCCGAACAGGCCGCTGCGGGCAAGACGGTACTTTTCGTCGGTACGAAGCGCCAGGCGCAGGAAGCAATTCTCGAAGAGGCCACCCGCTGCGGCATGTACTATGTGAACAACCGCTGGCTGGGCGGCCTGTTGACGAACTTCGCCACGGTGAAGAAGTCGATTAAGCGGCTGAAGGATCTGGACGTTCTCCTCGCGGAAGACTCGCTCGATCGCGAGCACCACACGAAGAAAGAGCTGATCCAACTCGACCGGGAGCGCAAGAACCTGATGGCGAACCTGGCCGGTATCCGCGACATGGATATGCTGCCGGACATGGTGTTCATCATCGACTCGAACAAGGAGTCCATCGCCGTGAAGGAAGCCCGCAAGTTGGGCATCCCGGTGGTGGCGATCGTCGACACCAACTGCGACCCTTCAGAAGTGGATTGGCCGATCCCGGGCAACGACGACGCGCTGCGCGCCATCCGGCTATTCGCCACCAAAGTGGCCGACGCCATGACGGAAGGCCGCGCCCTGGCCAGCGAGCACGACTTCGCCGGCGCGGCGAAGGAGATTGTCGAAGACACCGACGAGGTGATCGAAGACATGTCGCAGTACGCCCGTTATGTCGATCCGCGGCTGAACGAGGACGTGCTGACTGAAGGGATCTCCGATCTGGATCTGCCTTCGGTGTCCCTGCCCAAGCGCTCCGAGGCCGCCGAGGCCGCTGAAGCCGCCCAGGCCAAGGCCGACGCCGAATAGCCCCAAAACTTTATCCTTGCCCGGCGCCGGGATTTCCCAACGCGCCGGGCATGTCCCCGCGTTCATCCCCGTAGAGAATTTTGAAGGTAGGAACTCATGGCAGAAATTACCGCCCAGCTTGTGAAGCAACTCCGTGAAAAGACCGGAGCGGGCATGATGGAGTGCAAGAGCGCATTGGTCGAGGCGAAGGGCGACCTGCCGGAAGCTGAAGTCGTTTTGCGCAAGCGCGGACTGGCGTCGGCGGCGAAGAAGGCCACCCGTTCGACAAAGCAGGGCGTCATCGGGCTGCTGATCGCCGATGGCGGCAAGACCGGCGTGCTGGTGGAAGTGAACTGCGAGAGCGACTTCGTCGCCCGCACGGACGATTTCCAGGGTCTGGTGAGCGGCCTGGCGACGCTGATCGCCGAGGCGTCCCCGGCAGGCGTTGCCGCGCTGATGGCGCTGCCGGCGCCCGAGGGTTCCGGCACGGTCGAAGACTTGATCAAGGCCAAGATCGCCAAGGTCGGCGAGAACATGAACGTACCGCGTTTCGCGCGGCTGGCGGCGAAGGGCTATGCCGGCGCGTACACGCACCCCGGCGCGCAGCTCATCACCATGGTCGATGTCGAGACGGGCAATGCGGAGACGGCATCGAACCCCGTCTTTACCGAGCTTCTGCACGACCTGGCGATGCAGGTCGCCGCGGCCGACCCGCGCTTCGTCTCGCGCGACGAAGTGACCAGCGAGACCCTGGATAAGGAAAAGGACATCCAGCGCGCCCGCGCCCTGGCTGAAGGCAAGCCCGAGAAGATCGTCGACAAGGTGGTGGAAGGCCGCATGTCGAAGTACTACGAAGAGGTCTGCCTGCTCGAACAGCCGTTCATCAAGGACAACGCCGTTTCGATCACCCAACTGCTGGCCGGCAAGGGCAAGCAGCTTGGCGACACTCTGTCGGTGGCCGCGATCCTCCGCTTCAAGGTAGGCGAGACAGGACAGGTTGAAGAAGCAGCCGAGTAGTAGTAACAGTAGCAAGGGAGTACACCCGATGCCGGCGCCCCGATACAAGCGAATCCTGCTGAAGTTGAGCGGGGAGGTCCTGGCTGGGGGCGCCGGTTTCGGCATTGACCCGGTCTGCGTCAGCGCCCTGTCCGAGGAGATCGCCGAGGTCCGCGCCAGCGGCGTCGAACTCGGCCTGGTCATCGGCGGGGGCAACTTCTTTCGCGGCGTCGCCGCGGCCGCCCGTCACATGGACCGCGTCACGGCGGACTCGATGGGCATGCTGGCCACCATCATTAACTGCCTGGCCTTGCAGGACGCGCTCGAAAAAAAGGGCCTCCCGACGCGAGTGATGACCGCCGTCCAGATGAATCAACTGGCCGAACCCTACATCCGCCGGCGGGCCATCCGCCATTTGGAAAAGGGGCGAGTGGTGGTCTTCGGCGGCGGCACGTCGAATCCCTTTTTCTCGACCGATTCGGCCGGCGCGCTCAGGGCGCTTGAGTTGCAGGCCGACATCTTCGCCAAGGCCACGGGTGTCGATGGCGTCTACGACAAGGACCCGCGCAAGCACGCCGACGCGGTGAAATACGACAAGGTTTCGTACGACGAAGTGCTGGCGCGGAACCTGAAAGTGATGGATGCCTCGGCCGTGGCCATGTGCCGCGACAACCAGCTCGCGATTCTGGTCTTCAATCTCACCACGCATGGCAATATAATGCGAATGTCGATGGGGGAACCTGTCGGCACTCTGATCGCATGATTCGCTAATGGCCCACGCCGAGGAACAGCTCTATGAAATCAGATCAACCCCAACCTGACTCGACCCCGTTTGCCTCCATCGCCGAGGTGGAAAAGGCGGCTGAAACGCGCATGGACAAGGTGATTGTGGTCATGCAGCACGATATGGGCAGCGTCCGCACCGGGCGCGCGTCCATCCACCTGCTGGATGGCGTCAATGTGGAGGCCTATGGCTCGCCGACGCCGCTCAATCATGTGGCGACTCTGCACGTGCCTGACCCGGCATTGATTACCTTGCAGCCCTATGACTCGTCCCAGATCAACGCCATCGAGAAGGCGATCCGGTCCGCCGGCCTTGGGCTGAACCCGTCCAACGACGGCAAGCTCATCCGCGTGCCGGTCCCGGCGCTGACCGAGGAGAGGCGCAGGGAGATGGTGAAACATCTCCACCACATGGCCGAGGATCAACGCATCGCCGTGCGCAACGTCCGCCGCGACTCGAACGAAGCCCTCAAGAAGATGCTCAAGGACAAGCTGATCAGCGAGGACGACGACCGCCGTTCGCACGATTCGATCCAGAAGCTGACCGACAGCTACATCGCCAAGGTGGATCACGCGGTGAAGGCGAAGGAAAAGGAAGTGATGGAGATCTGAGCGTCCGCGATCCAGTGCGCTTGGGACGGGGCGGCATCAACCGGGCCGCCCTTCTCTTTTGTATGGCGGAGAAAGTTCGAAATGGAATCAATGAGAACTTTCTGACCGGCCTTCCACTATGAGGATGTGAGGCAGGGCGCGCAGCGAACAGGCTCCAAAGCTGATTTATCAGTTCCCACGCAGCCGCGCTCCCTCCTCTCCCTTTCCTCCGAGGTTGGCGGCGCGCGGTTGGAACGAGCTTTGGCCCGGCGGCGGTACGAAGCCCTGGTCGAGGAGTTCCGCGACGGGATCCTGGCCGACCGATTCGCGGCCCGATCGGCCGTCGCCTCGCTGTTCCGGACCGACAGCCTGGTCCCGCCGGCGCCCGGCACTTGGCGGGGACGCCTGGGCCACTGGCTGATCGGCTGGCAGTCGAAACTGATGTGGTGGACTTTGCGGTCGTTCAGGATGCGCGACCAGGCGATCGAATCGGTCTGGTTGTCGCTTGAATCGCATGTCCGTGAACAACGCGGGCACGATTCGGAAAGCCGCCGGCAACTGCTGGCGCTCGAAGAACGCATCCGGCGCCTGGAATCCGGCATCGAGGAGTGAGCCGCGTGTGGGACGGCTGATTCAGTTTCACCCTTCCGTCGCCGCGCGCGATGCGATCGGCAACGAGATCGTCGCCATCCACGAAGCGGCAACACGGGCGGGTATTCAAGCCAGTGTCCACGCCATGGACGCCGGAACGGTTGAAGGCATTTCAGTTCGGGCGCTGAAGCGGCTCAAGGTCAGGCCATCCGACACGCTCCTGATCCACTATTCGCTCGGCCATCCTGCCTTCGAGGATCTGGTCACGGCCGGCTGCCGCCGTCTCATGATCTACCACGACGTCACGCCTCCGCATCTGCTCGCCGGGGCGCCAAGGGAGATGGTCGCGGCCGCCAAAGACGGGCTGGAACGGGCCGGGTTTGTGGCGCGGCACACACATCGCGTGGCCGCGCATTCGCGTTCAAGCGCCGCTTCGCTGCGCGCGCACGGCGGCCCCGACGCCGACGTCATCCCTTATCTGCTTCGCGATGAACTGCTCCGCGCCGCGCCCGACGACGCCATTCTGGCGCAATCGAAGTTGTCCTGTTCGACCCTGCTCGTCGCCGGAAGGGTGCTGCCGCATAAACGGATCGAGGACGCCCTACTGGTCTATGACTATCTCCGCCGCATCTCGCCGCATTCCTGGCGGCTGGCCGTGGTGGGGTCCACCGATCTGGCGCCGGGCTATGTTGAAGGTCTCACAGGACTTTGCCGCAAGATGGGGTTGCCGCGCGTCTTGTTCACGGGCGCCGTGCCGCAGGCCGGAATGAACGCCTGGTTTGGCATCTCCCGCGCATTCCTGACGATGAGTGAACACGAGGGGTTCTGCGTCCCGGTGGTCGAGGCGATGCACCACCGTCTGCCGGTCTTTGCACTGGCGGCGGCGGCCGTTCCCGAGACGATGCGGGGAGCCGGGGTGG
Source organism: uncultured Candidatus Solibacter sp. (assembly GCA_964558355.1). Classification (GTDB taxonomy): domain Bacteria; phylum Acidobacteriota; class Terriglobia; order Bryobacterales; family Bryobacteraceae; genus PNKE01. Next base: position 26,481 of record CAZLDN010000009.1, read on the forward strand.
CATTCGACACGGCGGACTGGCCGACGATTGCCGAAGCCATCGACGCCGTGGACCGCGACCCGGGGCTCAGGGCGCGAATCATCGAGGGACAGGCCGAAGTGGCGCGGTACTACCATCCCGAGGCGGTCGCCGGCGCCTGGATGAGGTGGCTGGGCGAGGCGGGCGGGCAGAGAAGCGCAATCCCGGCGTGATCCGGGAGAGAGAAATCCGGTTCTGGCGTCACTAATTTCGCAGAGCGGCGCCGGCCGCGCCGAAATAGATCATGGCTTGTCCAACAATCCCAACCCTCGACAGTGAAGCCCGGCTCGATTCCATCGAATCGGCGTTGCGGAGCGCGCTGAGCCACCCCCAACGCAGCGTTTGCAAAGAGCCCCGGCGGGAACGCGAGGATTGCGCGACAGAAGAGATGTTCTCGAACGCCTTGCTGGCGAGGTTGCGGGCCTCGCTATTGGGCCTTTCGACCGCAGGCGCGGCACTCGGCGCAGTTCCTGAGGGCTATCCGCTCTGGGCTACCCTCATCATCCGCGGTGTCTCGGCGCTGCTGCCCTGGTACACGCGAAGCCTGCACGCATACGCCAGGGCGGTGTCGGAGACGGCCACCGTCACAGCGGCGGTGCTGGAGGACGCCGAACGGCGGTCGAGGGAGCCGGCGCGATGAGAATTCATATTCTGACCAATTCGCTCGCGCCCGGAGATGCCGTCAGCGCACATTGCCTTCTGCTTCGAAAGCGTTGCGCGGAATTGGGCCACCAGGTTCGTTTGGTCGCAGCCCATGCCCACCCGTCGCTTGCTGGCGAAGTCGCCCCGCCAGAGAGCCTGATGCGCGGCGTGGACGGGCGGGACGTCCTGCTTTATCAGTTCTTTCACTACTCGCCTCTGGCCTGTTGGGCCGACAGTTATGCCGGCCGGCGCATCCTGATGTACCACAACATCACGCCGCCGGACATGGCGGACGGCAATGCCGCCGTAGAACGCGAATGCGCCCTTGGTCTGGCCCAGTTGAAAACCCTCGCGCCGGCGTTCGACGCCGCATATGGGATGAGCGAGTTCAGCCGGTCCGATCTGGAAGCTGCCGGCTGCCGGGAGACCGGCGTCTTTCCGCTGTTGATCGACCTCGACCGGCTGAATCCCCCGCCGATGATCTCGCCCCGGTCGCCGGTCCGCCATGGAACCCGATTCGTCTTCCTCGGCCGCCTGGCGCCCAACAAGCGGCAAGACCGCCTTATCCGTCTGTTGGCCGCCTGGAAACCATCCGATCCGGAGGCCTCGCTTATTCTCATTGGGGACGACGCCCAGCACCCGTCCTGGCGCCGCCGCCTGTCCGCGCTCTGCCAGTCGCTGGGGTTGAAGGAAGGCTCCGATGTCGTCATCACCGGCAAGATCAGCGACGGCGAAACCCGCCGGATCATGCTCGATTCGCATGTCTTTGTCTCTGCCAGCGAACATGAAGGATTTGGCGCGCCGCTCATCGAGGCCATGGCATTTGGCCTTCCCGTCTTCGCCGTACCGGCCGCCGCGGTGCCCGGTACGCTTGACGGCGCGGGCCATCTGCTGACGGGCGCATCCGAGCGCGAATGGGTAGACGAGATACGCGGCGTACTGGACCACTCGCCGTCGCGCTGGGCGCTCCATGCGGCCCAGCAGGAGCGGTTGGAGATGTTCACCGCCGAGGCCGGGCGGACCCAGACCGAAGCGCTTCTGGCCGGGGTCGACACCCTGGCCCAACGGCCGGACCAGGGGACGCGGGTCAGCGTGGTGATCAACACCTATAACCGTGGATGGTGGCTGGATCGCTGCCTGTCGTCGCTCGAGTCCCAGACCTATTCAAACTTCGAGGTTGTGGTTGTCAACGGTCCGTCCACCGACGATACGGCTGAGGTGCTGGAGCGGTGGCGGGAACGGATCAAGGCGGTGGCGACCGAGTCGCGCGTCCTATCGGTTTCGAGAAACGAGGGAATCGCCGCCGCTTCCGGGGAACTTGTCGCCTTCATCGACGATGACGCGGTGGCCGGCCCGCACTGGCTCGAACGCCTGGTTCCGGCGTTTCTCGACCCCTTGACCGGCGGCGCAGGCGGCCTTGTCTACCGCATGAACGGCCGAGATATTGAGTTCAGTTGCGGCACGCTGGACCGCGAAGGTTTCGTCGATTGGAACCGTCCCGAAGCCGGGGCGCACTTCCATTGGGAGGGCGAACGGCTCAACACCGTTTCCGGCAACAACTGCATCTTCCGACGCGAGGCGCTGGAGCGGATCGGCGGCTTTGACGAGCGGATCGAGTACTACCACGACGAGGCCGACATCGTTTGGAGACTCGAGCAGGCCGGTTATCACACCGTCCACAGGCCGAATGCCGTCGTTTACCACGAGGCGGCGCGGTCGCAAAACCGCGGTGGGCGGCGCCAGTTGAACTGGTACGCCATCGTCAAGAATACCGTTTACTGCGCGTTGAAGAACTACAGCGGCTCGCTGGTGAAACCGGCCGCCGCCGCATCCATCCTGAGGCGGGTGGTGCGGGAGCGGATCGGGGATATCGGGCGTTGGGCGCGGCAGGGAGAGATCAGCGGGCGGGAGGCGATGGCGTATCGCAAGGCGGCTTGGACGGGCCTTGCGGTGGGGTTGTTTCGAGGTTGGTTTGGGTTGGAGAAGACCCGTGCGTTCCAGATTCCGAGCGAGTCCAGCTTCAGGGCTTTCTGTCCCAGAGCCGAACATCTGGCGGTCTGTTTGTTGTCGCAGAGCCTGCCGTGGGTTCGTCCGGGCGGCATCGCCACCTACACCTGGGAACTGGCGCGCGGGCTCGCCGGTCTCGGTTGCCGGGTGCACCTGATCAGCGCCGACGCCTGTGATCCGCCGCGGATGGTCGAAGGCGTTTGGCTGCACAAGCCGCCCGACTCCGCTCTGCCACCGGGTTTCGCCATGGAACCCGGCTCGGCAGTGACGTCCAAAAACGTCTCCTACAGTTGGTCGGTCCACCGCGCGGTGACCGACATCGACGCCCGCTTCGGGTTGGACGTGGTCGAATCGCCCAATTGGGACGCCGAGGGCGTGGTCACGGCCATCGACCAGCGGCTGCCGGTGGTCGTTCGGGCGCACTCGCCCTTATTCGAAGTTGTTGAAAAACAAGGGTGGACGCTGAACCAGGATCTGCGGACGGCGATCGCGCTAGAACGGCGGTTGAGCCGGCACGCGTCGTTGCTGACCGGCAGTACGAGGGCGATCCTCGACCTGGCCGCCGCCGGCTACCAAACGAACCCTGCACGGACGCGCTGTATCCCGCTGGGGCTGAATCCCGATGCGCCCACCGAGCCGCGGAGAGCGCTCGCCGGCGACAGGCCGATGGTCCTCTTTGCCGGCCGCCTGGAGGCGCGGAAGGGAATCGAGCCGCTGCTGGCCGCGATCGGGATGTTGCTCGAACGGGATACGACGGCGCGCTATGTCATTGCAGGGGAAGATGTCTCAGGCATGGGCCGGACCTGGGCCGAGAAACTGAAGTGGCGCCGGCCCACCGAGGCGGCGCGCATCGAGCTGATGGGGCAAGTCAGCGGAGAACGGCTGTCGGAGCTTTACCGGCAGTGCAGCCTGTTCGTGGCGCCTTCGCTTTGGGAGTCGTTCGGACTGGTCTTTCTGGAAGCGATGGCTCAAGGCAAGGCGGTCGTGGGAACCACTGCCGGCGGCATCCCGGAGGTCGTCGAAGATGGCCTCACCGGGTTGCTCGTCCCGCCGGGCGACGCAAACGCTCTGGCCGGGGCGGTGCTCAGCCTGATTCGCGATCCGGACCGGCGCACTGCGATGGGACGGGCCGGATTTGCACGGTGGAAAGCGAAATTCAGCCGGGAAAAGATGGCGCGCACGACGCTGGAGACCTACCAGGAGCTTGCCGGCGCCTGCCGGGCCCCGGCCAGGACCGCCTTCCGCGCCACGGCGCCCGAGTTCCTGCGGACGCCAAACACCCGGGTTGTATGGTCAGCGGCGCACCGTTGTCTCGCCCTGTGCTCTGAAGGGCAAGGTTGGCGGACTTGCGTGTATGGGCCATACATGACGATGCCTGCCGGATCGTGGAGAGCGCAGTTCCTGCTTTGGGCCGAAGGCGATCTCGACGAGCTAGGAGAGGTCGCACGAGTCGAAGCGTTCTGCGGAACCCGCGGGTTCTGCGAGCCGGCGAAGGTGATGGCGGCGGAGTTGGGACCTGGCGGCGGCACGGTGGCTAACGTGTTCATTCAACTTGACGAACCAGTGGACAACTTCGAGTTTCGCGTCCATGCCTGTTCGCCCGCGCTGGTCATGCTGCGCGAGATCCGGGTTTCGGAATGGCCGCCACGCCTGCCGGCATCGGGGCCAACAGACGAGGGGCGGCGCCGGGAGTCTGTCGAGGAGGTGTTTGCACAATGATGCGATTGCTGAGAGAGGCGGCCGGATCGCGCGAGTTGTTCGGTGAGTTGCTGAAAGTCCAGATGGATCAGCGCTATAACGGGTCGGTGCTTGGATTCGTCTGGGCGCTGGCCGTCCCGCTGATCACCATCCTGAGTTTCTCGTTGATCTTCTCGGGCTTGAGCGGCTGGAATTTGGCCGACTACGGTGTGTATTTCTTCTGCGGTTACGTCCCGTGGTCTTTCTTCCAGGCGTCGAGCCTCCAAGCGGCCGAGTCGATTGTCGGCAACGCGTTCTATGCCACGCGCCTGTCGATGCCCAAGCAACTTCTGCCGCTGGTCCCGGCTGCGCTTAACGGTCTTGACGCCTTGATTTCGCTGGTCATCCTGTTCGCGCTGATGCCGCTGCTTGGGGCGCCGTATCACGCTTCGATGCTCTGCCTTCCGGCATCCATTCTTTTGACCGCCGGAGCGGTGGCGGGCGTGGCGCTGCTCTGTGCGCAGGCGACGGTCTTTTTCCGCGATTTCCGGTATCTTCTGAACTCGGCGCTATTCCTTTGGTTTTTCTTCTCGCCGGTCCTGTGGAAGCCGGAGTCGCTGCACGGTCCTCTGCGGGTGTTTTACCGGCTCAACCCCGCTGTGCCATTCCTTGAGCTCTTTCAACTACCCATCCGGCAAGGGATCCTGCCGCCGCCCGAGACGTGGATGATGGCATCGGCTTGGTCGGCCGCGCTGTTGCTGGCCGGCGCAATGACGTTTGCCGGCAACCAGAAGAGGTTCTACTACTACCTATGAAACAGAGTGCGGCCAAACTAGCGCCTAAGCCAGCCGGGAAGCTGATTCAACTCTCGGATGCCGGAGTGAAATACCGGTTTATGACCGACGCCGACCTGACGCTGCGCGGGCGTGTAGCCAATCTGATTCGTCCACGAGAAGCGCTGCGGCGGGAGTTTTGGGCACTCAAGGGACTGACGCTCGATTTCTCCCGCGGCGAGGTGGTGGGGCTTGTGGGGCCAAACGGATCGGGCAAGAGTACACTGCTGCGGCTGCTGGCCGGCGTAATCGAGCCCAGCGAGGGGTCGATCGAACGGCCGGGCCGCGTGTCGGCCCTACTCGAGCCGACGGGAGTGTTGAACGGCAACCTTTCGGGCCGCCGGAACGCGTTTCTTTACGCTGCCCTGAGCGGAATACCACGGTCCGACATGGCGGCGGCATTGCCGAAGATCGAGGAGTTCGCCGAACTCGGACCGTTTTTTGACGTGGCTGTCAGAACATATTCGTCGGGAATGCTGGCCCGGCTGGCTTTCAGCCTGGCGACGCAGTTCAAGCCCGAGGTGCTGCTGGTGGATGAGCTACTCTCGGTCGGCGACGAGCACTTTCAGAAGAAGTCTTACTTCCGGATGATGAAACTGATCGAGCGGGGGAGTCTGGTCATTGTGGTCTCGCATCACCTGGGATTCCTCGAATCCGCCTGTTCGAGAGCAGTGCTGCTGGCGGGCGGGGAGGTGCAGGGGGACGGTTCGGCGGGCCAGGTTGTGGCCGCCTATCGCAAGCGTTTCGGCTAGGCGGCGCGCTTGGCGGAAACGGACTCGGGCAGTGTGGCTGTGTTTAAGTTGCGCGCCAGCCCGAGCATCTTCAATAGGCGAATCTGAATCCAGGTGAGGTCAACTTCATACCAGGCGAGCCCATGACGGGACGACGACGGGTGCGCGTGATGGTTGTTGTGCCAGCCCTCGCCGAAGGTTAGCAGAGCAACCCACCAGTTGTTGCGCGAGTCGTCGCGGGTGTCGAACCGGCGGCGCCCCCAGATGTGCGTGGCTGAGTTGACCAGCCATGTGGCATGCAAGCCGAGCGTCACCCTGGTGAAGACACCCCAGAGCACCATCGGCAGACCGCCGATGTAGAACAGCAGCGCGCCCAGGATGATCAGCGGCACATAGTGCCAGGTGTTGAGCCAGCGATAGAACGGGTCCTTGGCAAGGTCGGGCGCGTACTTGGACATGACGGCCGTGTTGTTGTGCATGGTGTTGCCGAACGCGACCCAACCCATATGCGACCACCAGGCGCCGTCGCGGGGGGAGTGCGGGTCGCCATCCTGATCTGAAAGCTGGTGGTGGACGCGGTGGGTCGCCACCCAGAAGATCGGTCCGCCTTCGAGGGTCAGGGCTCCGCAAACCGCCAGGAAGTATTCAAGCGGCTTTGGGGCCTTATAGGAACGGTGCGTGTGGAGCCGGTGGTAGCCCATGCCAATGCCGCAACCGATACAGAGCCAGTACAGGAACAGCGCTACCAGCACGGCCTTCCAACTAAAGAAGAAAAACGACGCCACGGCGCCGGCATGGAAAACTACGAGGGCGATGGTGGTCACCCAATTCACATTGTCCCAACGATATGGATTCTGAATAGTCTCTTGCACTCGGGGTTCCCAGATAATGGACTTAACTGTATTCTATCGGCTTTGGCGGGTCAGTCGGAAGGACCTACTCTTACTTAGATAGCAGCAAGTGGCGTCAGGATTCAGCGGGTTCCGACGGGCTCTTGCGGCCACCGAACAGTCGGCCGATCCAGGAGCGGCCTTTCCCTCTAACTGTCTGGAAAGACTTGAGATCGATTGGCAGATTGCCGATGACGGCCTGCGGGTGGGCGATCGTCAGCAAACGGGCGAGCTCCTGGCTTCCATGCCTCCGCAGCCAAGCGTGAGCCTCGTCCAATCTGGGCTGGCGGCCGCGAATGTCGTGTCCGTCACTGGCGACAAAATGCGCGAGTTGACGGTCGAGGAGCAGGCGGCTGAAGTCCGACGCCTTCCTCCCCCAGAGGCCAAGCAGCGATCCGGCAGTGATCTGCATCAGACGTCCGGCCGCGACCCACTGCTCGATCAGTTCGATCCGCTGCCGGAGAAGGGGATTGCGCTCGGGGTGGGTGACAATCATCACCATGCCGGCGGCCTCGAGGCGGTCGAATATATCACCCGTATTCTCGAAAATCACGAGGTCGGAAAACTCAACCAGAAGATAACGGCCACCGTTGATTGTGTAGCGCGCGGGATGCTCAAGCGCGTCCTGCACGTTGTCGTGCATGAGGTGGAAGTCACATCCGCGGTACAGCCGCAAACCCTCCGGCGCCGACTTGCGGGCGCGAGCCAATGCCGCCTCAACGACCTCCGGATCGTACCTATACTGCGTGTCCGCGTGCGGCGTGGCGACCAGGTCTGTCGTGCCGCGACTGGCCGCCAACTTCATCATCCCGGAGGATTCTTCCTCGGTTTCGGCGCCGTCGTCGATACCGGGCAGGAGGTGACAGTGGATATCAACCATCGTCGCTCTAGGGTACCTCAGTTCACGGAGCCGGCGAACATGGAACTTTCCTGTCCTCTGTACTACGGAATAGTGCTTAGGACTTACCTATTAATACCTTACACTATTGAAAAACAAAGCGTTTTACATTAGATTTGAAGTCCTAGGCAATATTATTGTAGGAGAAGGGTAGTACTAGGTTTATCTCTCATGCCAAGTCGTACAAGGGCAGTCATCACGGCAACAATCCTAATCGGAGCAAGCACCCTTGTGTGGGACGTAAGTGCCGGGCTTGGGCCGGTCACCGGCCTGTTCTGGGTTTACCTTGCGCTCACCGCGGCAGTGTCAGTGCTCGACATTCAGTTGCCGACTCGCGGCGGACCACTATCGCTGTGGATTGTCTTTGCCCTGGCCGGCTACGCACAACTTACCCTCCCTCAGGCATATGTCCTAAGTACTGCCGCCGTCGTACTTCCTCTGCTCAAGAAGTCGCGCCAGGCGATTCGGCCGCTAGAGGCATGTTTCCAACTGGCGGTGGCCGCTTTGAGCCTGAAAGCGGGCTATCTCTCCTTCCTCCATGTGGTGGAATTCCTGCCTTCGCACTCGGCGTCGGCTGGGATCATCTTTAGCTGCCCGTCCGTGATCGGAGTGAGCAGTTTTCTTCTGGCGGCGCGGGAGAGCGCGGAGCAGAGGGTCAGGCTGGTGTCCATCTGGCCGCGGGACTATGCGTGGGCGATCTTATACTACGTGGGTTGTGCAGCGACCGCGGGTTTGCTGGTCGAACTCTCAGCCCTTACAACGACGGAATCGCTGCTGATTCTGCTTCCGATCCTGCTGCTTGGCAGACGGGCGTTGGCGGACCAGCGCCGCGCTTTGGATTTGAAACGCCAGCAGGCCAACGAGTTCACGGGGCTCCAGTTGGGGGTGTTGCAGGTATTGGCTCTGGCACTTGAGGCGCGGGAAGGCCGTGGGGTTATCCACTTCGAGAGGCTGGCGAGGTACGCTCACGGACTCGGGCGGGCGATGGGACTCGAGGGGGTCGAGTTGATGGCCCTGGAGACCGGAGCCCTGCTGCATGATGTCGGGAAACTCGCCGTTCCAGACTATTTGTTGACGAAGCCGGGTTCACTGACGCCCGAGGAGTTTGAACTGCTGAAGACGCACCCGGTGGTCGGGGCTGAGATCATCGATAAGGCCAATCTGCCATACCCGGTCGCGCCGCTGGTGCGGGCACATCACGAGAACTGGGATGGCACAGGCTACCCGGACACGAAGAAAGGCCTTGAGATCCCAACGGGCGCGCGTATTCTGCGAATCTTGGACGCCCTGGATGCGCTGACCGCGGACCGTTCCTACCGCCGCGGCCAGACGCTGCCGGTGGCGATCGCCCAGATCAACAAGGGATCGGGTACGATGTTTGATCCTCAGGTGGTTCAGATCCTCCTGGCGAACTACCAAGATTGGGAAGCAGCCCATCCCGCCACCGGCAGTCCGAAGCCCGGGCCGTACGACGCTGAAACGCGGTCTGTGACCAAGGTGATCGCCGAAGCCAGGCGCGAGGAGAAGATCCTCTCCGAATTGATCAATCTGTTCAAGGCATCACTCGATCTCGAAGGAACCATGATCCGCCTGGAGAAGGAGTTGGGCCGGATCATCCCCCACGAGACGATGGTTCTTTACCGGCTGAAGGACGACGCGCTGTACTCCTGGCACGTGAGCGGCGAGAACTACCGGCAGTTCCAATCCGTCGGGATCCCCTTGGGCCGCGGCGTGAGCGGCCTGGTGGCGCGGACCGGCAGAGGCGTTGCCGATGGAATGGCCGCGGCCGACCTTGTGTTCACTGCCGGGGAGGGTTCCGGTTGCCGGCTCCGTTCCATGCTCTCTGTCCCGTTGAGCAGTGGAGGGTCTATCGCCGGTGTGCTGAGCCTGTATGCCGATGAGGAAAGCCACTTCACGGCGAACCATTTGCGCCTACTCGCGGCCTTGGCTCCCAGTCTGGCTTCGTGGTTGGAGACATCGCTGCTCTACCACCAGGCCGAGAGCCGGGCCTCGACCGATGCCCTGACCGGTTTGCCGAACACGGCATCGTTGTTCAGCCACCTGCAAAACGAAATAGCTCGCGCAACGCGTTCTCACCTTCCGGTCTCGGTCGTGGTCTGCGACCTGGACGGGTTCAAGGCCGTTAACGACAGTTTTGGCCACCTGGTGGGGAATGAGATGCTGAAGACCATCTCAACCGGGCTCAAAGCGCATTGCCGTGAATACGATTTTGTCGCCCGCATGGGTGGAGACGAGTTTGTCCTCGTGCTGCCGGGCGTCGACATCGAGGCTGCCCGCAGCCGCTGCCTACGCTTGGAGGAGGTCGTCGTCGCGGCGGGATTCGAGGTCTGCGGAGAAGAGTGCGTGCACATGAGCACGGGCATTTCTCAGTTGGGTGTGGATGGAAAGAGCGCTGACGAACTGGTGGCCGCGGCCGACCTGAGGATGTACGAGCAGAAGCAGTCGCGTAAGGCATTGCCGCTGCTTAGGCCGAGATAGCCGCTACTTGCCGGTGATCTTCACACGGACGCCATCGACATCCTGGATCTCAATTGTCAATTCCCGGCGGGCGTCCAGTTCGGCCTTGGGCAAAGAGAAACTTGCCGGGACGGTCCAGTCGCGGCGGCTTCTGCCGCTCAGCCGGGACCTCACTTTCAACGTTTCGTTGTACCTTGGACCATCGGCTGCGTAGTAGCCCAGGAGCCGGTCCAGATCGCCCTGGGCCACGGGATCGCCCGTCACGGCGGCGCCGCCGGAACCGGTCACACTGACGCTCGCCTGCCGGACGACGAACGGGACATCGGCGGGATTGTCGATCCGCACTTCGGCGATCAGCACGGAACTGGTTTCGCTGGTCGCCACCGTCCTTACCCGCACCACCTGGCCGTTTAGCCTCACCTGGGAACCCATGTTGAACCAATACGCCAACCCGGCAAGCAGGGCCACCAGCACCAGGCCGACCAGCGTATAGCGCAAGACCTGCATCTGACTTACCCCAGCAGTTCTTTGATTTTGGCCATGCAGAGATGCGCTTTTTCGATCAGCGTACCGTCAAAGACGTGCGTCTCCAAGCCGACCTTGCCGCGGTAGCCGTCGCCTTCCAGGGCGGCGAAGATGCCCTTCCAATCGAGGAAGTCCGGCCCCACCACGAGGGCGCGGGCTTTCATCTGAACGTTGATAACGCGCTGCTTCGGCAACATCTTGTAGCCATCGGGGAAAGGAACCGACTTGTGAGGCAGTTCGTTCACCGGATCCCAATTGATGCCAAACGACTTGGACGGGATCATTCCGCAGAACTTCGCCACTTCAGCCGACGTGGCGACGTTGCAGGATCCTTCGTTCTCGACCAGCAACTTCACACCTTCCCTCTCCGCCACCTTGACCATCTCTCCCATGATCTCCGCGATCCGCGGCATCAGCGCGTCCGGATCCTCGACACGGCTGAAGGTGAACACACGCACGATGTCGACGTCAAACGCCTTGGCCGCAGTGATGGCTTGCCGCAGCGTGTCCAAACGCCGGTCAAAGAGCGCTTGCATCGCCGCCGCCCGTGCGGCTTTCTGCTCATCGGTCTCGTTGCGCCGGCGCACGGGGACCGTTCCCGGCAGGTCGAACTTCAACATGCCGGTGTTCAGGAACGACACGCCGAGGCCCGCATCCTTGAACTGTTTGGCCGCGGCCTTCAACTCTTCGCCTTCCAAAGTGAAGTAGGACTTGCGCTGTCCTGGGACGCCGCGCAATTCGACCCACTTGAGGCTGTATTGCTTGCAGAATGCCAGAGCATCCTCGGGCGTCTTGCCGACCTCGTCGGTCAGGACGCTTATTCTTGACCAGTCGATTTTGTTAGCCGCCCGCAGCGGTGCGGCGGCGGCGAGGGATGTTGCGAGGAAGTTTCTGCGATTCATGAGGTGCTCTGGCTCAGTCTAGCAGCCGCAATCTCGCCCGTGGGGGGATCGGGCGGAAGGACGGTTTTCTACCGGACGATCATCACGTCTCCGAGGCGCTTCTTCTCGATCACCGGCACTTTGGCATCCGGCGCAGGATAGCCCACGGGGATCAACAGAAATGGCCGCTCGTTCTTCGGGCGTTCCAGAATTTGCGAGAGAAAGCCCATGGGGCTGGGCGTGTGCGTCAGCGTGGCGAGTCCGGCCAGATGGAGCGCCGCCAGGAGGAAGCCGCAGGCGATGCCCACGCTCTCCTGGACGTAGTAATGCTTGACCTTACGCTCGCCGTCCAGGCCGTAATCGATGCGGAAGACGGCGATCAGATACGGCGCGGTCTCCAGGAACTCCTTGTGCCAGTCCGTGCCGAAAGGTTCCAGAGCTTCGAGCCACTCGTCCGGGAAGCGGCGCTCGTAGTTGACCTTCTCCTCGGCCTCGACCGCTTCACGGATGCGCCGCTTGACGTCAGGGTCCTGGACGACAACAAACCGCCAGGGCTGCTGGTTGGCGCCGGAGGGCGCGGACGCGGCGGTGCGGATGGCGGATTCGATCAACTCGACCGGGACCGGTTCGGAACTAAAAGCGCGAACGCTGCGGCGGGACTTCATCCGGCGCTCGAAGCTGGACACGGATTCCAACTGCCCGGCAGTGGTCAGCCTGTCGAATTCCAGAGTCTTGAACGCCGTTGGCCGCTTCACTTCCTACTGCGCTTCCCGGTTACCAATTTTCCGCCGCCGGTCCGCTTCACCTTCTCCAGCCCGCAGGAACCGAGTGTCTTGTAGCCCTTCGCTTCGAGAATGGCCGCCGCACGGGCAGCCCGACTTCCCTGGTTTCAAAGGGTGACGATCAGCTTGTCCTTCGGAATCTCTCCAATGCGCGCCGCAAGCCGGCTCATCGGGATGTTGACATAGTTTTTGACCGAGCCGAGGGCCGAAATCTCGGACGGCTCGCGCACGTCGAGGAAGAAGACCTTCCCTGGCTGCTCCAGCAGCTTGGCAAGTTCGGCGGAGTCGATCTCTTTGTTGGTGGTGGGCGCCTGGCCGCAGGCGAGTCCGAATGCGAGGACGGAGGCGGCGATACAGGCCCAGCAGAAGCTTCGCATGTCGGCAGTGTAGCATGGTAGAAATATGGGATCTCTGCCAGACGAGTTCTACCGGATCGGAAAACTTCCGCCTTACGTTTTCGCGGTCGTGAATGAGATGAAGGCGCGGCTGCGTTCGCAGCAGTATGATGTCGTCGATTTCGGCTTGGGGAATCCGGACGGCGCCACGCCGCGCCCGATCGTCAATAAGTTGATCGAGGCGGCCCGCGATCCGCGCAACCACCGTTACTCGGTTTCGCGCGGCATCCCGAATCTCCGCCTTGAAATCACCCGGCGGTACATGCGCCAGCATGGCGTCGAGCTTGACCCGGAAACCGAAGCCATCGTCACCATCGGATCGAAGGACGCATTGGCCCATCTGATGTTCGCCGTCATCGGGCCGGGCGACCTGGTCGTCACGCCATCGCCCTGCTACCCCATTCATCAATGGGGCGTCATCATGGCCGAGGGCGAGGCCGTGCCGATGCCTGTCTCCGACCCGCCGGAGTACCTCAACCGGCTCGAGGATTTCTATAAGAAGTCGGCCAGGAAGCCGGCCTTGATTCTGATCAACTACCCGCACAACCCGACGACAGCAACCGTCGATCTGGACTTCTTCAAGGAAATCATCCGCCTGGCCTCGCACCACGGGACGATGGTGCTGCACGACTTCGCCTATGCCGACATCGGTTTCGACGGCTACAAAGCGCCATCCATCCTGCAGGTGGAAGGGGCCAAGGAAGTCGCCGTCGAGATCTTCTCGATGACCAAGAGCTACAACATGGCGGGTTGGCGCATGGGCTTCTGCCTGGGCAACCCGAAGATGATCAAGGCGCTGGCCCGCATCAAGAGCTACCTCGATTACGGCAACTTCCAGCCGGTGCAGATCGCTTCGATCATCGGGTTGAGGGAGTGCGAGGGAGAGGTGGGTAAGATACGCCACATCTATGAGCGGCGGCGGGACGTGCTGGTGGATGGGTTGAACGCCGCCGGCTGGCCGGTGGAAAAGCCCAAGGCGACCATGTTCGTCTGGGCGCCGATTCCCGAGGTCTGCCGCGGCATGGGGTCGCTGGAGTTTTCGAAGGAGATCCTCGAACAGGCGCTGGTGGCTGTCTCGCCTGGGGTCGGCTTCGGCCCGGCGGGCGATGGACACGTCCGTTTCGCGCTCATCGAGAATCATCACCGGACGCGGCAGGCGCTACGCCGCATCAAGCAGTATCTGCGCGATGCCCGGGCGCGCGCTTGATATGATCTGAGACTATGGCCGTAACGGCCTCATTCAGCGGGCGGCGACTCGTCGACCTGCGCCAATTGAACCCGTCCGATCTCCAGCCCCTGATCGAAGAGGAGATCGATCTTTGGGCGAGCAGGCTCCATTGGGACTTCCGTCCCTCGGCCGCCATGCTGACCCGGTATGTCGGCTACCGCGCCCTGGACGGCCTCGCGCTCATGGACGGCCCGGAACTGGCGGGCTATTGCTACTGGGTCGCGGAGGGCCGCAAGGCGCTACTCGGCGATCTGTTCGTCCGCGCCCGCTGGCAAGGGCTTCCATCCGAAAATACGCTTTTGCGCGGTGCGCTTGACACGCTGGCCGGGTGGCCGGACATGACGGCTCAGCCGGGACTGCCGGCCGCCGGATGGATCCGCCGGGTGGAGGCGCAGTTGTTGATGCTGACCATCCACGGGCCGCAGGTGCTGCCGCAAGGACCGGCGCCGCGCGTATTCCGCCGGTTTTTCATGATTGGCGAGTTGGAGCCGGCCGTTCTGCTGCGGCCAGTCGAAGCGCCGCCGGGTTTCCGCTACGAGAGATGGAACCCGGCCATGATTCGGGATCTGGCGCGTCTCATCGAAGTCTCCTATGAGGGCCACACCGACAGCCAGATCAACGATCAATACCGCACCGCCGATGGCGCTAAGCGGTTCCTCGAGAACCTGACGAACTACCCCGGCTGCGGAGCCATGAGGCCAGCGGCGAGTTGGATTCTGCTCGATGCTTCAGGGCAGCCGCAGGGTCTCGTCCTCTGTACGGCCGTGGCCGCACGGACCGGACACATCGCCCAGGTCTGCGTCTCCCCTACTTTGCGCGGAACGGGCGCCGGCTATGAACTGATGCGCAGGGCCATGACCTGCCTGCTGGCGGAAGGGCTCCCAGAGGCCTCGCTCACCGTGACGGCCGCCAACGACCGGGCCCTGGCCATGTACAGACGGTTGGGGTTCAAAACAGTGCGGGAGTTTGACGCCTTTGTCTGGGAGACAAGTTGAGACACGCAGCAGCGGCGTCTCAAATGCCATCAATCATCGGTTTGAGATGTTGGACCAACTGAATTACAGCTGGGCCAAGCGTCACGACGAATACCGAAGGCATGATCAGGAAGAAGACGGGGAAGACCAGCTTGACGCCGAGTTTTCTGGCCGCTTCCTGTGCCGTCTGGCGGCGGCGGGTGCGCAGGTAGCGCGCGTGAGTCCGCAGCGTCGGCGCCAGGCTTGAGCCGAATCTTTCGGTGTCCAACAGGACACGTGTGAATCGCCGCAGTTCCTCGGATTCCGTCCTCGCCCCGAGATCGTGCAGAACTTCGGTTCTGGCCCGGCCGCCTCTGAATTCGAGCATCGCCTGCTGGAACTCGCTGCTGAGTTCGGGATACAGCGTGCGCAGTTGCCGCGACGTGTCGGCCATCGCCGCGTCCAGAGGCTGGCCTGCCTCGACGCCCAGGACGATCAGGTCCAATGAGGCGGGCAATGCCTCATCGATGCGCTCCTTGCGCCTGGCGACTCTGCTCTCGAGGATCCGGTCGGGCAACATGAAGAAAAAGCCCGCGCCGCAAACCGCCGTCAGAATGGCGGTCTCCAGACTCTCCCGAATCAGCAGTCCGGCCCAGCCACAGATGATCGCCCCAGCCAGCGCCGACGCCGTCTGCGCCCCCTGGAAGACTCTCAATGCAATCTCGCCCCGGTAACCCGCCGCGGCCAACTTCTCCCGCAGGCTTCGCGCCTTTTTGTGTTGCTGCGGACCCAACTGCGCGATGAACAGCATCGACTGGCGCAAACCGCTCTTCAGTCCCCCCTTGCCGTTGACTGGCGGCTCCTCCGGCATTTCGATTGGCCGCGCCCGCGTCCTCCAACGGAACGCCAGCAGCGCCGCCCCGACCGCGGCCATCACAAAAAGGAAGAAACAAACTGTCAGTGCGGCTTCGGTCATCGTCTTCACGTTCCTTACATGCGGATCTTCGACAGCTTTTTAATCACCAGATGGGCCACTACGTTGGCGATCAGCGAGGCGGAGATCAGCATTCGCCCGGCCGGATGCGTGAACAGGTTGGCGATGTATTCCGGGTTGACGACAAACATCACCGCGCACAAGACGATCGGCAAGGCAGTCAGCACGCTTCCCGTCATCCTGCTGTGGGCGGTGATTGACCGGATCTCTCCCTCCAGCGCGGCGCCTTCGCGCATCGTCTCGGCCATTCTCGACAGCACGTCGTTCAGCTTGCCGCCGACCCGGTTCTGCAGCTTCACCGCCGCCGCGAACATCTTCACCTCGGCGATTGGAATGCGTTCGGCCAATGCGTCGAGAGAATCCTCCCAGCTTGTTCCCAACCGCCATTGCTCGCGTGTCCGGCGCATCTCGGAAGCGAGCGGTTCGGGTTGTTCATAGGCGAGCAGTTCCATGGCCGAGGCCAGCGGATAGCCGGCCTTCATGGCGCGGGCCAGAGAGTCCAGGGCTTCGGGGAATTGAGCCGAAAACTTCGCCAAACGGCGCGCCCGGCGGAACCGCATGAATGCGTACGGTAATGATCCCGCGCCTACGGCCGCGGCCAAGGTGAGCGGCAGCGGCATCCAGGGCACGGCTCCGAACGCGGTCGCCGTCAGCAGACCCAGCAGCAGCATCATCAGGACCATCCGTCCGACCGTCCAGTTCATGTCGGCCTCGGCAATCTGACGGCGGAGGCTGTCGGCATGGCTCATCTTCTCGAGCAGCAGCCGCCAGATCCTGATGGTGCTGATCGCCTCGGAGTTTTCCCTGAGCAGCAGCGCCTGGCCCGGCGATGACTCGTTTCCGTCATTCCCGGCGATCTTGAACCGGGACTGTGCCGCCGCCCACGCGAATGTGACTGCCGCCGTGGCGGCCAGCATGGCCGTCAGGAACATACCGACGAAGATAAGGAAGGCGTACATCCCATGAACCCCCGCCCTACTCCCGCGAGGCCAGCATGTTAGGTTCGTTTGGTCGAGAGCCGGCGGCGGCGGGCCTGGTTTGAGAAATCGAAGCGGATTCAATCACTTGCGTGCCGCTGGTGGCCTTGTCCGAGGGGTTGCGCAGCACGATCCGGATGCTCATTGCCGCGTCCGCCAGACTGAGCCGGTCGGCCGCCTCCGGCTTGACCAGCAGCGTCACGTCCGCCCGGTTCTGGCTGACCGAAAGCACCTCGACGTTTTCCATCATCCGGCGAAGCTTCAACTGTCCGCTCGATCTGTCCAGCACCTGGATGTCGATTCTGCCGCCGGCCGACAGCATCGCCACAACGCCGCCCGACGCGGCCGGATGGATCGTCACCGCCCGCATGCCCGATGGGATGGCCAGCGTCGCCCCTCCCAACTCCCCTCGGCGGGTCAGCATCGATACAGACAGAGCTTGCCCTGGACCGGCCGGTTCGAGCAGCGTCAATCCGAGCGCCGCTTCGACACTCTGAACTGGCTCCCTTGGCATCCTTGAAGGTTCGATCGCGGCGCGCTCCAGATCTTCAGCGGTGATGAGCGAACCGCGGTTCAAAGCCCGCTTGGCAACCACGGCTGACCTGGCATCGACGGTCTCGCCCCCTCCGCGCAGACGTGGTATCAACAAACCGTAAAAGAAGCCAGTTGCCACCAGGGCCGCAACAAAAGCGACGCCGAGCAATGGCATCAGGTTCTTCTTCATCTTCGCTTCCTCCCCAACAATCGGCTCGCCAGTCTTGGCCGTCCGCGAATGTCTCTACAACTCAGATACACCTTGCCGGCATCGGATTTGAATCCGGCAGAGGCCTCGGAACCTGAGACATCCGTACCTTTCCATCGGATGAACGCCTCAAGACCTTTACAATGGAAGCTAAGTGGATACTCGCCGAATGTGCCCGCACTGCCGGGCTTTCATCACCGTCAAAGACAAAGTCTGTCCCTATTGCGACACCGAGGTCGGACCCCGGGCGATCGAGAGGCGCAACCCCAGCGCCATCTTCGCCGGCATGATCCCGGCGGCGCGCTTCGTGACAGTCACAATCCTTACCTTAAACGCCGGACTGTTTCTCATCACCGTCCTGGCCAGCATGAAGGCGGGTAACACCGGAGCGCTGATGGGTCTGGACATCATCACGCTGACCAAGTTCGGCGCCGCCCGGCCCGATGCCGTGTTCCTCGGTGATCAGTGGTGGAGGCTCATCACCGCCGGATTTCTCCATGGCGGCCTGATGCACATCATGTTCAACAGTTGGGCAATGATGGACGTCGGCGCGCATACCGAGGAGATCTACGGTCAGCGCCGCATGGTGGTCATCTACCTGCTCTCGACCATCGGCGGTTTTCTGGCCTCCTGCCTCTGGACCCGCAGCGTCTCGGTCGGCGCCTCCGCCGGGTTGTTTGGACTCATCGGCGCCATGCTCGCCATCGGTGTGTTCCACAAAAGCGCGGAAGCTTCGATGATCAAGGCCTTCTATGTCCGCTGGGCGATCTACGGACTGCTCATGGGCCTGCTGCCGTTCTTCCGCGTCGACAACGCCGCCCACATCGGCGGACTCGCCACCGGATTCCTTACCGCCTGGATTGCCGGGACTCCCCGGCTGCTCGATACCTGGCAGGAGAAACTGTGGAAGCCGGTTGCCACGATCCTGGTCCTGCTCACTGCGTTCAGCTTCTACAAAATGTTCATCTACTTCCTGAGCGTCTCGCCCGCCGCCGGGTGATATCCCCAGGCAGGAGCCTTTGCCAGCAATTGCGGATACTTCCGGTCCGGGTTTAAGTTGATGAATCCGTATGACCGCCGCTTGACCGGCGAATCGTTTCCTGCTACATTTGCATCTAGGACGTAAAGAGTCCGAGATGCGAACATGCTCAAGCTGACCAAGAAAGCCGACTACGGGCTGATCAGTCTGAAGCACCTGGCCCTGCTCAAGGGCGGGAAGACGGCAAGCGCCAAAGAGATCGCCGAGGCCTACCTCATCCCAGCCCCCATTCTGGCCAAGGTGTTGCAGAAACTCGCCCGCGACGGTTTCCTGGTCTCCGAGCAAGGCACCAACGGCGGTTACCGGTTGTCGAAGGACCCCAGCATGATGACGGCGCTTGAAGTGATCCGCTCCATCGACGGGCCAGTCATCCTGACCAACTGCTTCACCGAGCACGGCGGGTGTGAACTTTCCGCCAAGTGTTCGGTCCGCGAACCACTGAGAAAAGTGCATGAAGGAATCTTGAAGCTGCTTGACAGCATCACCATTCACGACCTCTCCGATGATGGGGACCCGTCTATTCCCGTTCCGGGTTCCAGTCCTCTGGCGGGCTTGAGGGTGCTGCCAAGCTGATGACGGCGAGAGGCGAGACAAAGAAATCATGTTGAAATTTCCGATCTACCTGGACAATCACGCGACCACGCCCATGGACCCGCGCGTCTTCGAGGCGATGAAGCCCTACTTCGTCGAGAGCTTCGGCAACGCCGCCAGCCGCAACCACAGCTTCGGCTGGGTGGCCGAGGAGGCCGTCGAGAAGGCCCGCAAGCAACTGGCCGATCTGATCGGCGCCACGGCCAAAGAGATCGTCATTACCTCGGGTGCAACCGAGTCGGACAACCTGGCCATCAAGGGTGTCGCCGAGATGTACGCCCAGCGCGGCAACCACATCATCACCGCCGCCACCGAGCACAAGGCCATCCTGGACACCTGCAAGCGCCTCGAAAAGCATGGCTGCCGTGTCACCTACCTGCCTGTCCGTCCCGACGGTCTGGTCGATCTTGACCAGCTCCGCGACGCCATCACCGACTCCACCATTCTGGTCTCGATCATGTATGGCAACAACGAGATCGGCACGGTCCAGCCGATGAAGGAGATCGGCGCCATCTGCAAGGAGCGAGGCGTTCTGGTCCACAGCGACGCCACTCAGGCCGTCGGCAAGATCCCGGTTTCGGTCATCGACGACAACATCGACCTGATGAGCTTCTCCGCCCATAAAATGTACGGACCAAAGGGCGTCGGCGCTCTGTATGTCCGCCGCCGCAATCCGCGTGTTCAGTTGACCGCCCAGATGGACGGCGGCGGTCACGAGCGAGGCATGCGGTCCGGCACGCTGAACGTTCCCGGCATCGTCGGATTCGGCGCGGCAGCCGAGCTTTGCCGGCAGTTGATGCCCGAGGAGATGGCCGGGCACGCTGCGATGCGCGACCGCCTCAAGGATCGTCTGATGTCGGAACTCGACGAGACTTACGTCAACGGCACGATGGAACACCGCCTGCCGCACAATCTCAACATCAGCTTCGCCTATGTCGAAGGCGAAAGCCTGCTGATGGGCGTCAACGACATCGCGGTCAGTTCAGGTTCGGCCTGCACATCGGCGACGCTCGAACCCAGCTACGTGTTGAAGGCGCTTGGCGCGGGCGACGACCTGGCGCACTCCTCGATCCGCTTCGGCATCGGCCGTTTCAACACGAATGAAGAGATTGACTACACCGTGCAGAAGCTCATCGATGTAGTGAAGAAGCTGCGCGAACTTTCGCCGCTCTACGAAATGGTGAAAGAGGGCATCGACCTCTCGAAGGTCGAGTGGGCCGCGCACTAGGCGCAACGGTTTTTCGAACGCAGTACGAGATCAGGCAAGAGAGGACGAAACGAAAATGGCTTATTCCGATAAGGTCCTGGACCACTACAACCACCCGCGCAACGTCGGCAGTTTCGACAAGAAAGACCCCGGCGTCGGCACCGGGCTGGTTGGCGCGCCCGAATGCGGCGACGTCATGAAGCTTCAGATCAAGGTCAATCCCGAGACCGGCGTCATTGAAGATGCCAAGTTCAAGACCTTCGGTTGCGGCTCGGCCATCGCCAGCTCATCTCTCGCCACCGAGATGCTGAGGGGCAGAACCGTCGATCAGGCGCTGGAGATCAAGAACACCGAGATCGTCAACGAACTCTCGTTGCCGCCGGTCAAGATCCACTGCTCGGTTCTCGCCGAAGACGCCATCAAGGCCGCCATCCACGACTATCGCGCCAAGAGCGGGTCGCCCGCCGAAGCCGCACTCAAGGCGTAAGATTGAAGTAGGATCTGTGGGTTCCGTCTCCGGGATCCGCGCTTACGAGGAGTTGTTCAGCCATGCCATCGATCAACGTCACAGAGAAAGCCGTGGAGAAGATTCGCGCCACGTTCGCCAAACAGGGCGTCGACGGGGGCCTGCGTCTGGGCGTGCTCGGCGGCGGCTGTTCGGGCCTGAGTTATCAGTTCAAGTTTGACTCGCGGCCCCGGCCGACCGACCATATCTTCGACTTCAGCGGCGTCCAGGTCTTCGTCGATCCCAAGTCGATGGTCTACCTGGACGGTATGACGCTGGACTATAAAGTGTCCCTCATGCAGTCGGGATTTGCCTTCGACAATCCGCACGCGACCAAGAGTTGCGGCTGCGGCACGTCGTTTTCGGCCTAGCGGGGTGCGTTGTGTTTCAAACGCCCGTGTCTCAAACGATCGAGGAACACCACTGTTGGAATTGCGGCAAGCACTCGCCTAGCCAGAAGGCGGCGCGATCGCTGTTCTGCCAGTTCTGCAACTCCCTCCAGGCGCCTTCGCCCGACTACTACCGTTTCTTCAGCCTGCCAAAGACGCTCGCCATCGACGACGAAGTCCTGCAGAAGACTTTTTACCAGATGAGCCGGCTCCTGCATCCAGACCGCTACGGCCGCCGGCACGAGCGTGAACGCCACTACTCCCTGGAAGCCACCGCCATCCTCAACGACGGCTACCGGATCCTCAAAGACCCGGTCCGCCGCGCCGAATACGTCCTGCGCGAAAACGGTTTTCAGGTCGGCGATCAGAGCTCGAATGAAGTCCCGCCGGAACTGCTCGAAGAGGTCTTCGATCTCAATATGATGCTCGACGAGTTGAAGTCGGGCGACGACGATGTCGTCCCTCAGCTTGAAGAAGCGCGTAACCGGTTCCTCGCCATGCTCGATTCGATTGGCGCTGAACTCGATGACGAGTTTCTCGCCCACGACCAGGCCGCGGAGGTCGAGCCGCGCAAGGAAGCGCTCACCCGCATCCGCGGCGTCCTGCACCGCCGCCGGTACGTCCGGAACCTCGTTGACGAGGTGGACCGCCAGTTATCCTCCCGCAACGCCTGACAATGGCGCCGGTTGAAGGTTTGGAGATCGATTTTGGAGATCAACAATGGAGCTGTTTCAGATCGACTTCGGCGCACAGTCCCGCAAGACAGTCGTCGGCATCGACCTCGGCACGACCAACTCGCTGGCCGCTTTCATGGACCTCACCGGGCCTGTCATCATCCCTGATCCGCAGGGCCGCAACATCGTCCCCAGCATCGTCTCGCTTAGCGACGACGGCCACTATTACGTCGTCGGCGAGGATGCCCGCCCGCGCCTGATCTCCCGCCCGGACCACACCGTCTATTCGGTCAAACGTCTGATGGGCCGCGGCGCCGGCGACCTCGATAGCGAAATCAAACTCTTCCCCTTCCAGATCGCCGAGGGTTCGGAAAGCGTGCTGCGCCTCCGCATGGGCGACCGCACGATGACGCCGCCCGAGGTCTCCGCGCAGATCCTGCGCAAGCTCAAGGCCAACGCCGAAGCCTACCTCGGCGAACCAGTTACTCAAGCCGTCATCACTGTCCCCGCCTACTTCAACGATGCCCAGCGCCAGGCCACCAAGGACGCCGGCCGCATCGCCGGACTCGAA
Source organism: uncultured Candidatus Solibacter sp. (assembly GCA_964558355.1). GTDB lineage: Bacteria > Acidobacteriota > Terriglobia > Bryobacterales > Bryobacteraceae > PNKE01. Next base: position 49,108 of record CAZLDN010000009.1, read on the forward strand.
GTCCTGCGCCTGGTCAATGAACCCACCGCCGCCTCGCTGGCCTATGGTCTCGACAAGCGCAACGACGGCATCGTCGCCGTTTACGACTTCGGCGGCGGCACCTTCGATATTTCGATCCTGCGCCTGCATGAAGGCATCTTCGAAGTCCTCGCCACCAACGGCGACACCCACCTCGGCGGCGACGATATCGACAATCTTCTTCTCGCCATTGCTCTCGAAGACGCTGCCGCCGAATGGGGCCGCGACGTCTCGACGATCGGCGAGGCCGTTCAGACGTTCCGTCAGGCTGTCATTCGCGCCAAGGAAGAACTCTCGTTCGCGCCCGAAGCCGTAATCGAAGTCATCTACGGCGGAAAGAGCTACCAGCGCACCCTGCCGCGTGCCCACTTCGAGTCGCTGATCAAGGACATCGTCGACCGCACTCTCGCCCCCTGCCGCCAGGCGCTGCGCGACGCCGGGCTTGGGCCCGATCAGATCGACGAGGTCGTCCTGGTCGGCGGATCGACCCGCATCCCGCTGGTCCGCCATGCGGTCCGCAATCTCTTCAAGGCCGAGCCGCATACCGATCTGAACCCCGACGAAGTCGTCGCCCTCGGCGCAGCCGTCCAGGCCGCCATCCTCGCCGGCGATGTCCAGGACCAACTGCTGCTCGACGTCACGCCCCTGTCGCTCGGCATCGAGACCATGGGCGGTGTCGTGACCAAACTGATTCACCGCAATTCGACCATCCCCGCCTCCGCCAGCGAGGTCTTTACCACCTCCGTCGACGGCCAGAAGCACGTGCTGATTCACGTCCTTCAGGGCGAACGAGAACTGGTCAAGGACTGCCGCTCGCTGGCCCGTTTCGACCTGAAGGACATCGACCCGCTGCCCGCCGGCATGACGCGCATCGAGGTCCGATTCCTCATCGACGCCAACGGGATTCTGTCGGTCAGCGCGCGCGACGTACGCACGGGCAAGGAGCAGTCGGTCGAAGTCAAGCCGAGCTATGGTCTGGCCGACGAGCAGGTGGACGCCATGGTTCGCGAGAGTTTTGAAAAAGCCGAGGACGATTTCAAGGCCCGCCAGGTCCGCGAAGCGCGGGTCGAAGCGGACACCATCCTCTCCGCCGTCGAAAAGGCCAAGGCGAACGACGCCTGGCTCCTCCTGTCAGACGAGGAGCGCGCCTCGGTCGATCTGGCCGTCAACCAATTGCTCGCCGTCTATCATGCCGGCGGCCACAAGCTGATTCTCGATCACATCGCCAAGCTCGACGCCGTCACCGTCCGCCTGGCCGAGACCATGATGAATAGCGCAGTCCAGGACGCCCTGAAAGGAACCAAGATCTAATGGAACTCAACTGGACCGACTCAGAATCCATCGGAATCGAACTCTCCGAGTGGTTCCCCGACATCGACCCATTGACCGTCCGCTTCACCGACCTTCACGACATGGTTTGCGAACTGCCGGATTTCGCCGGCGACCCGCATGCCTCGAACGAAGCTAAACTCGAAGCGATCCAAATGGCCTGGTTCGAGGAGTGGAAGGACAATCAGTAAAGCGCTCGCCTCATCGGACGCATCGGTCCCCACTGACCGGCCGCCCCGGAGACGTCACCCCCAGTGCTTGCGGTAGCGCGATAGGCTTGGAACATGCCAAACTGGGCGGCGCTATTAGCGGAAGGCGACTTCTCCGGCGCGCTGGCATTTTGCCTGCACGAGTTCACCAGCCAGCCCGGCTCTCTCGAAGCTTCATGGGCGATTGCTGAAATCAAAGAACGCTGGGGCGATTCGCTACTCGTGGCCGGGGAGCCGGACGCCGCCGGGCACTATCGCGCCGCGCGGATGGCGTTGATCCCGCCAGGGGCGCAGTTCACTTCAGCCGAGGAGAACGCCCGCCGCATGGAAGCCCACAGCCGTGTGGTGGATAAGCTCTACGCGATCGATCCGTCTGGCAAGCTGAGGCCCGGGCATGGCATCCGCCCACATCCGAACTCCACTCCCGCCGCGCAAACGGACAAGGTAGCCTCTCCGCATGGCGAGCTTGCAATCGAGAAACCTCGAATGGAGTTGGAGGACACGGCCGGTGCGGCTCCAGCACAGTACGCCCAGCTCTTTCAGGGCAGCGACCACTGGAGCCAATATGATCTCGGCGTAAGGTGGCGCGAGGCCGGTACAGCGCTCGCCCAGTTGCACCCCGGCGCCGCCCGCAGCGCCTACGGCTGGAGCTTGCTGTTTTTCAATCGTTACCGCGAGGCTTGGCGCGACCACCTACCCGCCTCACGCTGGGATTCCGATGGCGCCTCCGAGATTGCGGAGATCCGGAACCTAATGGAGGCCCTGGCTGCCGATTCATCCGAACAGCCACTGCCCGCCTGGGTGGAGGCGCTCTTCTCGGGCGACTGGCAGCGCGCATTGGGGGCCATCAGCGATGCGCCGCCCGAGCCTCAGTGGGCTGTTCTAACCGATCTACTTGCCGGGGCCTGCCAAGCCGCAGGGCAGCCCGACGACGCAGGTCGCCGCAAATGGCCTGGTGCGAGGAGTGGAAGGACAACCAGTGAGTAGCCTCAGCCACGCCGTTCCGCGTCGATCATCAGTTCAACGAACTCGCGCGCTCCAATGACGCGCGTCGTCTCCCAGTACTCTGGGAAGTGCCGTCGATTCCCTGTCAGCAGGAAATGGGCGTTGGCCGCCTGTGCGCACTCGAGAAACCGGTTATCGTCATCATCGGCTGAAACTCGAACTTTCGTCCGTGGAAGAACCATGATGGCGACGCTCCTGATTGACCTCAGAATGCTCCGAACCGCTTTGGGCTCAAGATCGAACTTCGGCCTGCTCAGCACCTCTTCGTACTCCGACAGAATCTCAACTGTCGCGTACAACAGGGCCTTTCGCGCCAGGACCAGATTCAGCGCATAGGCTTCGCTCCCGCCTGCCGACAGCACGGCCGAGATGACTACGTTGGTGTCAAGGACGACGCCGAACTTCAACGCGAAGCTGCCTTGGCCTTCTTATCTCGGCGGTGCGCCGCGATCTCGGCGTCGATCTCCTCGATCGTAAGCTTGTCCAACCCCGTCCTTTTGGCGTGCTTCCGGCTGGCCTTCAGCGCCTTATCTTCCGGAGCGATGTTCTTCAAATAGTCGGCCACGCTCATGATGATGACCGCCGGGTGTCCCCGCTTGTCCACCAAGAAACGTTCTTGGTGCTCGACCGCGCGTTCCATGATTTGGCCAAACTGGGTCCGGGCCGTCAAAGCCGATATTTTTCTCGTCATCGTGAAGTACTTCAACTGATCAATTAATCAGTTCGCCTTCAGCATAACATGCCTAAGGCGACAGGGATCTTGACGATCGTCTCGCTCCTGCTGCATGACGCACTCTCCACGGATTCACCATCTGCATCGACAGCGTCGAAGCATCGTGCCGCCCCACTACTGCTTCTTCGGCGCTTCCGGCTTCGGCTTCTCCACCTCATCCCCGTAAATGATCGTCGATTCGCTCTTGAACTGCTTGTAATCCTTATAGGTCACCAGCATCTTGATTGGCAGCGGACCCGATTCAAACGGCAACGTGTCATTCGCCGCCGTATACGTCGGGAACCAGTACTTGCCATCGATCTGCTCGCGCCACGTTTCGAACTTCGGGAACCGCTGCTTCTCGACCCGCTTGCCGATGCCGATCGCCCGCCCATATGTCTTCACGATCTGCAAATCCCGGTCGTCCACCCAAATCGTCCCGCCGAAGTACCTCTTCCCTTCCACCATCTGCTTCGGCTTCACCGCGAAGACATACGTCCCGATCTCGTCGATCTTCTCCTTGCCGAGATAACGGATTTTGTAGTCGTTCACCTCTTTCGTCGTCAACACGAACGGCTGCACGTTCCGCAGATCCTGCTCGTCTTCCGGCGTCAGTTGCAGACCTCTCAGCGTGTTCATTGGCGCAAAGACCACGCGCTCGGTTCGCTTGCCCTCAGCGGTGAATATGATATCGGCGACGGTCTCCATCTTGCCCACCATCCGGCCGCTCATATCGAGTTCCTCGATCCGGTAACGCTGGCGGTAGGTATAGTTTTCGCGCGCCTTGGCGAACTCCGCTTCCTTCGCCGCGAACCGCCGGATGATGTCGTTGATCTCGGCCTCGCTCATCTCCTGGCCCCAGGCGGCCAACCCCAACATCAACACAAGCGCCAGTCTCTTCATGACCGTTCCTCTCATCCCAGTATCTGCTTGCCGATCGTCATCAGTTGCATGTTCGACGTACCTTCATAGATGCGCCCGATCTTCGCATCGCGATAGAGCTTCTCCACCGGGTAGTCCTTTGTAAATCCGGCGCCTCCGAAGATCTCCACTGCCCTCGAAGCCACCGTCTCGGCCACCTGCGACGACCAGTACTTCGCCATCGCCGCCTCCTTGAGAAATGGCGCACCCGCCTCTCTCAGCCGGGCGGCGTTATACACCAGTAGACGCGCCGTCTCGATATCGGTTGCCATCCGCGCCAGGTCGAACTGCACTTCCTGAAACTCCGCGATCGCCCGCCCGAACTGCTTCCTCTCCTTGGCGTAGGCGACCGCATGGCTCAACGCCCCGCGCGCCAACCCCGTCATCTGCGCCCCAATCCCGATCCGCCCTACGTTCAACGTCTCGATGGCGATTTTGTACCCCTTACCCGGCTCGCCCAGCATATCGTCCTTCGACACCCTCACCCCATCCAGTACCAGCTCGCAAGTCGACGACGCCCTGATTCCCAGCTTGTCTTCCTTTCTGCCGACCGCGAAACCCGCGGTCCCGCGCTCGATCACGAAACACGTGATGCCCTTATAGCCCGCCTCCGGCCTGATGTTCGCGAAGACCAGAAACAGCCCCGCCTCGGCCGCATTCGTGATCCACAGTTTCCGTCCTGTGAGGACATAGCCGTCGCCGTCCTCCACCGCCCGAGTCTCCAGCGCGAATGCATCCGACCCCGCGCCCGCCTCCGACAGCGCATACGCCCCCAGCGTGTCCTTCGCCAGCCGCGGCAGCCACCGCCGCTTCTGATCGTCCGTCCCCCACCTCATCACGGCGTTATTGACCAGCGTGTTCTGCACGTCCACGATCACACCCGCCGATGGATCCACCGCCGCGATCTCCTCGATCACGATCAACGATTGAAAGAACGTCCCGCCCTGCCCGCCATACTCTTCCGGGATCTCCACCCCCATCAACCCCAACTCGAACATCTGCTTCAGCAGACTCCTGTCAAAGACACCCTCTTCGTCCATGCGCCGCACTTTCGGCCCGATCTCGTTCCTTGCGAATTCGGCGACCATGTCGCGCAGCATCCGCTCGTCTTCGTCCAGGACGGTCAATGGCCGCACCGTGCCCATGTTCGTCATCGCGCCCATGCCATGATTAAACCATGGCCGATTGGAGCAAAGCCGCCGAGGCGCGCGGCATCGAACTCAACGAAACACAGAAGCAGCGCCTGGAAGCGATGGAGAAATCCATCACCCTTCTCGCCGCCATGATCGACTGGAAAGAAGAGCCCTGCCAGGTCTTCCGCGTTCAGGAGGACCCGCAGTGACCATCGCCGAAGCAGCCGCCGCCATCCGGGCGGGTCAGACGTCTTCCGTCGAGATTACTGAGTCCTGTCTGGCCAAGATCGACCGGCTCAATCCGGCGCTGAACGCCTTCATCACGGTTACCGCCGGCATCGCCCGGCGCCAGGCCGGGCAGGCCGACGACGAACTCCGCTCCGGTCACGACCGCGGCCCACTGCATGGCATTCCCATCGCCCATAAGGACCTGCTCTGCACCATGGGCGTCCGCACAACGTCAGGCTCGAAGATCTTCTCTGACTACGTCCCCAACTTCAACGCCACCGCCGTCGAACGTCTCGCCGAAGCCGGCGCCGTCATGCTCGGCAAGACCGGTCTTCACGAACACGCCTGCGGCGTCACCTGCGACAATCCGCACTTCGGGCCGATCCGTAATCCCTGGGACCCGTCGCGCATCCCCGGCGGTTCGTCGGGCGGTTCCGCCGTCGCCGTTGCCACGGGCATGGCGCTTGCGGCGACAGGCAGCGACACCGGCGGGTCTATCCGTATCCCCGCCCACTATTGCGGTTTGGCTGGTTTCAAGCCGACATTCGGCCTCGTCTCGAAGTACGGCGCACTGCCGCTCGCCTTTTCCCTCGACCACGTCGGTCCGGTCACGCAAACCATCCGCGACTCCGCTTTGATGCTCGACGCCCTCGCAGGCCACGATCCGAAAGACCCGTCTTCCGTCCATCGCCCCGCCGGCAGCTTCGTCCCCGGCTCGGCCGATGCCGCCGATGTCCTCAAAGCCGTCCGCATCCTCCTGCCGCGCAACTACTATTTCGAAAACATCGATCCCGAAGTCAGGCGCGTCGTTCTGCTGGCCGCCCAGACCGTCGAATCCGCCGGCGCCACGTTCGTTATGGGCCCCGTCCCCGACGCCAACCAGCTCAACGCCGTCGCCAACGTGACGTTCTCTGTCGAGGCTGCCTCTGTCCACGAACCCTACCTCCGCAAGCGCCGCGCCGACTATGGCTTGGATGTCGCCGCCACCATGGACATCGGCCGCGCGATCCCGGCAACGGCCTACGTTCAGTCGCAGCGGCTCCGCACGCGTCTCCAGCAGGTCTGGCGCATGTCTCTCGATAAGGTTGATTGCATCCTGACCCCCGTCTGTCCCATCGCCGCCCCGCTGATCGGGCAAACCACCATCGATGTCGCCGGCCAGATGGAAGACGTCCGCATCGCATCGACGCGCCTGCTGCGGGGCATCAACGCGCTCGGCTTCCCCACGGCGGTCGTCCAGGCTGGATACACGTCCAACGGGCTCCCCGTCGGCCTTCAATTGATCGGCCGGCCGTTCGGCGACGCCCGTCTCCTCGCCATCGCCCACGCCTTCGAATCCGCCCTCGGCCTGGACCGGCGGCAGCCCCCGGCCGCGGCCTGAGGCCGCGAACGCAGAGAGCGGGTTTCCAGGCGCGAGTTGTGAGCGAGTGCCCATGGGCACTCTGTCAAGACTCGCAAGCCGCCGCCTCGGGCGTCGCAGCCTGCGCCTGAGTGAGCGTGCGTGAGGCTTCAAGCATGCACGAATCTCCGACGCTTACGGCCTGAGTCGGATCGTGACGTACATCACGCTACGTGGCCGCGAGCGGCGGCATTCGCACCATCCGCGCTCGCGGCTCACGCGTGCGACCATTGGCGCTACAGCGTAACCCCGAAGTCGCTCCAATTCACCACCTGCTGCTTGACCATCGCTTCGTGGCCGAGGACGGCGGTCAACGCGGCCGTGGCGCCGATGGTGGCGCCGATTGGTGCGGGCGTGCCACTGGCGATCGACGCATAGAACATCTGGATATGCGCGTGCTGGTTCTCACGCCGCTTCTCGGCCAGCACGACGGGTTCGCCGCCGCCGATCGGGTACATCGTGGCCGCGCCCATCAGGTCCACGGCGCCCTTGGTGCCGAAAACATGGACGTACTGGTTGCCGGCCGGCATGGCGCGCGGGTGGAAGACATTCTGGGTGAACGACATCTGAACGTTGCCCGGGTATTCGTACACGATGCTGCCGCAGTCGAAGATTGTACGGCCGGCCGGTTGATTCTTGTAGAAGTTGATGGCGCCGAATCCGCAGGCCTTCGTGGGGTGGGCGTTGATGACCCAGTTGCAAAGGTCCAGGTTGTGGACCGACTGTTCCACCAGGTAGCCGCCGCCCTTCGACACGTCGAAGAACCAGTCGCCCGAACTGCCGTCGTGATTCAAGTCGGTCGTGGCATGACGTTGGGCCTTGACCATCACGATGTCGCCGATGATGCCGTCATGAATCTTGCCGATAGCCTCCTGAAGCTGGGTCATCGAGCGCATTTGCTGGCCGGAGACAAAGACCTTCTTCGAAGCCTTGGCGGCGGCGAGCAACTCCCGGATCTCGGCCGGCTTCAGTCCGACGGGCTTTTCGCAATAAACGTGCTTGCCGGCCTTGATGGCGGCGATGGCCATCTGGGCGTGAAGATACGGCGGCGTGGCGATGTAGACCGCTTCAACGTCTTTGTTCTCGATCACTTTGTGCCAGTCCGACGTCGTCGCGGGGTTGTCTTTCGCGGCGGCTGTGGCCGCCTTGTCCAGGCGGTCGGGCTTGATGTCGCACAGCATGACCACTTTCGCGCCTGGCTGCTGGAGGACGCCCGAGAGTAGATGGGACCCGCGACCGCCCACGCCGATTACGGCAGTGGCGACCTTCGGCGTGTCTTGCCAAGTGGCCGCGCTGGCGGCCAATGGTGTAGCGAAAAGGAATGACCTTCTGTTGACGCTCATGATGCCCCCATTCTAGCGCTGTAGGACCGGCCTCCTGGCCTGTCACCGCAAGGTGAACTGGAAACGGCCGCCCTGGCCTGTCGCCGCACTCCCATCCCGTTCCTTCGCCAAGGGCAAAGCAGGACTTCCAACGGAGTGCCCATGGGCCGCTGGCCCGCAAATATCCATGACAATCACGCCATAGCGGGGAGGCCGCGAACGCAGAGAGCGGGTCCCCAGGCGCGACTTTCAACGGAGAGGTGCAGGTGTGGCGCCAGTTACCCGGCGGGCAGTCTACGACCGGCCCAGCTCGATGCCGAGGGACTTCAACTCTTCGGCGTAGTAGCGCCTGTGGAGAAGATCCCACTCCTCCGTGCCTTCCACGACCGTGCGCTTCTGGGTCCGGACTTTCTCTCGCGCATCCTTGTCGGCCTTATCTTCCTTCAGCAGGATCTCGGAGATCAGCCGCACGATCTCCAACCGGACATCGTTCGAGTCCCGCCGCAACCGGCAGTCGCGTGACTTGCGCAACGCCGTCACAATGCTGTGCGACATCTCGTTGATCTTGTCCCGGCTCAACTTCATCGCGTCGCCGCTGTCGCGCCCCGAGGCCCGGACGATCTTGCGCTGCTGGATGAGCTGGTTCTTGATCCTCCGGAACATCTCGGAGTAGCTGATCCCGTTGTTGGTCATGTAGACGCTGTATTCGTCAAGCAGCGTCCGGACGTCGTCGTTCAGGCGGTCCTCGACCGACAGTTCCTCAATGATCAAATTGTTCATCAACTCAGCTACGGCCGAGACGTTGGTGATTTCAATCGTTGAGCCGCCGGCGAGCTTGGCGGCCATCTGGCGGGAGAGGTAAGCGACGAATTCCTTCGCAATGAGCATGAAAATTGAGATGATCGGGCCGAACCCCGTAAAACCTTCAATTTCAGTGTAGAGACCCGTCGTGAGGAGTGTCAAACCAGCGGCTCGGGCTACTCGCCTTCGCCGCCTTCGTGATGGTCGATGAAATCGCGGTCGATTGGCCTGCGGCCGCGGAATCCCGCCTCCACCTCGTGCCAGTGCGCGATGCCTGGTTCGCCAAGCCGGAAGCACAGCAGAACCTCGCGGCCGCGATACAGCGTAGGGAAATCGATCAGTCCGCTGTCGAGATCCTTCACCTGCACGCCAAGGCCGTGTATCGCCTCGATCGAGCGGTTCAACTCCCCCTCCGCCGAGTCTCTCCTCGTCTTCAGAACAAGTGCGCGCACCGGATCTGGCTGTACCCCGCCCATGGCGATCACATGCCGCCGCAGTTCCATCATCCCCGCGTCGGCTTCGGCCAGCGAACGCCGGGCGCCTACCGCCCCGTGCAACCACTCCTGAACAACAGGCAATAGCTTCTGAGCCTCTTCGAGTGTGAAGTATCGCGGCATCGGATCGCTCGGTCTCAGCGAATGCCGATTCTAACATGACGGGCAGGGGAAGATTTAAGGAAGGGCTTGCGATGGTGACTGAATCATGCTCTAATTAAGAACGTAATATCACTATCATGAAGCTCCCGCTCCTCGTGTCTGCCTTCTTCATCCTCCTGCCCGCCTCCGCAATGGAAGTGAACTCCGCCGCGCCGCCAGTGGGCCGGATCGACGGAAAGGTAGTCCTGGACGGCAGCGGCGCACCGCTCCACCACGCCACCGTCGTGCTCATCCCTTCGAACCGGACCGCGGAAAGCGGCGAGCAGGGTGAGTTCACCTTCGCCAATGTTGCTCCCGGACGATACACCTTGCTGGCCCACATGCACGCTTTGGGCGACGAACGCAAGGTCGTGGAGGTCAAAGCGGACGCCACTGCGGAAGTCAATTTCAGTCTGAGGCTCCAACCTGTGCGCCAGGCGGTCACGGTCACCGCCACCGGCGAGCAGGCCGAAGTGATGGAAACCTTCCAGTCCGTGCTCTCCAAAGAGGGCTACGAACTCGCCGCCAAGGCCGCATCGCCGAGCCTCGGAGACCTGCTTGACGGCGAAACCGGCGTGGCCAAGCGCAGCTTCGGTCCCGGTTCGGGCCGTCCCGTGATCCGCGGTTTCGACGGCGACAGGGTCCTGGTCTTGCAGGACGGATTGCGTACGGGCACGCTTTCGTCGACTTCCGGCGACCATGGCGAACCCGTCGATTCCAACGCCATCGAACGCGTCGAAGTGGTCCGCGGACCCGCTACGCTGCTTTATGGCAGCAACGCCATCGGCGGCGTGGTCAACATCCTGACCGAACACCACATCCTCCACCAGCATCCGCACGAGGGCTTGCGCGGGTCGTTGAGCGCCACTGGCGGGACCAATAACGCCATGGGCGGCGGCCATGGAGCCTTCGAATTTGGCCAGAAGGACTGGATCTTCCATGCCTCCGGCGGTGGAACGCGCACGGGCGATTACTCATCGGCCGTGGGGCGCGTCCTCAACTCGGCCACTGAGATGAAGCAGGCCACCGGCGGTTTCGGCCGCTTCGGCGAGAAGTTCTCCTTCAACACCGGCTATGGATTGCAGGAGGGTCTCTACGGGATCCCGCTCGACCCTGAGGAAGCTCATGAGGAAACCGCCGCCGGGATCCAGCCCGCCACGCTTGCGCGCGCTCTGCGGCCGTTGTCGCTCGTCTCCCCGCTTGAAGAAGCAGAGGGACACGAACACGGCGCCGTCAGCCTCAAGTGGCGTCGTCACAACACCCGTTTCCATGGCGTGTTGAAGGAGCTAGGACCCTTCGTCGAGCAGTTGCAGATCTCGGCCGGCTACACCGACTGGAACCACACCGAGATGGAAGGCACGGAGATCGGCACGCGTCTCTTCAACAAGCAACTCGTCTATCGCGGTACATTCACCCAGCGCCACAGAGGGCGTCTCGACGGCAGTTTCGGCTTCTGGGGCATGACCCGCCGCTTCGATGCCCAAGGCGCCGAGGCCCTGGCCCCAAAGGTCAGCCAGAACGGCCTTGCTCTTTTTGCGCTCGAAGAACTCAGCTTCAAGCGCGTCCGGCTCCAGTTCGGCGGACGGCTCGAAAACAACCGCTACAGTCCCAACGGGCTCGCCTCCCGCTCCTTCACTGGAGCCTCGGCCTCGACGGGTCTCTTCGTCCCGCTCTGGAAAGACGGCGCCGCGGTGGTCAACTACATGCACTCCTACCGCGCCCCTTCGCTCCAAGAACTGTACAACCGCGGGCCACACCCGGGCAACGCGGTCTATGAGGTCGGCAACGCGAATCTGACCCGCGAGCGCGGCGAAGGCGTCGATTTGGCCATCCGCCACAACAGCCGCCGCCTCCGCGCCGAAACGAACCTCTACCGCTACCGCATGCACGACTTCGTCTTCTTCCAACCGTCGGGCCAGATACTGAGCGGGCTCCCTGTCGTCGAATACCAGCAGGCCGATGCGCGGTACACCGGCGCCGAGTCCCGGCTCGAAGTTGCCATGGCGGATTCGCTCTGGCTGCTGCTGGGCTTCGACGCCGTCGATGCCAACCTGGCCGTTTCGCGCCAGAATCTGCCCCGCATCCCGCCTGTGCGCGGACGCATCGGCTTCGACTACCACTACAAGGGCCTCGGCATCCGTCCCGAACTCGTTCTGGCCAACCGCCAGTGGCAGACCTCGCCCACCGAAACGCCCACCGCCGGCTACGCCCTGTTGAATCTCAACGCCAGCTACACCTGGACGTCTCAACACGTGATGCACACCATCTCGGCCAATTCCTTCAACCTGGGCGATAGCCTGTACCGCAACCACCTCAGCTTCATCAAGGCCTACGCCCCCGAGATCGGCCGCGGCATCAGGTTCAGCTACACCGTGAACTGGTTCTAGCCGGACTGCCGGCCATTACGCGCACATCGGACTGCCGGCCATTACGCGCACACTGCGAGTCTCGCGCGTCAGCGCGAGGTCCATCGAACAAGACCGCGCCCGGACGGATCAGGGCTCGCCAAACGTTGGTAGGGCGGGCGCCCTCGCCCGCTCCGGTCCCCCCGGACCGGCGCAGGAACGGCGCGTGAATGCTGGTTGGAGGTCACCCCAATGGGAGCGGTGTGACCACAGCCGGGACCGTGCGGATCGCTCTGCGAAATAGCAGAAAGGACACGAGTCCGCGCTCGGCCGAGGCGGCGGCAGCCTCGCCCGGTCCTCGCCGGAATCGGGCCAGGGCTGCTATATTCTCCTTCAGCGCGGCTCTCTCGGGCCGTGCCGAAAGGCAGGCAAGCGTGACAATCCACAGTGACGAAACGACTTCGACCAGACGGTCATTTCTTGAACGGGCCGCCGCCCTGACAGCGGCCGGCGTGTTGGCCGGAGGCCAGGCCAAGGCCGCGCCAAGCGACCGTATCCGCTTCGGCTTCATCGGCCTCGGCGGCCAGGGCACGGGCCGTCTCGGAGAGTTCATGCGCCATCCCGATGTGGTCGCGGCCGCGGTCTGCGACGTCGATCAGGAGCATCTCGACCGGGCATCGGCTCTTGTCGAAAAGACTCAAAGCCACAAGCCCGGCGCCTATCGCGACTTCCGGAAGGTCCTCGACCGCAAGGACATCGACGCGGTCATGATCGCCACGCCCGACCACTGGCACGCGCTTCCCGCCGTCATGGCCTGCCAGGCCGGCAAGGACGTCTTTGTCGAAAAGCCGATGGCCTATTCGATCGGCGAGGGCCGCGCCATGGCCAACGCCGCCACGCGCAACAAGCGCGTCACCCAACTCGGCAACCACATCCATAACGATCTGCCGAACTACCGCCGCGTCGTCGAAATCGTCCGCTCCGGGATGCTCGGCGAGATCAACCGCGTCCACTGCGCGCTGACCAGCAACGAGAGGGGCCTGCCCGCCGCCGCCGACGCCGCGCCGCCCGCCACGCTCGACTACGATTTCTGGCTCGGCCCAGCGCCCAAGCGTCCCTACAACCCGAACCGCTCCCATCGGTCCTACCGTTACTTTTGGGACTACTCCGGCGGCGTCTTCATCGACTTCTGGTGCCACTACGCCGACCTCGCCTATTGGGCGCTCGACCTTCAAGCGCCCAAATCCGTCTCCGCCGCCGGCGGGCGCTGGCTGGCCCAGGACAATGCCGAAACCCCCGACGTCCTTGAAGTGCTCTACGAATACCCCAATCTCGTCCTCACCTGGACGATGCATCCGCGCGGCCGCCCCGGCTACGAACACATGGGCAGTTCGGTCATCTTCGAAGGCTCCGGCGCCACGCTGGTTGCCAACTACTCGCGCCACGAACTGTGGGTGAAGGGCAAGCGGGAGGAGAACTTCACGCCGCCGCCGCGTTCGATTCCGGATTCTCCCGGCCACATCCGCGAATTCCTCGATTCGATCAAGTCCCGCCAGACCACGACCTGTAATCTCGAATACGGCCACCGGCTCACCAAGGGCGGCCTGCTCGGCAACATCGCTTTCCGCAGCGGCGAGCGCGTTCAATGGGACGACGCCACCGAACGGGTGACAAACGACAAGCGCGCCAATCAGTTCGTCACGCGCAAATATCGCAAGCCCTGGAAACTGGGCTGAGATGGGCAGGGGACTCCCGATGAAACGCATCGTTTGCGCCTGCGCCATCACGGCCGCGCTCACCTGCGCCTCGACGCTGCTCGCCGTCCGTCTGGCGGCCACCGCTCAGCCGGCGCCGCCAGTTCTTATCGAGAACAGCCGCGTCCGCGTGACCCAACTCGTCTACCAACCCGGCGTGGCCCGGCCCCGCGGCACACGGCCAACCGGCCAGGTGATCGTCTTTCTGGACGACTGCCGCTACGAGCGGACCGACCCGGTCAGCGGCGCGAAGTCGGTTCGCGTCCGCAAGTCCGGCGACGTCATCTGGCACTCGAAGGGCGAAGACGCGCCCGTCCTGGTGAACGCCGGCGCAGCGCCATACCGCACGGTCCTGATCGAGCTGAAGTAGCCGGTAGACGCTTCACGCCCAGGCTGTCCCTGTCGAGGTTATATACTCGAATCGAGTCATCATTCCCGTGTCGAAGGAGATCACCATGAGCATTGATAACCGCAGGAAGTTCGTCAAGGCTTCCGCTGCAAGCTTCATGATCGTCGCGCCGCATGTCGTGCGAGGATCGCAGGCCAACTCCGCCCTGACCCTCGGACTGGTCGGCTGCGGCAATCGCGGCATGTACGTCAGCGGCCTGTTCGCGAAGAACGAAAACCTCCGCGTCGCCGCCTTCACCGATATCTATGAGGACAAGTTCGCCGCCGCCGCCGCGAAATACTCCGGCGCCCGCCGCGAGAAGGACATCGACACACTGCTCGCCAGCGACGTCGATGCCGTCCTCATCGCCACCCCCGCCTACCTCCACCCTGAGCACTTTGAGAAGGCCGTCAACGCCCGCAAGCACATCTTCCTCGAAAAGCCGGCCGGCGTGAATGCCTCCGGTTGCCACCGAGTGCTGCGCGCCGCCCGCCGCGCCGACCCGGCAAAGCGCATCTCGATGGACTACCAGCAGCGCTACGGAACCGAATACCGCAAGGCCCGCGAAGTGGTGAAGTCTGGCGAACTTGGCCCGATCAAGCAGATCCGCGCCGCCTGGATGGGCGGCGGACCGCCGATCCAGAAGGGCCACCCGGCCAGCGAAGAGAAGATGCGCAACTGGTTCTTCTACCGCGAACTCTCAGGCGACATCCTCATCGAGCAGGATTGCCACAACATCGACGTCGTCAACTGGTTCATGGATACGCACCCCGTCAAGGTCACAGGCTACGGCTCGCAGACCCTGCGCAAGTACGGCAACATCTATGACAACCTGGCCGCCACCTTCCAGTTCGCCGATGGCACGATCTTTTCCTACACCGCCAACCAGTTCCGCACGCCGGGCTACACCGACGTTTCCGAGACCTTCATCTGCGAGAAAGGCGCTGTCAACGTGTCACGCCAGGGCTACACGATCTGGCGCGCAAAGGGCGCGCCCGAAGTGGCCAAGACGAACTACGACATCACCATCGACAACGTGAACCAGTTCATCGAAGGCGCCCGGACCGGCAAGCTCGAAAACGCCGCGCTCTGGGGCGCCGAAAGCACGCTGGTTGCGGTCATGGCCCTGGACGCCATCGTCTCTGGCAAGGAAGTGACCTGGGACAAGGTCAAGCTGGCCTAATCCGGCAAGCCCGCATTCCCCCTCTGCCGGGGACGAGCCGATTGAGAGCCACGGCGCGCGGTGGGGCGGGCTTCAGCCTGCGAAGGGCTTCAGCCCGCCCCCCGCCGGAATTTCGTGTGCGTCCTGCGAATCGCCGCGCTACAATCGAATCCGTTTCCGATATGAGGGGAGAAGATGCTCGAAAACGTCAACCTCGAACGTAGCCTGCTCAAGGACGAATACCGCAAGGCGTTGCCCGCCCTGCAACGCCGGTTGTACGACCTTGAAAAGGCCTGTTGGGACAACGGCGTCCCGTCGGCGCTCATCTTCGAAGGATGGGACTCGGCCGGCAAGGGCGGCAGCATCTCGGCGCTCACCCAGCGCCTCGATCCGCGCGGCTTCAAGCTGTACACCATCCAGGAGCCGCGCACCCACGAAACGAACTACCCCTGGCTGCGCCGCTTCTGGCTGCGCACGCCAAACCGCGGCGAGATGGTCATCTTCGACCACTCCTGGTACCACCGCGTCCTCGATGAGCGGGTCGATAAGACGGTCGCCGTGCGCGAATGGCGAAAGGCCTATACCGACATCGTCGAGTTCGAACGGATGCTGGCCGCCGATGGCTGCGTCTTCATCAAATTCTGGTTCCACATCAGCCGGGAAGAACAGAAGAAACGATTCCGGGCCATCGAGAAGGATCCGCTCGAAGCATGGCGCATCACCGCCAAGGACTGGCAGCGCCACGACCAATACGGCGACTATCTCGAGGCCGCCGAGCAGATGCTCGAAATGACGGAAAGCGGCTTCGCGCCCTGGACCATCATTGAAGCGACATCGAAGTACCACGCCCGCAAGAAGGTGTTCGAGACCACCATCCAGGCGCTCGAACACGCTTTAGGGGACAAGGCTCCGCCCGTCCGAGTCGAACACCGTCCGCGCCGGACGACTGTCGCGAAGAAGAGCGCCGCCGCCCCGGTTCCGTCCAAGCCAGAGAAACCTAAAGCAGGGACAGTCAAAGTGAAGAAGCCGAAGGCCGTCAAGCCGAAGGAAGCCCAACCGAAGGCGTCCAAGCCGAAGGGGGGAAAGACCAATGCTTGAGACCCTCGATCTCTCCCGCGCGCTCGACGCGGCCGACTTCAAGATCCAGCTCAAGCGCGGCCAGATCCAGATGCGCGAACTTGGCTGGCAGGCCTATCTGAAAAAGCGCCCCGTCGTCATCGTGTTTGAAGGATGGGACGCGGCGGGCAAGGGCGGGGCGATCAAGCGGTTGACCGAACGCATCGACCCGCGCGGCTACGCCGTCTTTCCCAGTAGTGCGCCCGAGGGCGAGGACAGGACGAAGAACTATCTCTACCGCTTCTGGCGCCGCTTGCCGGAGCGCGGCCAGATCGCCATTTACGACCGCTCGTGGTATGGCCGTGTTCTGGTCGAACGCGTGGAGGGCTTCGCCACCGAGGCGGAATGGAAACGCGCCTACCGCGAGATCAACTCGTTCGAGCGCCAGATCCGCGACTTCGGCGGGGCCGTGTTGAAATTCTGGATCCACATTTCGCGCCAGGAACAACTCCGCCGCTTCGAGGAGCGCAAGCAGATCGGCTACAAGGCCTGGAAGCTGACCGACGAGGATTGGCGCAACCGCGAGAAGTGGCCTCAATACGAGGAGGCGGTCGAAGAGATGCTGCTGAAGACATCCACCCGCACCGCGCCCTGGACTCTGGTCGAGGGCAACGACAAGAACTGGGCGCGGGTGAAGGTGCTCAGCCAGGCGGTGGAAGTGCTGTCGCGCGCGCTCGACTATACGCCGGCCGATCCGTTGGTCAAGAAGCCGCGCAAGAAGTGATGCCCGCACGATTCGGCTTGTTTGGGGTAGATTGAAGGTCTGACTGGCCGAAGGGCGCGCCGTTGCAGGCCCTGGCCAATGAAAGGCCGCACATGAATCTACTGAGCAAGAAGAGGTGGTCGCCGTATCTAGCCGGTGCGCTGCTTGGCGTGCTGTCATGGTTTGCCTTCCTGACAGCGGGCGTGCCGCTGGGCGTTTCGAGCTCGTTCGTGCGGACGGCCGGGATGATCGAATCCACGGTGGCGCCCGATCATGTCCGCGATAACGCATACTTCACGGCAACGAAGGTGAAGCTGGACTGGGAATGGATGATCGCCGCCGGGATCTTCATCGGGGCGTTTCTGAGTTCGAAGCTGTCCAAGGAAACCAAGACGGAACAGGTTCCGGCGCTTTGGGCGTCGCGGTTTGGCCCGTCGGCGGGGAGGCGGCTTGCGGGGGCGTTTCTCGGCGGGATGGTGCTGATCTTCGGGGCGAGGCTGGCCGGCGGGTGTACGTCGGGCCACGGGTTGAGCGGGTCGATGCAGTTGGCCGTATCGGGCTGGGTGTTTTTTGCCTGCATCTTCGCCTCGGGCGTGGCGACGGCGAAACTGCTGTTCCGGGGAGGCAAGGCATGATCGGGATCGAAGCTCCTTCGCGGCTGTTGCTGGGCCTGGTGACCGGCATCCTGTTCGGGTTCTTCCTGCACAAGGGCGGCGTGTCGAAGTACGCGGTCATAACAGGGCAGTTCCTTCTGCGCGACTTCACGATGATGAAGATGATGATGACGGCCATCATCGTTGGCGGCGCGGGGGCGTATGCGATGCATGGGCTGGGTTGGGTGGACCTGACGATCAAGCCGATGCTGGTGGGCGGGGTCGTAGTGGGTGCGCTGATCTTTGGCGTGGCGATGACGATTCTGGGGTATTGTCCGGGGACCGCGGTGGCGGCTTGCGCCGAAGGGCGGCGGGACGCGGTTGTAGGCGTGGTTGGGATGGTGGTTGGCTCGATGGTCTATGCGGAGGTCTTTCCCTGGTTGAAGACGAGCGTGTTGAGTTGGCCGGACAAGGGCAAGATCACGTTGCCGGAGAGTGTTGGCGCGCCTTGGTGGGTCTGGTTTGCCTTGCTGGCGGTTGGGGCGTGGTTGTTGTTCTCCTGGCTGGACCGGAAGGGTCTTGACAAGGGCGGCGAAGCCTGATTTTTGGGCGGGCCGAATGGTTTGGGTCAGCATTGATCGAGCTTTGGGCGAAGACGAGTTGAAGAGACCCGCTCTCTGCGTTCGCGGCCTGCGCGTTGGGAGGCGCTCGATCATCTGATTGTGTTCTTTTTCATCAGTTTAGGTGACCCAGACGACGGCCTTGGGAACCCGCTCTTTGCATTCGCGGACTCACGGGGGCGGTTGGCTGAGGCGGTTCGGGTTTTGGGGTGGCGGTGGAGGCGTTTGAGGTGGTCTTGGAGGGTTTTTAGGCGGACCGCGGGGGGTAGGTGAGCTGGAATGGCGGCTTTTTGATCTGTTTCGCGGAGGAGACGCTCCTGCTGTATCTGCTTGAGTTGATTGAGGCTACGGAAGAAGAGGCGTTCGTGGGAGCCGCGGTAGCGGGCTAGTTTCTCGCTGCGACCAAACGAACCCATTAGGCCCAGGTCGATCTCGTCAAACA
>CAZLDN010000010.1:0-64712 GCA_964558355.1 uncultured Candidatus Solibacter sp.
ACCAATTACATCCTCGTCGGGGTGGAATAGCACTTACTTACGGGATCCTTAGTATAGGTCTTGCCGTCCTGCTCATAGCTGCCCGACATGTGGTTTGTGAGCCAGGCGCCAGAGCCTCTGTAGGTGGGGTACCCGAAATGACGGTCGAGTTTCCCGTCTCCGTCGCAATCCTTGTTGCTCAGCCAGGCGTCGTTCCACTTCATCATCAGTGAATCACCTTCCGTGGCAGGAACGGCGGGGCGTGAGAAGTTGTCGTAGAGGCCGTTGAACATCATGGCCTGGTAGTTGTAACCCCACTGGTCGTAGCCGGTTGTAATGATGTTGTTGGCTGAGTCTGTGATTGATCCGCCTTGAATAGTGGCGCAGCTTGGCGGCGGCGCGGCGAACGCGAATACAGTCACAGCCAGCATCACGACGATGGCTGATAGGTACCTCATGGAACTCTTCCTCCTTGCTCGTAGGTTGTCTTTGGGGTGAATACTCGGAATGCCGCGCAACGGCGGATCCCAGGTTGCCCCACCATGGATGTTAGCCGGGATACTTCCCAGAGGCAAGTACCAAATGCCGGGTGGTAGTGCTGGACCCAGTAAGTTCAAGTGGGACGAAGGAACTGACCTTCCGTGGTGGGCGGGAATGTGGTATTTCTGATTGCCATGGAGGAATTTCGTGGATAACGCCGCACCGTTCATGTTGTTGCTGATCCCGATCATGTGGATCGTGATTGGGGCCGTGTTCATCTTTCCGCACTGGAAGATCTTCCAGCGCGCGGGCTATAGCGGGGCGCTGTCGCTGCTGCTGATTCTGCCGATCGTGAATTTCATCGTATTGTTCTGGCTGGCATTCAGCGAGTGGCCCGCGCTGCGCGGGCGACGGGGAGGGATGTGATGAATCCGGAAGACGCAGCCGGAGCGCTTGGCGCATTGGGCGGGTTGCTGGCCGGCGGGATCGTGGTGTTCCTGCTGATTTTTCTGGTCATGGCGATTCTGCCGATCATCGCCTACTGGAAGATCATTGCAAAGACGGGGAATGCGGGACCGATCGCGCTGCTTCTGCTGATCCCGATCGTCAACCTCATCGTGCTGTATTGGGTGGCGCTGGGCGATTGGCCGGCGTTGAGGCAGGCCGGAGGGGCGTACCCGCAGCCGGAGGGATATCCGCCGCCGCAGCCGTACCCGCAACAGGGCTATACGCCGCCGCAGCCGCCGCAGCAGTTCCAGCAAGAGCCGTCACGGTTCCAGCCGCCGCCTGGGCACTTCCAGCCCCCGACGCCCTCGGCGCAGATGCCGCCGCCAGCGCCCGCCGCCGGTGCGACGATGTTTTGCGGCAACTGTGGGGGTAAGGTGCCGGTGGGTTCGCAGTTCTGCACGAACTGTGGCGGGCGGACGAGTTAGCCGGCCGGGAACGGATTGGATAGCTGCGCCGATAGCCAGCCCTCGCTGTCCGGCGGAAGGCGGGCTGAAGCCCGTTCCGCCACAGGCTTTTCTCCTGCCACGCCGTCGGGACCCCGCCTCGCGATATCCTATCTCCTATGGACTTTGTCAGCGGATCCATCGGTTGGATCGAGGTCGTCTGCGGACCCATGTTCTCGGGCAAGAGCGAAGAACTGATCCGGCGGCTCCGCCGCGCAATGATCGCGCGCAAGCGCGTTCAGGTCTTCAAACCCGTCCTCGACGCCCGATACAGCGAACACGAAATCGTCAGCCATGGCGACTCACGGATGAAATCCGAGGCGGTCGCCGGCGCGCCCGACATCCTGGTGAACCTCGACTGGCGCACGCAGGTGGTCGGGATTGACGAAGCCAACTTCTTTGGACCCGGACTTGTCGACATTGCTCAACAACTGGCCGACAGCGGCAAGCAGGTCATCATCGCCGGCCTCGACACCGACTACATGGGCCGGCCCTTCCCGCCCATCCCCGACCTGCTCTGTCTGGCGGAATCGATCACCAAGACGCTGGCCATTTGCCTGCGGTGCGGCAACCCGGCCAAGCACACCCAGCGGCTTGTCGAGTCCGGCGATCTGATTGTCGTTGGGGCCTCCGGCATGTATGAGGCGCGTTGCCGGCGCTGCTTCGAGCCGGGCTGTCCCAAGCAGGAATCGTTCGACTTTGTCCGCGCCCGGTGCAAGGAATGAAACCTGTGGGCTGTCGAATCCATCTGTTACAGTGCTAGACTGTCTGATGGCCAGGAGGCTTAACCCGAGTGAGCGATTATCAACCACCCCAACCCCAACAGCCCATGTACACCGTTCCGGCGCCGGAATCCAGCGGCCACGGGCTGAAATTTGCGATTCTCTTCGGCGCGGTCATCGCACTGATTGCCGCCAACGTTTACCTGTTTCTCCAAATCGACGGTCTGAAACAGGAAGTGGCGAAAGGCAATACCGCCATCCTCGATGAGGTAGGCAAGGTCCGCGAGACCCAGTCGGTCAGCACCGCCGCCGCCCGTCAAAACGTTGAAGCGCTGAAGGACGAACTCGAAGCTGCCCGCCGCCAGGCCCAGATGGCCGTTGGTGAGGCCAAGGTCGACGCGGAGAAAAACGCCGCGAACATCGCCAGGCGTCTCGAACAGCAGCAGAAGGCAGTCGAGCAGAGCCTGCGCAGCGAGGTTTCCAAGGTCGAGCAGGCTGCGACGACGAAGATTGGCGAAGTGTCCACTGAAGTCTCAAACGTCAAGACTGATGTTTCCAACACGAAGTCCGAACTGGACAAGACGATCGCCGAGCTGAAGTCCACCCGCGGCGATCTTGGCGTCCAGAGCGGCCTGATCGCCACCAACGCCGGGGAACTCTCCGCCCTCAAGAAACTTGGCGAACGCAACTACTTCGACATCAACCTGGGCAAAACCAAGGCCCCGGTCCGGATCGGCGACATTCTGGTTCAGCTGAAGAGGGCTGACACCAAGCGCAACCGCTACACGGTGGATGTGGTCGCTGACGACAAGAAGGTGGAGAAGAAGGATAAGGGCGTCAACGAGCCCGTCCAGTTCTACACTTCAAAGGCTCGCCAGCCCTACGAGATCGTCATCAACGAAGTGAAGAAAGACCTTATCGTCGGCTATCTGGCGACCCCCAAGGTCCAGACAGCCCGCTGATTCCTATCGCTTTGAAGTTCCGCCGCCGCCTGTCATCTTGATAGGCGGCGGCTTTGTGACTGTCCCGTGGCAGTGAGCGGCGCGACGACTCGCTCCGCCGGAAATCACGCCGCGCCTGGAAACCCGCTCTCTTCGTTCGCGGCCTGCGCGCGTGTGGGCGGCTCCAACGGAGCCATGGGGACTCTCTACTTCGCGCCCTGCCAGACCACTTCCACTCCTCCAACCACGCTCCGCCCCGGCATCGCCACACCCACGATCTCTTCATAGCGCGTATTCGAGAGGTTGCCAAACTGGACATACGGCCTCACCCGGCCCAGCGCCTTCGTCACCGATACATCCCAGACCCCATAGGCATTGCGTTCAAACCGCTCCAGCGCGCCGATCCGGCTGCGCAGGGCCACGCCCGCCGGCAACGTCCCGGTCCAACTGAAGACGCCGCTATGGACGGCATAGTTGAACGCATATTTTGACTGAAAACCGGGCAGCGGACCCGAACTGCCTTTCAGGGCCGTGTACGACCAGTCGAGCACCTGCGCCCGCCCGCGCCAGGAGGCAGACGCCTCGATGCCGGTGAACCGCAGGCGTTGGACGTTGGCCGCCTGCCAGTAGGAGAGCGGCGAGGAGCGCACGTAATCGATCATGTTGGAGTCGTGGCGGCGAAAGAGGGTCGATTGCAGCCTCCAGCTTGCCGCGGGCCGCAACTCCGCGCCGGCTTCGTAATTCCAGGCCACTTCGGGCTTCAGTCCCGGATCGCCCCGATTCGCCGGATCCTTATAGTACAGGTCAGTGAATGTCGGCAGCCGGAAAGCCCGGCTTACCCCTATGCGCAGCTTGAGCGTTGAGGCGGCCCAGTAGCCGGCCGCCAGGGACGGATTCCATTCCGAGAGTCCGCGGTGGCTCTCCGCTCGCATCCCGGCGGAAAGGCTAAACCGCTTCAATACACGAATATCCAGGAGAGAGTAGGCCGCGCCGCGAGTTCGTTTGTGCAGGCCCAGGTTGGAAGACGCGATACTGTCGCCGAAGCCCTCCGCCCCGTAGTGCAGTGTCACGCTTGGGGCCAGAGTTTCGCGCCTGCGAAGGCTGCCGTGCCAGGACTCAGCGGCGTGGTGATTTGTGTAAACCTGAGGCCGGTCGCGGTAAAGAACGAACAGGTCGGTATGGCGGCGGTAACCAAACGAACCTTCGGTCTTTTCGCCGAAGCTTTGTCTGATTGAGGCTGTCCAGCCCCTGGTCCGCTCCCAGGAGTTGAAATTGCCATAGAACTGGTTGGCGCCGAAGGGTTTGTCGCTGTAGCCCAGGTCCACGCCCGTGGCCCCCAGCCTTGACGTCCAGCTTGTCCCGGCATGGACAATCAGCCCGCGGTAGTCGCGGCCCTCCATGAACCCGGTGGAGAAGTCGCGCGCGACAGAGAACGACTGGCTCAGCCCGCCCCTGATGCCGGTCATCGACACCCGCTGCTGGTTCACGCCAAAGTTGCCAAGCCCGGCCCGCACGCGGATCTCGCCCCGCTCCGCCGGCCGGCTGATCAACTGAATCACCCCGCCGGCGGCATCCGCGCCATAGAGCGTGCTGCCCGCGCCCCGCAGGACCTCGATCCGGTCAATGGCCTCAAGCGGGATGGCCAGATCCATGTGATGGTGGCCCGACTGCGGATCGTTCATCCGCCGGCCGTTGACCAGCACCAGGACCTGCCCGAACGTCGAGCCGCGCAGTGAAACGTCGGCCTGCATGCCGTTGGCGCCGCGCTGGCGCAAGTCGATGGAAGGATCCAGCCGGAGCACGTCGATAAACGTGTTGAACAAAAGCGCCTGGCCGCGCACGGGCAGCGAAGTCACACTGCGGTCGGCCTCTTCAAGCGGGATAGGTTCGGCTGAACCCGTCACGATGACCGACTGCTTCAGCGGCGCCGGCACCGGCTGTGGATCCGGCGGGGGCGGCTCAAAGGCAAGAACGGGGATCGCGCAGGCGAGCGCGCAAAGGGCGGCTTTCATTCGACACCCTCATTGTCTCAAATCCGGGGCCGGGGAATTTTGACTGGAAGGTTCGGTTACTCGTCTTCCTGCTGCTGGCCCTTCTGCTTCCCATCGCCGGTGGTGATGGAGACCTTTGCGCCCTCGTCGAGGCGGTTCAGACCGCCCACGGCCACCCGCTCACCCTCCTGGACACCCTCCAGGATTTCGACATCCTGCGCGAACCGGTCGCCCAGTTTCACGTCTCTCACCTGGACGGTGTTATCGGACGTCACGACGTAAGCCTTGTTGGTTCCGAGTACGTAGTTGAGAGCCCGCGACGGGATCATGCGGATCGATTCCACCCGGTCTGTGATAATCTTCGCCCGGGCATAGCTGCCGGGCTTCAACTCATTGCTTGGATTCTGGATGAGCGCCTCGACGACGAAGGTCCGCTTACTCTGATCGACCGTAGGCGAAATCCGCCAGATTTTGCCCTCGAACATCCTTCCCTGGAAGGCCTCGACCGCCACTTCCACCCGTTGGCCCATTTTGATCCAGGGTGCCATGCGTTCCGGCACTTCGATCCGCAGCCGGACCGGATTGATCTTGACCAGTGTGAACAGCGGCGAGTTGGCCCGCACAAACTGTCCCGGTGTCGCCAACCGGTCCTTCACATAGGCCGCAAAGGGAGCTCGGACGGTGGTGTCGCGCAGCCGCTTTCTCTGCAAATCCAAAGAAGCCTTGAAGCGTTCAACCTCCTGGATCAGGTTGCGAGTCTGGTTCAAGGTGAGGTCGTAGCCGGCCTGCAGCGACTGGTAGCGCGCCTGAGCGGTGTCCAGATCCGACCGCGGTCCGATGCCCTGGTCCACCAGTTCGCGGGTTCGCTTGTAGCGCTGTTCGGCCTCGGTAAGGTCTGCGCGGGCACGCCGCGCGTCGGGGGTCTCGCGGATATCCTGGACGCGGTCCTTTTCGCTCTTGAGCCCCAGCCGTTCGAGCGACTGGCGCAATTGAGCCTCCTGCTGGGCGACCAGGTAGCGCTGCTCCTCGTCCGAGATCTTGGCCAGCACCGCGCCCTGAGCCACTGAATCGCCGAGGTCGGCGCCCACCGATTCGAGCAACCCATCGACCTCCGCGCTGATGATCGCTTCGTCATATGGGAACAGGTTGCCGACAGACTCGACACTGCGCTGCTGCTCCTTCACCGCCACCGGCGCCACGCGGACCCGGACCGGTCCGGACTCCGCTTTCTTTGTGTTTTCAGCTTTGCGCGGTCCGCAGGAGGAGATGGCCAGGCATAGCCCGGCGATAAGGAGAAGGAAAGTGAATCGATGAAACTTCACGGATGACCCTTGGTGAATCGTATCAGTATCGACGCGCCCGCTGTCGAGACGCCCAACATGATGTGGCGAGAGGAGGGCAGCGTTGGTTACGCCGGACCGCCCCCATTGAAAGCCACGCTGGCAAACCCGCCCGGTCGAGAGTGCGATCCGGAACCCGCTCTCTGCGTTCGCGGCCTCCACGATGGGGAGCGCCATCCGGGCCAGAGGCTGCGAACGAAGAGAGCAGGTTCCGTCAGCAAACTCGGCTGTGCAGCCTGGGACCCGCTCTGTCGAAAATCACTCCGGAGACCCGCTCTGTCTAAAATGCGGATGGGAACCCGCTCTCTTCGTTCGCGGTTCCCGCGAGTGGGGCGTCCGCCATACGATTCCGTGGTCCGCATTTTCATCAACTTAGGTGGCCCCAGCGGGGCCATGTGGACTCTGTCGAAAATCACTCCGGAGACCCGCTCTCTTCGTTCGCGGCCTCATGCTTGGGGGCGCCGCGGCACGACTTTCATCACCATCGGCGGCCCGTAGGGCCATGGGGACTGCCATGGATCCAACTCAATGGACTCAGGGTTTCAGATCCGGATTCAGCAGGATGAAGAACGAGGTCTTCAGACCGGGTGCGTTCGGCTTGCCGCCGGGCTTGGAGACCGGCAGGCCGGTTGAAGTCGAGTAGCCGGCCACGGCCATGGCGCCGTTGGCTCCGGTTGCCAGGGACGTCACGAGTTCCGTGCCCTTACCGCCAAACAACGCGGAATAGTCCAGCGCCCCGGCGCCCGCCATGGCGGGATCGATCGAGGTGATGAACGCGTCCACGCCGGCCGCATTGGGGGATTGCGAGACCGGGGGATTCTTCACCGGGTAGTCCCAGGAGTTGCTATAGCCGCCGACGGTGACTTTCCCGCCCGGGCCCTGCGCCACGGCGTAGCCTATATCCGTGCCTTCACCACCCAGAAAACTGGAATAACGGACGAAACCGGCGCCGGCCTTGGACGGATCCACGGCCGCCACCCAGGCGTCGACATAGCCCATCTTCATTGTCTGGAAGGCGCCCGGCGACAGTGGGAAGTCGTCCGACACCGTGTAGCCGGTCAGCCAGATCAATCCGTCCTCAGTCCGCTTCATGCCGAGGGCGACATCGAGATCGTAGCCGCCAAAGAACGTGGCGTACTTGAGCTGGTCAAAGGCCGACTGCGACGGGTCGAGGATCACGAGGAATGCGTCCCCGTTCTCACGATAATCGGCCTGATAGCTGGGCCCCTCAAGCGGCAGGTCGGAACTCATTGTCAGTCCGGAGACATAGACACGCCCCGATGCGTCCATCTCGACGGCATTGGCGAGATCAGTGCCGTAGCCGCCATATAACGTCGCCATCAGCAATGTCTCGCTGGCCGCGCCGCGCGTGTTGAACGTGAAGACGAAGGCGTCGGTTCCCCCGCGGTTGGACGGTTGCAGGGGAGAGTGGAGCGCGCCCGCGGGCAGTTCTCCCGCGGAAGTATAGCCAACCACCGTGGCCCAGCCGTTCGAGTTGGCGGCGAGGGCCTGCGGCACTTCGGCCACGGCGGTGCCGAGGTAGCTGGAGTATTCAAGCGTGTCGTAACCGTTCCAGGCGGGATTGTAGCGCACCACAAAAACGTCGCCATCACCCTTGTTTTCGGTCTGGTGCGAGTTGCCGGCCATGGGGAAGTCACCCGAATAGGTGCGTCCGGCGAGGTAGAGTACGCCGTCGGCGGTCATGGCCAGGCCGGCGCAATCGTCCTCCATGCTCCCGCCGATATAAGACCAGTGGTCAAGCTTCCAGCCCTGTGCGGCGTCGGGCACCATACGTGCAAGGAAGGCATCCCTGCTGCCGTTGCGCGTCGTGTCGTAAGGTTCCTTCACCCAGGCCGAATCGACATCGGATGAGGTGGACCCTGCCACCCAGACGGCTCCCGAAGCGTCGATGGCCACACCCGTGGCAATGTCGATACCCGCGCCGCCCAGGTAGCCGGAATAGCTCAAAACCGGGTCGATCACCAGCGTCTCGCGCCTGTCATAGCGGCCGAGCCGGATCTTGACGCTGCCGTCGCCGAGCAACTGGTAGCGGGCATCGACCGGTTTGCGCGCGCCCGCCACCACTTGAAAGGCGATGGGGCGGCCCTGCCGGACCTTCACTTTGCCCAGGGTGTATTCGAGGTCGCCTTCGCCGGTCAGACGCGGTTTGGCGCCCTGCAGTTGGAAACGGATGGGCTTGGGGTCGGCGCCGGGCGCAACCACAAAATCGTACTCCAGCAATTTGCCCGAGGCGTACCAAACGACGTCGATTCCAGGGTAGGCTTCGGGAACCCTCACTTCGCCGTAGTGTGCGGCGCCCTGGCGCCACTGCCGCCGGTCGTTTCCGATGAAGTAATCCGACTTCGCCGTGCGCAGCGCGCCACCTCGGGCTTTCGCCTCGTTGTTGGCTCCCACCAGCGTCCATCCCATTCTCTCGACGTCGCCTGAAACTTTGCCCGTTCGGAATGCGAGTTTGGCTTCGGTTCCCCCAATCACCAAATGACCTTCGGTTCCGCGCGCGGAATAGCCGCCCCCCGGAAGTTCTTCAAACCAGGCGGGAACAGCCGATACCGCGGCAGACGGCGTTGACGCGAAGCCCTGGACACAGGCCGCGAGCGAGAGCAGACAGATGTGCTTGAAACGCATGTAGGTTACATCTGGGCGCAGGAGCCCAAAACTCCATTATAGGGGTCTGAAGGAGAAGGACGGGACCAGAGTCCAGCCGGTTTCAACTCTCCACGGCCGCATCAATCCGCGTGGTGCAGTCGAAATACGATGCGCGGGCCGTATAGCTTCGTGGTCCTTCTTCCGATATATCCAGGAGAGGAGACTTCTCCTCGCGGTACGACTTCATGCTCGCGACCACGATCCGGCGTCTGACCATCGTCACGGGACTCACCATCCTGGGTCCTGAACTTCTGCGCTTTTCGGTCTCAAACGTCACCCAATACCTCGCCTATCTCGTGCTGGCGCTGATGGCCGCTTATTTCCGTGTCGGTATCCGTTCCGAACAGGGGCACGTCCCGCTCAGCTTGGTCTTTGTATTCCTGAGCCTGATGAATGTCGAGTTCCCGGCGGCCGTCATGCTGGCTGCTGCTGCCGCCTTGGTCGTCGATTGGGTGTCGCATGAAGGGCCGGGCCGCATTGAACATGCGCTCTTCAGTTCGTCCGCAATGATCGTGGCTGTTGCCATGGCGCAGGTGGCTTTCGTCGGCACACCCGGCTCCCAGGGCATGCACATGGCTGCGAGATTCGTGCTCACGGCAACGGTGCTATTCCTGGGCGTCAGTTTCCCATCCACCTTTGTCGAGGCTCCGGAAGAGCATCGCCGCATGGGGTTGTTCTGGAAAGAACGTTATCTCTGGATGCTGCCTTACTATGTAGGCATGGCGGTCCTGGCGGGGCTGTTCACTGCCGCAAGCGAACTGTTCCGGGGCTGGCAGATTCCATTCATCACCTTCCTCGCGGGTTACCTCGTCTACCGTTCCTACCGCCTCTACATGGGCCGTCTCGAAGACGGCCGCCTTCACGCCGAGGAGGTCGCCTCGCTGCACCTGCGCACCATCGAAGCATTGGCCCTGGCCATCGACGCCAAGGACGAAACAACGCACGATCACCTGCAACGGGTCCAGGTCTACGCCGTCGAGATTGCACGCGAATTGCGATTGGCGCCGCAATTGATCGAGGCTGTCCGCGCGGCGTCTCTTCTCCACGACATCGGCAAATTGGCGGTGCCCGAGCACATCATCTCGAAACCCGGCCGCCTGACTCCCGAGGAGTTCGAGAAGATGAAGATCCACCCCGTCGTTGGCGCCGAGATCCTCGAACGCGTTAAGTTCCCCTATCCCGTGGTCCCCATCGTCCGCGCGCATCACGAGAAGTGGGACGGATCCGGCTACCCTGACGGGTTGAAGGGCGAGGACATCCCGGTTGGCGCCAGGATCCTGTCGGCTGTCGATTGTCTTGATGCGTTATCCACCGACCGGCAGTACAGAAAGGCCATGCCGCTTGACCGCGCCATCGGCGTGGTGGTTCAGGAGGCCGGGCGCGCATTTGATCCCCGCGTCGTGGAGATTCTCGCCCGGCGCTACCAGGAACTCGAACGAATGGCGCGCGCCAATCCCATTGAACCCTTGAAACTCAGCAAGGACCTGGTGATATTGGCCGGTGAGGCCCCGGCCGCCGGCTTCGTCGGCGATGGCCGCCTGGCCAACGGTCACTATGCAGAAGGCGGAGACTTCCTCCAGAAGATTGCCGCGGCACGCCATGAAGCGCAGGCCCTCTTCGAACTCGCCCAGAACCTGGGCTCTTCGCTCAGTCTCGATGAGACTCTCTCGGTTGTCGCCGTGCGCCTGCGGCGGCTGATCCCCTTTGACTCAATGGCGGTATACATCCGGAAAGACGATGTGCTAGAGCCTCACTTCGTGAGCGGGGACAACATGAGGCTGTTTGCCTCGCTATCGATCCCCGTCGGCCAGGGCCTCTCCGGTTGGGTGGCCGAAAACGGCAGGCCGATCCTGAATGGCAACCCATCGGTCGAGCCAGGCTATCTGAACGATCCGTCCAAGTTCTCCACGCTCCGCTCCGCCCTCGCTGTTCCGCTGGAAGGCGTGCAGTCCATCGTGGGCGTACTTGCGTTGTATCAGGCCGACAAGGACGCATTCAGCCGCGATCATCTGCGCATCCTTCAGGCCGTCAGTTCCAAGATCGCCCTCGCCGTGGATAACGCTCTCCGCTTCAAGCAGGCCGAAACTTCGGCCGTCACCGATTTCCTGACGGGCTTGCCAAACGCGCGGTCGCTGTTCCTTCAACTCGACGCCGAAATCGCCCGCTGCGAGTCGCTCATGCAGCCGCTCACGGTGCTGGTCTGCGACATCGACAACTTCAAGCAGGTTAACGACGAACTGGGCCACTTGGAAGGCAACAAGGCGCTGAAGACCGTTGCCGCCAGTCTCGTCCGGCAGTGCAGGGAGTCCGACTACGCTGCCCGCATGGGTGGCGACGAGTTTGTCGTTCTGTTGCCCGGCATGCCACAAACTGCTATCGCTGAACGCATCCAGCGCATGCGCAAAGCCGTTCTGGACCAGACGCAGGCGGAAACCGGATGGCCGCTGTCGGTGAGCATCGGTTCGGCCTGTTTGCCCTTGGATGGGCGGGACGCCGAAACGTTGCTGGCGACGGCGGACCGCAGTATGTACGCATCGAAAAACGCGCGTCCCAAAGCGGAGCCGGCGCCGCCGCAGGACGCTTTCATGCCGAGTTCCCGCGCCGTCAACTAGCAGGCTGCCTGAACAAGAGCGCATACGGTTTGATCTCCGCGGGCCCTCCGGCACGAGCTCAGTCCGTGGTCTTTTCGATCAGTTTCTCGACAGCCGCGATGTAGACCGCCCGTTTGCCATGCATTTGGGAATTGAACACGACAGACTGGCTGTCGGGCGTGAAGACGGGCCGGCAGGCCGCGGGGTCGGGGTCGCCATGCTCGCACAAGGTGAATTCCCGCTTTGTCGCTCGAAGGAGCAGCAGAATGTGGGGCGAGGCTTTGCTCCGGCTCGCGCCGACGAAGGCGCTGCCATTCGAGTTGGGCGCAAAGCAGGCGAACTGGCTCGTCTTCGCGACTAGCGCGTCGGCTCGCGAATCCACCTGCTGCTCGCGTATTTCGACCAGCTTCGACTTGTCAGCCGGTTCGAGGAGGTAAAGGATGGATTGCCCGTCGCGCGCCCAGTGAAACTGCAGAACGCGCCCATCCGGACTCTCGACGTCCCGCGGCTTCGACCCATCCAGCCCCCCGACCAAGACCACGCCAGCCCGCGTCCGCCAGGCGATCAACGCCCTGCGAGGATTCGGAGCCAACTCCGCCACTGGTTCCTCGGATTCAGCCAAGGTCTGCACTGGTCCCGGCCTGAGCCGGACGGACTTGATTCGCGCGCCGCTTCCGGCGGACTCAATGAAAAAGAGAGTAAGGCGGTCGGGCGACGCGGCAACGCCGCCGGACAAAGCCGAGCCAGGAGAAAAGCGTGTCAACACCTGCTCACGGAGGTTATTCCGCTGGAGAGCAATCAACTGGTCGCCGTCGGCGTAGACCACCCAGCGGTCGTCGGAAGTGAGCGCCATTGAATGGGGATCAAGGGATGCGGCGTTGCTCAGAATCCGGCTGTCGCCGGTTGCCAAGGACAACCAGAGCAGTTCCTGCCGCCCTGGCCGCGACGAAGCCACCAGCGCAGCATCGCTCCGCCTCGAGATGCCCCCTTCCGGCGAGAAGGGCATCCAGGTCTCGTGCTCTGGCGAGGTCAGCCGGGTGACGGGAAATTCCGTCGCCCGGTCGAGGTAACGGAGTTTTTCGGGCGGCAGCGCCTGGCCTTTCCCCGATTCCTGGGCAGCCGCGATGGCGGGCGCTAATGCCATGAAAACACGACGCGTCATAGCCCCGGAACGCGACTCGGAAGACGGCATCGAATTCAGTCTAGCATTCAGCGCGCCGGCGGCTTCGCGTCGTGTCCGTGCGACGCCGGACTGGTCTGGTAATGCTTCTTCAGCAGATCCTCGCCCCAGTCGCCGTTGAAATCTCTCCACACTGAATGGATGTGATTGGCCTGGTTTTGGGTGTTGTCATATTCGATCAGGAACACCGGCGTCTGCACACGGTAGTAGTGCGGGCCGCCCCGCTGCTCCACGCCGGCCCAGGCGAACCAGATCTCATCCTTGGCTTCTTTCAGACGCGCCCGCCGCTGTTCGGCCAACTCCGCCGGCACGTTGTCGACATATTCGGCGATCAGCGCATTCAACAGTAGTCTCTGTGCGGCCGTCATCTTCGAGACAGGCAGTCCCGACGGCTTGCCTTCCAGCGCTGCCTTGCGCGCCGCCGCCGTCAGGATGTCGCTATAGGCCTTCGCATCGACGATAGCCGCCTTCTTCTGCTCCGCCGTCATCGATTCGAGCAACGCCCGCGCCTTGTCCTCCTCGTTGCCCAGCACACGCAAGCCCTTCAACGGACCGCTGCGGACTTCCGCCGGATTCGATCCGAAAAATGTTGGATTTCCCGTGGCCGCCCCATCGATCACCGTGAAGTGCAGGCTCACGTGGTGGCCTTCGATCCGGTAGCCCCATACGCCCTTCTCCGCTGGTTCGCCGAAGATGCTGAAGTGGTACTTCTCCGGATTGCGGCGTTCGCCCGAATCGCCTTCAATTGCGCGCAGAACTTCCTCCAGGCTCATGATCGTCGCCGCCTTGATGTAGCCCTGCTGCGACAGTCCGGCGCTGAGAAGCGCCGACGCAAGGTGTTTCTGCTGGGGCGTCATCTCCCGGAGGGTCAAGCCGGCGCGCGGCCGCTTGAGGGCTTTGGGGAAGTCGTCGCTTGGAATGTAGTGGAAGAAGAAGCGTTCCTCGTCGCCGAACGGGAACTGCGCCTTGGCGCGCTGTTCCGGGGAGAGCGATTTGAGGAATCGATTGGCGGTTTCGGCCATGCGCGCGCCGGAGTGCCCGGGGTGGGCGGACACCAGGCACAACGAGAGTAGGAACACGGGAACCCAGCGTGTCATTAACGGATTGTACTACGGGCCGCACTCCGCGCGCCCACCTGGAAGGGGGCGCAATTTAGCGACTAGTAGAATATACGTAGGTTCGAATATACTATTTGTATGAGCAGTGCGATCCGGCGGTTGAAGGCCGACATCCTCCAGGCGGTGGCGCATCCGACGCGGATCGCCATTGTGGAGGAGCTGCAACGCGGCGAAATGTCCGCCGGCGGCCTGATCGCCCGGCTCGGCCTGGATCAGGCCAACGCCAGCCAGCATCTTGCGATTCTGAAAACCCGCCAGATCGTGGCGCACCGCAAGGAAGGCAGCCAGGTCTTCTATTCCTTGCGCGACCCGGCGATGGGCGAAGTCTTCGATCTGCTCAAGAAGATGTGCAAAAGACGGCTTGAAGAAACCATGAATCTGCTCGAAGAGATGGACGAGGAACGGACGCCCCGGGCATGAGGAGGCTGATTTTCGGGATTCCTGAATGGAGTTGGCGGCCGAAGCTGGTCGACTGTCTGCGTACCTACCGCCGGAGGGACCTGCGCGCCGACATGCTGGCAGGCGTGACCGTGGGCCTGGTGTCGTTGCCGCTGGCCATGGCGTTTGGCATCGCCTCGGGTGTCACCCCGCAGGCGGGCATCTACACGGCGATCCTGGGCGGGCTGATTGTCGCCTTGTTTGGCGGATCGAAGATCCAGGTTTCAGGACCGACCGGCGCGTTCGTCGTGATCGTCGCCGGAATCGTTGCCAGGCATGGGCTATCGGGCCTGCTGATTGTGACGATGATGGCCGGGGCGATCCTGGTGGGGCTGGGCGTGACCGGGTTGGGCACGGCTGTGAAGTACATCCCGCGGCCCATCACGATTGGATTCACCAACGGCATTGCGCTGCTGATCGCATCCACGCAGTTCAAGGACTTCCTGGGGTTGAAGAATGCCGAAAACCCGAGCGAATTTTTCGCCCGCATGTCGGCCGTCGCGCGCCACCTGGACGCGATCGACTACATGAGTCTGGCGGTGGGCCTTGGGTCGCTGGGATTGATCATTCTCATCCCGCGAATCGCGACGAAGATCCCAGGCTCGATTGTGGCCCTGGTGGCTGGAACGGCCGCCGTCGGGATCTTCAACCTGCCGCTGGAGACCATTGGCACCAAATTCGGCGGGATTCCGCAGGGGTTGCCGGTTTTTGATATCCCGGAGTTCAGGCCGTCGCTGATTCTGCCGCTGTTGCCGTCGGCGATGACGGTGGCGATCCTGGCGGCGCTCGAAAGCCTGCTCTCGGCCGTCGTTGCGGATTCGATGACGGGCGACCGCCACAACTCGAACGCCGAATTAGTCGCTCAGGGGTTGGCGAATCTGGCCACGCCGCTCGTCGGCGGCATTCCCGTGACCGGCGCAATCGCCCGTACGGCGACCAACTTCCGCAGCGGCGCGCGGACGCCAGTGGCGGCTATCGTTCACGCTCTGACATTGCTGGCGGTGATCGTGGCCGCCGCGCCGCTGGCCAAGTTCATCCCATTGGCCACACTGGCTGCTGTGCTGTTCGTTGTCGCATACAACATGAGCGAGTGGCGGGAGATTGGGGCGATCTTGCGGCTGAGCGCCGCGGATAAGTCGGTGTGGCTGATTACGTTCCTGCTGACGGTGATGGCGGACCTGACGGTGGCGGTCGAGGTCGGGATGGCGTTGGCGGCGCTGCTCTACATCTATCGCGTGTCGCAAACGACCACGGTTTCCACCGTTACGCCAGATTACATAGAGGCCGGCAAGAAGCACATCCTACAGGACAAGCACGTGCCGCCGTATGTGACCATCCTGCGCATCCACGGACCGTTTCTTTTCGGCACCACGGACAAACTGGACGAAGTAACGGCCAATCTCAGGCCTTTCGCGCCCATCGTGGTTCTGCGTCTGAGGAACATGACGGCCATTGACGCCACGGGTCTTCATGCGCTTGAGCGGCTCAGTGAGCGGCTGAAGAAGAGCGGCAGGCGTCTTCTGCTGTGCGGCGCCAGGGCGCAGCCGGCCGAGTTTCTGCAACAGGCCGAGTTTGTCGAACAGATCGGGCCGGACAACATCCTGCCGCATGTCGAAGCGGCGCTCAGGCGGGCTGAAGAGGTGCAGTCCGGTTTCTCCGGCGTGGGCGAAGAGTTCGCAAAGGACATGCGGAAAATCCGCATGTAGTCGGTTCGCCCCAGGTACAACGCAGCCGGATCGAAGACGCTGGCTTCAGGAGATGCCGTATTCTTTCAGCCGGTATTGGAGTGTGCGCAAGCTGATACCCAGCTCACGCGAGGCACGGGTGCGGTTGCCGGCATGTTTCCTAAGAGCCTCTTCGATTGCCTGGCGTTCGATCCCCCTCATGTTCAAGCCGTCGGCGGATGCGACTACGCCGGCGGACGGGCGGGCTTCGAGAAGGACGAGGTGCTCGGGTTCGACGCTGTCATTGGCCAGAATGGCTGCCCGTTCCATGACGTTTTCAAGCTCCCGTACATTGCCGGGCCAGGTGTAGGAACGCAGTTTCTGGCGCGCCTCCGGGGTGAGTTCGGGGACGGGCTTCTCCATCCGTCCGGCGGAGTTGTTGAGGAACAAGACGGCGAGTGCGTCGAGGTCGCCTGGCCGTTCGCGCAGCGGCGGGATTTCGATCGGGAAAGTGCTCAGGCGGTAGTAGAGATCGCTGCGGAATCGCCCCTGGCCGGCCAGGGTGGGAAGATCCCTATTGGTCGCGGCGATGACTCTGACATCGATCTGGACGGTCTTGCCGCCGCCGACGCGCTCGAAGGACCGTTCCTGAAGAACGCGGAGCAACTTAGCCTGAAGTCCTGAATCCAGTTCACCGATTTCGTCGAGGAAGATCGTTCCGCCGTTCGCCCTCTCAAAGACGCCGGAATGGCGGTCGATGGCGCCGGTGAACGAACCCTTTTCGTGGCCGAATAATTCGCTTTCGATCAGGCTGGGGGCCAGGGCGGCGCAGTTGACGGCGACGAACGGGCCACCGGCGCGCTTGCTGTTCATGTGGATGCAGCGGGCCAGCACCTCCTTGCCGGTGCCGCTCTCGCCGAGCAGCAGGACAGTGGCCGGCGTCGGAGCGACCTTTCGGGCGAGTGAGAGGGTCTTCAATGTCTTCGGATCGCGGGCGATCAGGGTCTCGCAGGCGAATCCGTCGCTGGCCGGCGTGGCGCATCCAAGCGGCGAAGGCTCCAAGGCGAGCGCCCGCTGAACAAGCCGGCGCAATTCGTCGGGGCTACGGAGAGGCTTTTCGAGATAGTCCACCGCGCCGCGCTTCATCGCCTCGACGGCCGTGGCCACGGAGCCGAAACCGGTGATCAGAGCGAACGCGGTGGAAGCCGAGTTCTGTGCGAACCAGTTCTGGACATCGAGACCGCTGCCATCGGGCAGTTTCAGGTCGGAGATCACGACGCGATAGCGTTTCAGCCCGCAGGCCTTGCGGGCGGCGGCGACGTTGTGGGCTGTGTCCACGCTGTAGCCCTCGCCCTTAAGAATGGTCTCCAGCAGACTACGGAAGCCAAGGTCGTCATCGACCACCAGAATCTGTACGTCCGATTTCATCTCTTCCATGTCAACTCCATGCGAGTGCCGCCCGCGGGCGGCGAATTTATCGTCAGATGGGCGCCCAATGCCCGCGCCATGTTTCGCGCCACGGCCAGGCCGAGCCCCGTACCCTGGGCCTTGGTGGTGTGAAACGGCTCGAATGCCCGGCGCAGGGCTTCATCGGTGAAGCCCGGGCCGTCGTCACAAACCACAATCCGCCCTCGCTCGGCCGTGACCACGACCTGACTCGCCGCCGCTTCCAAACCATTCCTGACAAGGTTCAACAGAATCTGTTCCAGCATCGCCGGATCTGTTTCGAAGACCGTTACGGAGTCTTCGACCAAGAGTTGTGCCGCCGTCTCGTTGCGCGTGTACAGCCCATGGTCCCTGATGCGGGCAGCCATCTCAGGCCACTCGATCCGGCGGACCAACGGCTGGGGCGGACGAGCGTAATGAAGCAGGTCGCGGACGAGGTTTTCCAGGCGTTCCGTTTGCCGCAGAGAGGTGTCCAGCATTGACGCGACATCGGGCGGCGCCTTCTCTTTCGCCAACTGAGTGAATCCCTTGATGGTGCCAAGCGGGTTTCGGATCTCGTGAGCCAGCACGGCGCTCATCCTGCCAAGTTCGGCGAGTTGTTCCAAGCGAACCTGACGCCGCCGGGCCATCAGTCCCCATGCGCCCAAAGCCAGCAGGGCAAAGCCGGCGGCGAGAGAGACGCCGAGGGTCTGGCGGGCTCGCGAGGTGAGAAAATCGGCCGCGCTGACAGCGATATCGATGCGCGTTAATGCGCGCCCGCTCCCGGAATCCACCGGGACGGTGACTCGCCAAAGCGTCTCGCCCTTCTCCAATGCGTAAAGCTGCTCACCGCGCAGGAGCCTGGCTTCGGTTTGGTTCGCGGGCTGCCGGCCTATGTTCACCGAGGCCACCGCCGGCTCCTCGTCCATCAACGCCTCGCCCATCGATGCCCGGGCGGCAACCGATCCGGCCAGGCTGCGCAGGTACATCTCCTTCGCGGTGTCCAGATCGCGCCACACAAGGACAGTGTTGACCAGCAGCAGCGCCGGGGCCAGCATCACCAGGACAGCCACAACAGGCCAGCCCCACCTCCTGCCGGTCGAATCGCTGAGTGGAATCGCCATCTACGTCAGTTGTGATGCAATTTTTGCACCATTTGTGACCAACCGGTCTGCAACCCTTGCCGGGACTGGCGCCCGCCGCCACGGGAAATCAATCGTTTACGGAGAGGCCCGTCAATTGCCATGTTCAGTGGCAGAGGTTCATTCCACATGAAACATATTCTCACAGTTATCCTGACCGCGACTCTCAGCGTCGCGCTCTTCGCCCAAAACGGCCCCAGAGGGCCTCAACCCGCGAATGGTAATAGTGCGCAGGCAGCGGGCCAAATGGCCGCCTCGCCTCTCCACTCGCTCGATCCGGCGGCGGTGACTGTCATCACCGGGAAGGTCACGCAAGTCAATCTGGCCGTTGGCGTACAAAACCCGTCCATCGTGATCGACGGCAAGACGATCGAACTGGCGCCGGTCTGGTGGATGCTCGAACGGGGTTTGGAACTTAAGGAAGGCGAGACGCTTGAAGTGAAGGCGGCGCCCTGCCTGGATCCCGCAAAGACCATGCTGTTTGCGATTGAAATCCGTAACAGCACCACCGGAACCACTCTCGCGCTACGCGATGAAAACGGTCTTCCGCTGTGGATTACCCGTGGCGGCCGGGCGCAAGGTCAGCAGATGAGTTCAAACGCAGGCAACGGGCCGGCGGATTGCTCGGGGTGCTTTGATCCGGCCTCGGTTGTGACGGCCAGCGGCATGGTTGAGTCGGTCAATGCCGGGCTTGGCATCCAGATGCCGACAGTGACCCTGAAGACCGGCGCGGGCCTGGTCACCATCAAGATCGGTCCGGAGCGGATCCTGCTCGAAGCCGGGTTCGTGATCAAGGCCGGCGACGCGCTGACCGCCACCTACGGCAAGTCGCTTTGCACGGATGAGTTGATCGCTCTCAGCCTGACCAACGCCGCTGGCGAGAAGGTCACGCTGCGCGATGAAACGGGGCGCGTGAACTGGTAGAAGAGAAGCAATCTCAGTCCGTTACACGATTCAGGCGGGCCTTCGGGTCCGCCTCTTTTTATGTTCCGCGACGCTCCTCAGGCGGGCGACGGGATCAGGTTTGCGCGGCCGCCTTGCGCGCCCAACGGCGTAGGATCAGGATGACCGCCGCCAACCCCAGCAGCGCGGCAATAGCGGGTAGCGTGTAGGCGGTCAGCGACAGGCTGCCCTCCGGCTCCATCAGGACACGAGCGCCATACTTTGCCTTGAACCAGTCGATGATCTCGCGGTCGGTTCGTCCTTCCTTGATCAGGCGCGACAATTCCAGTCGCTGCTCCATCGCCGTTGGGCTGCGGTGGTGGGCGATACTCTCATTCCAGCAGCAGGCGGCCACGAACTTGTCCTGAAGCGCCCGTTCTCGCGGGCTGGCCTCCTGGGCGCGTGCAGCCGAAGAGCAAAAGAAAAGGCCGGCCGCCACGAGGGCGCCGGCCGCGAAAGTCCTAAATTGACTGAATCTCATTTCTTCTCGCTATCGTGACCCTTCCGCCCTTGCCAACCGTATCCGCCGCGCATCCACAACGGCCGGCCCTGGCTGTCGCGAAACGCCAGCGGTTTGCCCCCGGCAAGGCTCACCTCAATGGCCACCACTCCATCCTTCATTCTATAGCCCTTCACCTCGATTGCGTCGCCGGCCTTCGGGTTGAACTCGTTCTGCATCAGATACCGCATCGAGCCCAGAGACACCTTCACCGTCTCGGACCCGCCGCGCATCTCAAGATACGGCATGCCCTGGCCCGGCGCGGCGCTCACCTTCAACACGGTTCCCTTCAGTTCGACCTTCGGCTCGGACGCGATCGGCGCCTGTTCCGGTATCTGGGCGAGCGCCGCAACGGCTGCGAGGATAGCCAAACCGATTGTTCGTTTCATGGCTGTTCACCAGTCTACTTGACAGCCGGCGCCGTGGCGGGGTTCGGCCCGCTTTGGGCCACGCCGCCGCCCTTGCAGTTCGGGCCGTTGCCGCGTCCTCTCCCATTGCCCCGGCCTTGACCCTGACCTTCCGTCCGCGCCTGGCCATCCTGGCCCGTCGCCGGCAGCGGAAACGCCACCGGCGATGCCGCCAGCAAAATTAGGCTTCTTCTTAGCATGATGTCCATCGACCTCCATGCCTTTCCAAGCAAGCCGGATACCATTGGCAAACTGGCTGATTTCAACCACCTTTCGCGGCTTCCGCGCAGTTTTTGCGCGCACTATCGTGCGGTCCTTGCAGAGCCGTTCGCGAGAACCGACACCCGGATCCCGCTCGGGCGCGCGCCGCCTCGGGCTATGCGCTGTGTCGCCACGATGAAATCCTCGGGCTTGGCGTCGGGGATGTTCGGGACGAACTTTTGCGGATTGCGGTCCACCAGCGGGAACCAACTGCTCTGAATCTGGATCATCAGCCTGTGGCCCTTCTTAAACGTGTGCAGGATGTCCGGCATATCGAAGGCGATCTCGACGAACTCGCCTGACGGCATCGCCTCGGGCCTTTCCATGCTCTTGCGGAACCGCGCGCGGAACGGTTCACCGCGAACCAGTTGCTGGTAGCCGCCCATCCTGTTGTCGTCAGGATCCAAATAATCAGCCGGGTAGACGTCGATCAGTTTCACAACGAAATCGGAGTCCGTGCCTGTGGTCGAAACCCACAACTTCGGGCTGACAGGCCCGGCCAGCGTCAGGTCCTCTTCGAGCGGCGCGGTCTGGAAAACGGCCACGTCGGGCCGTTTCGACGCATGGCGCTGGTCGTCCACCATATACTCGCGCGACATGCCAAGCGTGATGAAACTGGTGAACGGCACCGGCTTGGAGGGATCGCTGACGTACTGATCGAAGCCCTCGGCCACCGGCTTGTCGAAGGCCAGTTTGCCGCCGGCGTCAAGGTAGATCGTCTTCTGGGCGCCCTCTCTTGGCGGCCAGGCGTCGAAGGTCCGCCACCGCCAGGATCCGGTTTCGACCATGCGCGCCGCCGGCGCTTCCCAATTGCCGTCGCCCTTCAGATGCGCCTCGAAGAAGGGAAATTCGATCTGGTCGCGATACTCCGGCCCTGTCTTGATGCCGAATTTCACCTGGCCCAGCCTGTCGCCGTCGCCTCTTGACCAGCCCCCATGGCCCCAAGGCCCCATGACCAGCGTCACCGGCCCTTTAGGAGAATTCGCTTTCGCCGCCCTGTAAACGCGCAACGGGCCCTGCAAGTCCTCGGCATCGTACCAGCCGCCGGTCACCAGCACGGCAGGCGCGATGTTGCGGATGTGCGGCTCCAGGTTGCGCGACTTCCAGAACTCGTCATAACTGGTGTGCCGCGTCAAGGCGGTCCAGTAGGGGTTCTTGAACTTGAAGTACTTCTCGTCGGCGTTCGAAATCGGGCCCAGCCCGAGGTAGAATTCGTAGCCATCCGTCGTGCCGTGGTTGAACCGTTCGGGACGTCCAGCCTGCGTAGCCTGTCCGGTCCGCGGCCCGAAGAACGAATAGAAGCCGAAGTTCGCGGCCAGGTAGAACGCGCCGTTGTGGAAACTGTCGTCGCCGCGGAACAGGTCGACGATCGGCGCCTGCGGCGATACGGCCTTGAACGCCGGATGAGCGTCTATCATCCCCGCGGCGGCATAGAAGCCGGGGTAGGAGACGCCTGTTAAACCTGCCCGTCCGTTGTTGCCGGCAGTGTTTTTAAGCAGCCACTCGACGGTGTCATAGGTGTCCGTGCTTTCGTCCACGTCCTTCGGGCTGCGTTTCACCGCCAGGTGCGGCGTCATCTCCACCCACGTCCCTTCGCTTTGATAGCGGCCGCGGACGTCCTGGTAAATGAATATGTACCCGGAGCGGGCATACTTTTCCGACGGACCCAGGTTGCCCTTATAGTTCTCCACACCGTAGGGTCCCGAACTGTAGGGTGAGCGGACCATCATGAACGGGTAGGTCTTGGCTGCGTCCTTCGGCGTGTAGATGGCGGTGAACAGTTTGACGCCGTCCCGCATCGGGATCAGCGCCTCCTGCTTGGCGTAGTTCGCTTTTACCCAATCAACGCCCTGTCCAAACAGGATGGAAGAGGCGCACAATAAGGGCAATAGAGTTCTTCGTAACATCTGAACTTCCCAGTCTACCTGCCCTGGAACCAAGGTCACCTGACCGATGTCCAACGTATGGGGGCGGCTCGGAGGTGCGTGGACCACTCCTCCGGCCCCGCGCCGCCGAATACCGCCCTCGCCCGCCTGCTATCCTCCAATCGGACCGCCCGCCATGAAGACCATCATCGAGCCATTCCGCATCAAGAGCGTCGAACCGCTGCGCCGCACCACCATCGATGAGCGCGCCGCCATTCTTGAGAAGGCCGGCTACAACCTCTTCCTCATCGCCTCCGACGACATCCTCATCGACCTGCTCACCGACTCAGGCACGTCGGCCATGTCCACCGCTCAATGGGCCGCCATCATGCGCGGCGATGAATCCTACGCCGGCAGCCCGTCGTTCTTCCGCTTCCAGTCCGCCGTGCAGGATCTGACAGGTTTCCGCCATGTCATCCCCACCCACCAGGGCCGCGCCGCGGAACGCATCCTGTTCTCCGTCCTCTGCCGCCCCGGCCACGTTGTTCCGTCGAATACGCACTTCGATACGACGCGCGCCAACATCGAATACTCAGGCGCCCAGGCTGTTGACCTGCTGCCCGCCGAAGCCCTGGATACGCAGGCGGCACTGCCCTTCAAGGGCGACATGGACACCTCCGCGCTCTCTCGCCTGATCGAGATCCACGGGCCGTCGAAGATCCCGCTCATTATGCTGACGGTCACCAATAATTCAGGTGGCGGCCAGCCTGTCTCGATGGCCAACATCGAAGCTGTCAGCGCCATCGCCCGCGAGGCCGGCATTCCCTTCTACCTCGATGCCTGCCGCTTCGCCGAAAACGCCTGGTTCATCCGTGAGCGCGAAGCCGGCTACGATACCTGGACGCCGCGCCAGATCGCGCAGAAGATGTTCTCGCTTGCCGATGGCTGCACGTTCTCCGCCAAGAAAGACGCCTTCGCCAACATCGGCGGATTCCTCTGCACAAGCGACCCGCATCTCGCCGCTCAAGAAAAGAACCTGCTGATCCTGACCGAGGGTTTCCCCACCTATGGCGGCCTGGCGGGACGCGACCTGGAAGCCATCGCCGTTGGTCTCGATGAGGTCTTGCATCCGGATTACCTGCAATACCGCATCGCCTCGACTTCGTACCTTGGCCGCCATATCTCCGAACACGGCGTCCCTATCGTTCAGCCGCCCGGCGGTCATGCTATTTATATCGATGCCGGACGCATGTTGCCGCACATCCCGCCGTCGCGGTTCCCGGCTCAGTCGCTTGGCATTGAGTTGTACCGCCACGCGGGGATCCGCTCGGTGGAGATCGGCTCGGTCATGTTCGGCGAACACGCCCGCAATGAACTGCTGCGGCTGGCGATACCAAGGCGCGTCTACACGCAGTCGCATATTGATTACGTCGTCGAAGCGATTCTTGAAGTGAACACGAACAAGCAAGCGCTCAGGGGCTACGAGATCACCGAACAGCCAGAATTCCTGCGTCACTTTTCATGCCGCTTCAAGCCGCTTGGCGCGTAGGTTCAGTCCCAAGCGGAACGGCAGCCACAGCAGCGAGAACAGGGCCAGCGCGAGGATCTCGCCGGACAGGATGTACCACGGCCACGGGCCCATCCAGTCGAGCAGCGACTGCCCCTCGGGCTTCTCGCACAGATACATGTAGTTGGTGTGATACCACGTGTTGAACAGTCCCACGGCCGCCGCATACACGTTCAGCACCCCCATCGCCCGCCACACGCAACCCGGCCTTGGACGCATCGTACCGGACCCCGCCAGTGAAGCCATCGACGCCAAGACCAGCCCGTGGGCGGTGAAAAAGTAGATGCTCGAATACGAACACAGCGGCGCCCACAGATCCGGCGTCAGCAGCGCCATCGCCGCACCCGCGATGCCGGCGAAGAACGTGAATTCGAAAACCGCCTGCCGCATCGCAATCAACGTGAACACGGTCAGCCACACCGTCAAGTCGCACAATTGCAGAGGCAACCCTTCGGGAAACTGGAACCCCTCGATCGAATAGCGGTAGCCGTACCAGGTCAGCTCATTCACACACAACGCCGCCCCAAGCGCCCATCTGGCCGGCTTTGGCCGCCCGCGCATCGCCCGTGCCAGCGCCCACGCCGACAAGGCGATCACCGCCAGAATTCCCAGGTGCCACGCCCCGAAAAGCCGCCATTCGACGTTCATGGCTTTGCAGGAGATTTCGGATAGTTCGGCGAATAGAGTTGCGACTTGGGTCGTGCCACGAGTTGCCCGCCTTTGACCCACTCCTCTCCGCGCGGTTCCAAATGAGCGACCATCCTCGACCGCCACTTGGCCGTCTCCCGCGAAGACCCGGCCAGATCGTTCATCTCCATCGGGTCGTTCGATAGATCGAAGCACTGCTCCTCGCCGGTCTGGGCGTGGTAGACGTACTTCCAACGCCCGTCGGTGAGCGCGTTCCAATGGTTCGACGGGTTATAGCAGACGTCGTGTTCGAGGTCGATCCAATCGCGCTTCAATCGCAACAGGCTTTGTCCCTCGACCTCCTTGGGGGAGACGCCGCCCGCAGCCTCGATGAAAGTCGGAAGGACGTCGCGAATCTCGGCCGGCGTCATTTCCACCCTGCCGCGCGCCGCGCCCGGGCCGCGCACGATCATCGGAATCCGCGCCGATGGCTCATAGGCGTAGGACTTGCGCCAGAGGTTGTGGTCGCCCGTCATGTCGCCGTGATCGGAGATGTAGACGATGAACGTCTCATCGAGAATCTTCTTCTTCTCAAGACTCTCGACGATGCGGCCGATCTGTTCGTCAACAAACGACACCGACCCGTAATAGCCGATGCGCGCATTGCGGCTCTCGCCGTCCGGGACGCGGCCATGCCAGATGTCGTCGCGGGTCGAGTTGCGCTCGGCGTATTTCGCCGCCCAGCCTGCGACGCGGGGGCTTGGGAGTTCGCGCTTCGCGAAGAAGTCCCACCAGCGCTGCGGCGGGTCGTAAGGCGAATGCGGGCGGGCGAAGGAGACTTTCAGGAAGAACGGGTCCGCGCCGGCATAGCCGTCGATGAAGCGAGTGGCCACATCGGCGGTCCAGCGTGTCGGATGGAGACTCTCGGGCAGTTTGTAGACGCCGCCCTTGTAGTCGTTCCAGCCGATGCCAGTGGCGTCGGGGTTGAGATTCGGCGCTTCGCTGGCAAACCACGCCCGGTAGTCGCTGATGAATCCAGGCGATTCGACCCGGCCCGATTCGTCAAGGATGGTGCGGTGAAATCCATGCAGGTTGCGCTGATGCGACCAGTGCATTTTGCCGATGCCGAGCGTCTGGTAGCCCAGCGCCCGGATCGCGGCGGGCATCTCGACGGGGTAGCTGCCGGCGACCCGGCCGTAACCAAGCATCCCGTGGCCCCAGGGCGAACAGCCTGTCAACAGGGCAGAACGCGCCGGTGTGCAGGTGGGCGTGGATGAATAGGCATGGCGGAAGCGGATGCCGTCGGAGGCGAGACGATCGAGGACAGGCGTGT
The DNA here is from genome assembly GCA_964558355.1 of uncultured Candidatus Solibacter sp. Lineage (GTDB taxonomy): Bacteria > Acidobacteriota > Terriglobia > Bryobacterales > Bryobacteraceae > PNKE01. The sequence goes on from CAZLDN010000010.1 coordinate 26,130, forward strand.
GGGCAAACTTGTTGCCGTCGGCGCCGAAGCAGTCGCCGCGGTGCTGGTCGGCCATCAAAAGCAGCAGGTGGGGCTTGGATTTCGACAGGCCCTTCAGAATGGCCGGTGCGGCGCAGAACGCCCGGCGGGTGACGCTGATCATCCCTAATGTCTTACCACTGCGCGGACTTCAATGTCCTACCACTGAACGGGGACGCCGGGATCGAGCGGCCAGATGTGGCATTCGGGATCCGCGATGCGCTCTATCAACGCCGCCGGTGTTCCGACCAGAGGCGGGAAGGTCCCAAAGTGCATCGGGATGACTGTTCTCGCGTTCAGCATGCGGCAGGCCAGGGCCGCTTCCAGCGGACCCATGGTGTAGAGATCGCCGATGGGCAGGAAGGCGAGTTCAGGCTTGTAGAGTTCCGCGTAAAGGCCCATGTCGGAGAAGACCGACGTGTCCCCGGCGAAGTAGATGTTGCGGTGGTCGGGCAGATGGATGATGAAGCCGCAGGGTTCGCCGCCGTAGAGGATCTTCCCCTCATCCGCGATGCCCGAGCTGTGGAGCGCATGGGTCATCGTGACGCGCACGGGTCCAGCCTGCTGGCCGCCGCCCTTGTTCATGCCGCAGGCGTTCTCGACGCCCTTAGTCTCCAACCAGGCGCAGATCTCGTAATTGGCGATGACTTGGGGCTTGAACTTGCGCGCCAGCGGGACGGCGTCGGCGATGTGGTCGAAGTGGCCGTGCGTGACAAGCATGGTGTCGATGCGGGTGATCTCGAAGCCTTCCGGATATTTCGGATTGCCCGTGATCCAGGGGTCCGTCAGAATCTGTTCGCCCGTCTCCAACTTCAAGAGGAAAGTGCTGTGGCCCAACCAGGTGATCTCAATCATCGCGTGAAGTGTACCTCCGGATAACATTCTAGACCGAGTGGGGCGGCGCTTCCGCGCTGCAGCCGGCTTTCCAGCCGGCTCGCCACTGTTCCCTCAATCATCAATGAGATCATCGTAGGGGTCAACGCACTAGATCTAACGATGGTGTTCAACGAGCGTCGTCTTCCACACTGGCAGGTTGTCGACCAGCCACTGTTCGTCACCTTCAGACTTCACGGCAGCCTTCCAAGGAACCGCGTTTTCCTACCCGCCAGTTTGACATCGGGCGCCGCCTTCGTTGCGATGGACCGGCTGCTGGACAACGCCACAAGCGGTCCGGTGTACCTGTCTCGGCCAGAGATTGCCCGGATGGTCTCGGCGTCCATCCAGCAAGGCGACACCCGGTTCAGGCGGTACGATTTGTATGCGTTCGTCGTGATGCCAAATCACGTTCACATGCTGGTCACCCCCAAATCGGTCTCCAAACACTGGCTCGGTCCTCTCAAAGGGTTTACCGGAGTGGAGGCGAATCGGATGCTGGGCCGGAGCGGACCATTCTGGCAGGGCGAGAGCTATGACCACTTGGTGCGGGATGCCGACGAGTTCCGGAGGACTGCCCTGTACATCGCGAATAACCCCGTGAAGGCCGGGCTGGTGGCGGACCCAGACCAATACCCATGGTCAGGGAGTACATGCTGATATTGGCGTCCTGGTAGCCGGGCGGAAGCCCGGCTGCCGGCTGGAAAGCCGGCCCCACTTGCGGCCGTCCGCGCACCGTTCGACCTTCTAAACGCGCTGTTCAGCCACTCGGCGGCATCGATTCGCGTGAAGCCATGCTCTAATATGGAGAGCAAATATCTCATGCCGGACCACGGATTTCTGGCCCGCAGGGACTGGGCAGCACTTAAACGCCGACTCCGCGAGTTGAAGATGATCGCCTATGGAGCGGTCCACAAGGACCACCCCATCATGGCCCACATCATCCCCATCCGGCGGTGCAACTTGGCGTGTACCTACTGCAACGAGTTTGACGATTACTCGAAGTCCGTCGCCACCGAGGTCATGTTCGAGCGCATCGACCGGCTTGGCAGCCTGGGGACGGGCATCATCACCATCTCCGGCGGCGAACCGCTTCTTCACCCCGATCTCGACCAGATCATCCAGCGCATCCGCGCCACCGGCGCCATCACCGGCCTGATCACCAACGGCTATCTTCTGACCGCTGATCGCATCGAGCGCCTGAATCGCGCGGGTCTCGACCATATGCAGATCTCGATCGACAACGTCATGCCAGACGAAGTGTCGAAGAAGAGCCTCAAAGTTCTCGACCGCAAACTGCAATTGCTTTCGAAGCATGCCCTGTTCCACGTCAATATCAATTCGGTGGTTGGCGGTGGAGTCAAGAACGCCGGCGACGCCCTGGTGATCGGCAAACGGGCGGTCGCGCTGGGGTTCAGTTCGACAATTGGGATCATCCACGACCACACGGGCCAGTTGAAGCCGCTGACCGACCAGGAACGCGAAATCTATCTCGCAGTGAAAGCCCTCGAAAAGCGCAACTTCTCGCAGCTCAGCTACTTCCAGGAAGCGATCGCCAATGGAGAGCCGGCCGAATGGCGGTGCCGCGCAGGCGCCCGCTACCTCTATGTCTGCGAGGACGGGCTGGTTCACTACTGTTCGCAGCAGCGAGGCTATCCGGGGAAGGCGTTGACGGAGTACTCGATCTCCGACATCCGTCGTGAATACGCCACCGAGAAGGCTTGCGCCCCATACTGCACAGTCAGTTGCGTCCATTACGTCAGCTACTTCGACTTCTGGCGCGCCCCGCAGACCATCCCCGACACGCGGCCATTCGAACCTGCTGAAACCCCGCTGGTCCAGATCCACAGCTCTGGATCGACATCCTAGGCGCGGGGGTGGCGGATTTCTGGCAGAGTCAGTTAAGTTGTTGACAAGATTGGCCGGAGGTCACAACCAAACGAACTCATCCGGGGTGGCGGGCAGGACCTGCCGGGGTGCGACCAGTGGAGATGGGTTGTTCACGGATGGTCCTCGCGCTGGCCGTGGACTGGAGGCGACCGGCATAGCGAACAAAGAGCGAAAATATTGACCACATTAGTTCTAAGACGTGATTTGTGAATGAGTTATAGAACTTTTGACATGTTTCGTCCGCGGTTTGTTACGACAACATGTTGATGGCTATGGAGATAGTTGGTCAGTGGTCTGCAGGCCGCCTCGTTGAAAGTCGCGCCGGGAAACCCGCTCTGTCGAAAATGCGGATAGGAACCCGCTCTCTTCGTTCGCGGCCTACATAATAATTTCATTTTCAATGAGATAGGCGATCCCAACGGGGCCATGGGGCTCCTTCAAGGTCGCGGCTCTGAAGCGGGCGCGGCAGCGTCAGGCGCAGCGCGCGACTTGGAATGATTCCTCTTTTTCTTCAAGCACTTGGCTGGCTTCGTCAAGGAAGACGGCAAAGTCTATTTGGTCGTCATCGGCTTCGAGACCGGTCATTTCCCTGATCTCCGGACTCATCCAAACCTGACCGCGAGTGAGGATCACTGTATCGAGCATCGTCTGCCTCCACTGGACTTATCGGTGGGGCAGGGAAGACTTGAGGGGAAATCAGCTACGGAGTTCCGCCACGATCTCCTGGGCGACGCGGCGGGCCTCGTCGACCTCGGTCCGTTGAAAACTGATTGCTCCGACACGGGGGTGGCCGCCGCCGCCGTAGCGTTCGCAGATGGTGGCCAGGTTGTGTGACGGTTCCTGGGCGGCCCAGGGGTTGGAACCGACGCTGACTTTGGCGCGGAAACTGGCCAGCGAAACCGAAACCGTATAGACCGATTCGGGGAACAGCCAGTAGGGGACGAACTTGTTATAGCCTTCCATCTCGCGATCCGCCACGTCAAAGTAGATCACGCCGCCTGTGCATTTACCCGTCTCACGGATGATGTCGATTGAGGTCAGATGGCGCTCCCAAAGCGGCTGGAACTGGGATTGGACCCAAGGGTCGGCGATGATCTCGCTGAGTTTCATCCGGCGCATCATGCGGATGATCCCGTGGACGCCCTCGGAGCCTTTCATGGCCTCGATGACCAGGGTGAGCTTCATGGCCGGTTCCCGCATCATGACGGCTTCCTCGGCCGAGGCGTAGTTGGCGCGATCGACGATATCGGCCCAGTAGACCAAACCATCCAGGTCCGGGGCGCGGTAGCCGTAGTAATCGCGCGAGATGTCGGCGATGAATTTGGTGCAGGAGCCGTATTGGGGATCGAAGTACAATTTCCGGGAACCCTTGCCTGCCTCATAGTGGCTGGCGTCCTGGGGGCTCAAGAAGGCGCTCTGATGGTGGTCGAACCACCAGGTCAGGCGGGGGCTGGTCGAGTACTTGAAATCGACGATGGCGTTTTCGTCGCCGTCGAACATCGAGTCCTCGAACAGTTGTGATGCCTTGTGGGCGAGGCCGGTGAAGTCGAACTCCGCGCCGGGGTGGATCTTGTCTTCAACGAATCGGCTGAAGAATGCAGCCGAGGCGGAGCCGTCGAAGCAGTGGTCGTGGTAGAGGACGCGAACTTTCATGATTGGGGCCGTAGGAGCATTGACGAAACCTTTCAGGGTGCAATAATTGATAGGCGCCGCGCAACCACCGCCGGAGCCGCGCATGAAACTCTGGCTCTATTACATCGGCCGCGCCAAGGAACCGCACTCGAACGCGCTGGCCGGCGAGTACATCAAACGAGCCTCGCGCTACATGGATTGCGAGATGCGGGAGATCGATCCGCGGCGCTATGATGTCCCGGCGCGGCACGCCAATGGGCGCAAGGTGTTTCTGGATCCGGCGGGCAAGTTGATGGACACGGCCGGATTCGTCGAACTGGTGCGCTCGGCCGAATTCGAGGCGCGGGACCTGGTGTTCCTGATTGGCGGCCACGACGGCCTGCCACCGGAATGGAAAGCGAAGGCCGATCTGCTGCTCGGATTGACGCCGATGACGCTGCCGCATGAATTGGCCCGCGCGCTGCTGGCCGAACAGATCTACCGGGCGCTGGCGACATTGCGGGGGCATCCGTACCCGCGCTAGGGTGATAGATGGCCCCTTGGAAGGGCCTCGATGTCGATGGACTGGTTCAAATCATCCAAGAAAGTCGCGAAGGTCGGCGACGAAGAGCGGCATGTCCGCACCGAAGGCCTGTGGGTGAAGTGCGACGGCTGCCGCGAGATCATCTGGCGCAAGGACCTTGTCGAAACACTGAACTGCTGCCCGAAGTGCAATTGCCACTTCAGGATCGAAGCGCGGACGCGATTGAAGTTTCTGCTCGACGACGAGAACTGGACAGAGCACGACGCCGGAATGCAATCAACCGACCCGCTGAGTTTTGTCGACTCCAAGTCCTATAAGTCGCGGCTGGCTTCGATGCAGAAGACGCTTGGAATGAAGGACGCCATCATTTCGGTCACGGGCAGTCTGATGGGCCGCACGGTGAATGTCTGCTCGTTGGAGTTGAAGTTCATCGGCGGGTCGATGGGTTCGGTGATGGGCGAAAAGATCACGCGGGCGATTGAACGGTCGCTGAAAGACCGCGTACCGCTCATCATCGTTTCGGCCTCGGGCGGCGCGCGCATGCAGGAAGGCGCGGTGAGCCTGATGCAGTTGGGCAAGATTTCGGCCGCGCTGATGCTGCTTGACGAGGCCAAGGTCCCATTCATCAGTGTCCTAACCGACCCGACCACGGGCGGAACGACGGCCAGTTTCGCCATGCTCGGCGATCTCAATATCGGCGAGCCGGGCGCGCTGATCGGATTCGCCGGACCGCGCGTGATCGAGCAGACGATCCGGCAGAAGCTACCTGAAGGGTTCCAGCGGTCGGAGTTCGTGCAGGATCACGGGTTCCTGGATGCGGTGGTGAAGCGCAACGACATGCGCGAGTTCATCGACAAGTCGCTGACGTTTTTCCGCGGACCGGCGAAGTAGCACTCATTTTGGGGGGCAGGGTTTGATGCGGGGTGGCTTACAATCGAAGTGTGAACCTATCGATTGAGATCGACAGGGAAGGCGATGGGCGCTGGATCGCCGAGGCGTTGGAGTTGCCCGGAGTGATGGCTTATGGCGGCACTCGGGAAGAGGCCATCTGCAACACTGAACGGCTCGCCATTGAGGTGATCGCCGACCGGATCAAGCACGGCGAACTGCCGCCATCGGCTCAAAACGTCTCCTTCATGGCGCTTCGTGAACAACTGGCCGGCGACTAAGGCCCGGCGAGTTCTCGCGGCGCTGGAGAGGATTGGATGGCGCGTCAAGCGCCAGTCGGGTTCCCACCGGCTCCTCATTCGAGGCGGCTGGCCAGACTATGAGTTTTCCTTCCACGACAACTTGGGCGACGACGGCTTTTTCGCTTCCGCCTGAATCCCAATAGATACGCGTTACGTCACTCGTCTATACTGATCTGTAGAGCGAAATGATCAGGAGCTACCGGGATCGAGATACGGCGCGGCTCGCTGCCGGAGAGAGAATCCGGCGATGGGAATCCCTGCGGCTACAGGCCGAGAAGAGGCTGCGAATTCTTGACGCCGCCATGGCTGTGGCTGATCTCGCCGGTCTCAACTCCAACAGGCTTGAAGCCCTGGGTGGGGATCGCAAAGGGCAGTATTCGATCCGCATCAATAGCCAGTGGCGCATTTGCTTCGAGTGGCCGCTGGACGCGCCTGGACCGTCGAACGTCGGGATTGTGGACTATCACTAGACAAGGGAGAGAATCGATGGCTCGCACACCAATCCATCCGGGAGAGATACTCGGTGACGAGATGATAGAGACCGGCTTGTCCGCGAGAAGGCTTGCCGAGTTGATCCAGGTGCCGCCAAACCGTCTTTACCAGATGATTGCGGGGAAGCGGAACATGACGGCGGACACGGCCCTGCGGCTGGGTCAGTACTTCGGGATGTCGGCTGGATTCTGGATGAATCTCCAAAGCGCCTATGAACTCGACCTTGCGCGCCAGCGAATCGGCAAGGCCATTCAGCGGTTGCCGAAGCGCAGCGACGAACCCGTCCACGCGGGCAGGTAACTGACTGGCGAGGTCATCACCTTCGGACCGATCTCGCCGCTGCATTCAGAAGCGCCGGTCGAGCGCCAGCGCCGGGGCGAGCCGCTGTTTGTAGCTTTCGAAGTCCACGTCGATTGCTCCCAGGCTGGCCAAGTGGGGCGTGAGGTATTGGACTTCAAGTAGCGCAAACTCCCGTTCCCGGAGGCGGCTGACGAGCGCCGCCAGCGCCACCTTCGACATGTCAGTCACACGGTGGAACATTGATTCGGCGAAGAACGCCCCGCCGATCTGGACGCCATAGACGCCTCCGGCAAGCGCTCCGCCGACCCAGACCTCGACCGAGTGGGCTTGGCCTGAGGTGTGGAGTTCATGATAGACGCGCACGATGCGGTGGTCGATCCAAGTCTCGTCCCGATCGGCGCATCCGAGCATCACGCCGCGGAACGCCTTGTTGTAGGTGACATCGAACGCAGCGCGTTTGAGGGTGCGCGCCAGCGACCGGGAGACGTGGAAGCGGTCGAGCGGCAGGATGGCCCTCACCTTTGGACAGTGCCAGGTGATCATGCGCCGCCCGCCCATCGGGAACGAGCCGTTCCTGTAGGCCGCGATCACCTCGCGGGCATCGAGATCACGGCTTACCCGAATCAGGTCCGATTCCATTGCGATTTGTCGAAGATGCCGATTGGAACCCGCACTGTCGAAAATGCGGGAAAGCACCCGCTCTCTGCGTTCGCGGTTCCCGCGAGTGATGTGATGATTCCCATTTCAATCACCCTAGGCGGCCCGGCGAGGACGCGCAGGCTCACCCAGGATAGCGAAGGATGTCGCACGAGCGGGCGGCCGCGGAGAAATCTGTTGAGGCGGCGGCGATGGCGGGGTTCCGGCTTCGCTATATTGGACGATTATGAGCCCTCGACGCCGCGGTGGGAGGTTTGACTCCCGGCTACTGCCGGTTCAGTCCGGTTCAGGCGTAGCGGGTCACCCTGCTTCACTTCGCCAACAACTGGCTTCCGCGCTCCAGCGCGACATCCTCACTGGAGTCTACTCGCCGGGACAGAGGCTGATCGAACGTGAATTGGTGGACCGGTTCGGCGTCAGTTCGATACCGGTCCGCGAAGCGTTGCAGGATTTGGAAGGTCAGGGACTGGTGGTCAAGCGGCATAACGTGGGCTGCAAGGTGATTGACCTGACGCGCGAGGAAGCAAGGCAGATCTGCAGGTTGCGGCGGGTGCTCGAGCCGCAGGTGGTGCGGTGGGCGGCGGAGAATTTCACGGCGGAGGCAGGCGACGCGCTCAGCGTCAGGGTCGAGGAGATGCGGGCCGCCGCCAATGGGGGAGACATCGCCGCTTTCTTCCATGCCGACCTTCTGTTCCACAAGGCGCTTTGGGGAGTGGCCGGCAACTGGTGGGCGTCACGCGCTCTGGAAACAGCGCTGGGATCGCTGTTCGCGTCCGGGATGATAGTCGCCCGCGAACGGGGCACTTTGAATTTGCAGGCTGAGGCGGGCAAGCATTTCGAACTGGTCCAACTGCTCCGCCAGGGCCACGCCGAGGCCGCTTCCGGCCAGATGGCCGACATCGCCGGGCGTTTTGAGACCGAGGTTCTGCCGGATATTCGATCTGGAATCGAATAGACGAAGGTTACCGCGCCATGCGCTCGCGCGACCGCATCTACTGGCAGAATGCGACGCCGATGATCTCGTTTCCGTTGAAGTCGAAGCACGGCAGTTTTCTGAAGACCACGGTCGAGGAGGCTGCGCGGCTGGAAGCCCGTCGCGATTAGCCGATCGGGATCTTGCCGGCATTGCGATCGAGCCAGTCTTTCAGGCTCTGCAAGCCGGGGTTGAGTTTTCGGGAGATGGCCACGTCCCGGACGCCGCCGAAGTAGCCGGCGAAGTCGCGGTTGAATTGGAACATGTTGCCGAGATCCTCGGCCCCTGGGAAACCGAAGGAGCGGTAAACGGCAGGTTCCACTGCGTTGTAGCCGATCTGCAACCCGAGCGCTTCGCTTAGCGCCGCCGCCATTTCGGCGCCGCTGGCGTGCTGGCCCGCGATGCCGACGGTCTTGCCGATGTACTCCGCGCCGGCCTTGAAGATCCCGTATGCGCACTTGCCGATGTCCCCGGCCGCGATGCCCGGCAGTTTCCTGTCGCCCATGGGCAGCGTGATGGCCAGACGGCCGTCCGGACCCTTTTGCGGACCCGAACCGAAGTAGATGAAGTTGTCCCAATAGAACGAAGTCAACAGAAACGTCACCGGCAGGCCGAGTTGTCTGAAGACATCATCGGCCTCGCCCTTGGCGTCGAAGTGCGGGACCTTGTAGTTGCCCATCAGGGTCGGCATCCGGTCGTCGTCCAAAGGAACCCACTTGCGCGTGTCTTCGAGTGTGGACCAGATGACATGTTTCAGACCCGCCGACTTGGCCGCGCGAGCCATTGCCGAGGCCTCGGCGAACTCGCGTTGCGGCGAGAAGTGCGCCCAGAAAAACGTGACGCAATAGGCGCCATAGGTTCCCTCGTAGGCTTTCTCCAAGGCAGCCTCATCGCCGATGTCGGCCGCGACCGTCTCCGCGCCCAGCGCCGCCAGTTCGCGGGCCTTCTCCGAATTCACGTCACGCGTGAGCGCCCTGACGGCAAAGCCGCCCTGCGGGTCGTTGAGAATCGCGCGGACCAGTCCGCCACCCTGCGCGCCGGTGGCGCCTGCGACTACGATGATCTTTTTCTCGGGTATCGATTCCTCCTTCGTAATCTTTACTGATTCGTGCAGACTGACGGAGGCTTCGGAAACCAATTCGGGTGCGTGGATTGTTCCAACATGGTCAGACGCGCCATGGCCTGTTCATTGGTCTCGCCGCACATCTCGAAGGACGGTCTCAACGAGAGGCAAACGGCGGGCCGTTCAGGCAGTCCGGAGAGCCTGCAATGTCCGTCGGCGGTGAGCTGGACACACCTCACGGCGGCGGGTTTGCCGGCTTCCATGCCAGGAATCGGCGACGAGATTGAAGGCGCGATGCAACAGGCCGCGCAGCCGACTCTACAGTCCATCTTCAACGTCATCATACCCGGCAGTTAGAATAGGAAGGTTGTGCATTTGAGCGTTCCAGCCTCCGACTTCCTCAAACGGGTCGAAGTCCGCTTGCAGCAGCTTCAACCAAGGAAGCGCATTGTCTTTCCGGAAGGCGACGACCCGCGGGTAATTCAAGCGGCCGCCCGTCTTGCCGCCAACAACCTGCTGGAACCGGTTCTGATTTCGCACGCGCCGAATCCGCCCGCCGACGGCATTCGCAGGCACAACCCCGACACCGACGCAGCCACTTCGGCCTATGCCGGCTTCTACCTCAAACGCCGCGCCCATCGTGGAGCGACTGCCCGCGAGGCTCAGGCCGTCGCCCGGCGTCCACTGGATTTCGCCGCGTTGATGGTGGCATCGGGAGACGCCGACGGTTTTCTCGGCGGCGCAGCCAATTCGACCGCGGTCACCGTCCGGGCCGCGCTTCACGCCATCGGCGCGCAGAAGGGCGTCAAGACCGTTTCCAGTTTCTTCGTCCTCTGCACGCCAAACGAACAGGCCGGCTGCCGCGGCCTGTTCATCGCGGCCGACTGCGCCGTCGTAGTCGAGCCAACCCCCGCCGAGCTCGCCGACATTGCCCTCATGGCCGCCGGCAGTGCGCACATGGCCTTTGAATGCGAACCCGTCGTTGGCCTGTTGCCCGCATCCGACCCTGAGCGCACGGAGCAAGCCGCCCGCATCCTCCGGTCGCGCGCGCCGCATCTGGACGTCCGTACGGGCGACGATTCGATCTATCGCGCCAACGCCATCGTCTTCCCCGACCTGAACTCCGCCAACATCGTCTATAAGCTCGTCGAATGGCTCGGCGGCGCGTCCGCATTCGGACCGATGCTCCAGGGTATGAACAAGCCCGCCAACGACCTCTCCCGCGCCGCCACGTCCGACGACATCTATGTCACCGGCATGATTACGGCGCTGCAAGCCCACTCCGAGGTTGGTTCGTGATCATTCTTGCCGTCAACGCCGGCAGTTCATCGGTCAAACTCCAGGTCATCGACACCACTGCGGACCGCCTTATCGGCAAAGTCGCCGTCGAGTGCATTGGCATCACGCACGACGACGCAATCGCCAGCGGACTCGACGAACTGCATTCGCCGCATATCCAGGGCGTCGGGCACCGGGTCGTCCATGGCGGCGATCGTTTTTCCGGTTCGGTTCTCGTTACGGATGAAGTGATGAAGGCGGTGGAAGACCTCTGCTATCTCGCCCCGCTCCACAATCCCGTCAACCTCGCCGGCATCCGCGCCTGTCTGCACCTTTTGCCGGACGTGCCGCAGGTGGCAGTCTTCGACACCGCCTTCCACGCGACCATCCCCGCGGCGGCATACACGTATGCGCTGCCGCGAGAGATTGCAGAGCGCTGGAAGATCCGCCGCTACGGCTTCCACGGCACTTCGCACCGCTATCTCGCCCAACGCTTCGCCGAGATCCAGGGCCGTCCTTCGACGGACTTCAACCTGATCACCATTCACCTCGGCAACGGCTGCTCGGCCTGCGCCATCGAGCACGGCCGCGCGGTGGACTCTTCCATGGGGATGACCCCGCTTGAAGGGCTTGTGATGGGTACGCGCCCTGGCGACCTCGACCCCGCGATCGTCTACCGGCTCCTCGAATGGGAGAAGCTGGACGTCGCCTCGCTCGACCGCCTGTTGAACCATAAGTCCGGGCTCCTCGGGCTGTCCGGACTGTCGAACGACATGCGGGAACTGCTTAGGCTGGAACTCGAAGGTTCGGAATCCGCCCGGCTCGCCATCGACGTCTTCTGCCACCGGATCCGGCGTTACGTGGGCGCCTTCCATGGGATTCTCAACGGCGCCAGCGCGGTTGTCTTTTCCGGCGGAATCGGCGAGAACTCCCCCGAGATCCGGGCCCGCGTGTGCCGCGATTTCCAGGCGCTAGGAATCGAACTTGATGAGGAAGCGAACCTCGCTTGCCGCGGCCGGGAAGCCGACATCTCTACCAGCGCCGCCCGCACCCGCGTCTGGGTCATCCCCACCAACGAGGAACTCCTCATCGCCCGCGACACGGCCAGTCTCATCGCTTCCCGATCAGGTCCCGGTTCAGCGTCTTGATCGCCACCCTGGTCGCATCCTGGACTGTCGCCGGATTCACTTCCTTGAACTCCTTCCAATGCGAATTGAGCAGTGTGCCATACGCGAGTTCGCCGTCGTTGCGCACCACATAGACGTGGACCCCGGCGACCGTGCCGTTCCTCCACATCAGGTATTCAGCCACCAGCGCATACTCGGTCTTCGGCGGGTTGGCCTTCACCCATTCGCCGAACGACGTCATGCTCGACCTGAACATCTTCGCCTGGTTCATGCCCGGCTTCGCCGCGATTTGGAGACGATCCGGCGCAACAACCGTCCGGGCTAGCCCCTCCTTCTCGATCCACCCTGCCAACTCCTTCGCCGCCTGTTCGTCCCATGTCACCCCCGTCTGGCGTGCCGTGCTTCGGACAACCACCGGATAGACTGTGACGCTCGTCTTGCCGAGGTCCGACCGAAACTGTGTCTCGACTTCCTTCTTCACAATCGCGCCACAACCCGCCAGCACCATCGCAATCAGTAACAGAATCCGCATCGCCGTCTCCTTTCCATCCCATCCTCAGGCGATTCCTGGCGAATCTCCATGCCGCGCAGCTTCGTAAACCCTTCGCAAACCCTTCGCGCGCCCCCAAACGCACTTATACTCGTGTCGTATACATACTCTAATCGCTGTTCTCACATTTTGTACCGTCCTGTGCGCCCAGCACCCCACGACCTCATTCAAGACCGCGCAGGGCGAACTGAAACTCACCGCCATCCGTCATGCCAGCTTCATGCTCGAAGCCGGCGGCCAGGTACTGCACTGCGATCCCTGGAGCCAGGGCAACTACACTGGCGTCCCGCAGGCCGATCTCATCCTCATCACCGACACCCATGGCGACCACCTCGACCTGAAGGCACTAGCGCTGGTCCGCAAGGCGTCGTCGGTCATCATCGCCTCGCCCGAAGCGGCCGCCAAGATCGAAGGCGCGCGCGCGATGAAGAACGGCGAATCCATGCAGGTGGGCCCCTGGAAGATTGAAGCCCTGCCGATGTACAACATGAAGCGCGGCCCATCGGAAGGCAAGGTCTTCCACGAAAAGGGCCGGGGCAACGCCTACCTCATTACCTACGGCGGCTTCCGGTTCTACAACGCCGGCGACACTGAGGGCATCCCGGAGATGCGGGCGTTGAAGAACATCGACGTGGCCCTGATTCCGATGAATCTGCCGTACACCATGACGCCGGAAGAGGCTGCCGACGCGGTGAAAGCCTTCAAGCCGAAGGTGGCGATTCCGTTCCATTACAGGGGCTCGGATCTGGCGGTGTTTGAAAAGGCGCTGGCGGGTTCGGGCACGGAGGCGCGGATTCTGGACTGGTACAAATAACCGGAGCACAGTGAGGGTCGCGTTGGGCCAGGTGCGGTACCCAATCGGTGCGCTCCGTCCTTATCCGCGCGGGCTGGCTGTATGATGGGAGTCGAGGAGTGGCCGCTGAGAGGGAAAACCATGGAACTGGATCTCAACCATGAACGCCAGCAAGCCCACGCTTTGCTGGATCTGCTGCCGGCAGAGAAACTGAACGCCGTCCGGAGCCTTCTGGAGGTGATGGTGGAACCGCTGGCGCGTTCGCTGGCTCTGGCTCCGGTGGAAGACGAAGAGGTCACGCCCGAAACCGCCGCGGCGCTGGACCGCGCCCGCGCTTCTCTGGCTCGTGGCGAAGGCATCCCGCACGAAGAGATCCTGCGCGAGTTTGGGCTGAACCGGTGAGCGGCGACGACGCCCTGGTTCGCATTTTAGTTGACAGCCTTCCGGAATTGCGCTGGTTCAACAGTCGTCATGAGTGAAGAATCGACTTCCAAACGCATCGCGGTCATCTGGTCCCCGGAAGCCCAAGCTGACCTCCGCGCCATCGACCGCGACACCGCCCTGCGGATTCTACGCTGCTTGACCCGCTACCTCGCCGACCGCACCGGAGACGTGAAGCGATTGAAGCCGCCGCTCACCGGCTTCCGCCTCCGCTGTGGCGACCACCGCCTGTTCTTCGACCTCATGGGCGACAACTCCATCGAAATCACCGCCGTCAAGAACCGCCGCGAAGCCTACCGCTGAACACCAGCGGAGCGCCGATTCTACCGTGGTTCCCATGCGCCATCGCCGCTTTTGCTCCCGTTCCCAGTTCGCGGCATGTATTGTATCGAGGGCAGACAAGATCCTTCGCCTCACGCCGAGAGGAGCAACTAGCTACCGGCGCGTTGCTGTTGTTTCTTGGTACGGACGTCGCGCACGGCGTAGATGCGGCGGCCCTGGCTCTCGAAGTAGGTGCGCATCATCATCTCGCCCAGCAGGCCGGTGGTGAACATCATCAGTCCGGCCAGCAGGAGCAGTCCGCCGGCCGCCAGCAGCGGGCCGTGCTCCATGATGATCTCGTAACCGAGAATTTTCTTGACCATCAGGAAGGCGAGGATCGACCCGCCAATTCCCGTGGAGACCAGACCGATGCGGCCGAAGAAATGCATCGGGCGGGTGAAGTACTTCAACAGGAACCGTATGGTGATGATGTCGAGCAGGACATTGAATGTCCGGCCGATGCCGTAGTGCGACGCGCCGCCGACCCGGGCCGGGTTGGTAATCGGCACTTCGGCGATTCGCGCGCCGTAGAAACTCGCCAGAGCGGGGATGAAACGGTGCAGTTCCCCGTAGAGGTTGACGTCTTTCAGAATCTCGGCGCGGTAGGCCTTGAAGGTGGTCCCAAAGTCGTGCAGGTCGACGCCCGAGACACGCGACATGAGCCAGTTGGCGATGCGCGACGGGATCTTGCGCATGACGAAGTTGTCGTTGCGCTGTTTGCGCCATCCGCTGGCGATATCGTAGCCCTCGTCGATCTTGGCGAGCAAAGCGGGCAGGTCTTCGGGGGCGTGCTGGAGGTCGCCGTCCATCGAGACGATCACTTTGCCCTGGGCTTCGTCGAAACCGGCCGAGAGGGCGGCGGTCTGTCCGAAATTGCGGCGGAGGCGGATCACTTTCAGACGGGCATCGGTTTCGACAAGGTTGGCCAGAAGTTCGTAGCTGCGGTCGGTGGAGGCGTCGTCGACGAAGATGATCTCGTAGGAGCGGTCGATCTCTTCGAGAACCGACGAAAGGCGGTCATAGAGGCGCAGAATGGCCCGCTCTTCGTTGTGGATGGGGATGACGATCGACAACATGCCTTGACCCGATCTCAGGATACCAGCAGCTTCAACAACCGATCCACGCAGGCGGCAAGGCGCTGATCGAGTCCGGCGACCGGGTTTGTGCTCCAGGAGACGGCGCGCAAGGCGAGCGTGGGTTGTCCGCCAGGGCCTTGAAACACGTTCATCTCGAGCGTGCCCCCGATCGCCGGCCAGCGCCAAACGAAGTGCCGCTCGCTGCGCCATCCAGGCTGCAACTGGTCCGCAGGCACGTCCAGCCACCGTTCGCGCTTGATCCCTGGCTCGAACCACTGCATCGCAGCCTCATAGTTGAAGTCGCCATGCGCCAGGGCCACGGACGTGCGCTTCCCGCGCCCCGGGAATTCGGTCAGATAGAGCTTGAGGTACTGGAGCGCGTTCGCCCAACCCGAGTTGATGCCGCGCGCCATCTCGTCAAACTCTTCACCTCCTGGCAGACCGGAATGAACGACCGTCACCCGCGTTCCCTCCCCGGATGCCTCAAACCGCACCTCGATCAGCCCACTCATGCCGCCCATTTCGAACGAATAGAGCAACTCGCGGCCGGGCCACGACCGCTCGACGCGATATCGCATCACACCCTCGAAACCATTGAAACGCCACGTGACTTCATCGCCCGGAAGGCAGCCTCCCTCTGCCTGGTCGCAGAACCACTCGACGACGCGCGCGGGCTCGGCCCAGGCCTGCCAGGCGCGATGCGGCGTGCCCCCGGCCTCAAGCGATTGACGAATCACCCGCTTGCCGTGTTCCAGACTGTTAAGCCCTCCCATATCAACGGTTTGTGTTATCCTAACATTTTACGCGAACATGTCCAATCCACAGGATCCGAACACGCCTCAAACGCCCCCCACGCCGCCGGGCGGAGGGGTGCAACTGCCTCTGGGCGACCGCCGGAACATCATCCCCGTCAATCTCGAAGACGAGATGCGGAAGTCGTATCTCGACTATTCGATGAGCGTGATTATCGGGCGTGCATTGCCCGACATACGCGATGGTCTGAAACCGGTCCACCGCCGCATTCTGTATGGCATGTCCGAGATGGGCCTGAACTACAACCGGCCCACGCGCAAGTGCGCCAAGATCGTCGGCGAAGTCATGGGCAAGTACCATCCCCACGGCGACAGCTCGGTTTATGACGCATTGGTTCGAATGGCTCAGCCTTTCTCCATGCGCTATCCGCTGGTGGATGGGCAAGGTAACTTTGGCTCGATCGACAACGATCCGCCCGCGGCCATGCGATACACCGAGGCGCGGCTGAGCCGCATCGCCGCCGCGCTGCTGGAAGATATTGACAAGGACACGGTCGAGTTCCGCTCGAATTACGACGACAGCGAGCAGGAACCCACCGTCCTGCCCACGCGCATTCCCACCCTGCTGGTCAATGGCAGTGAAGGGATCGCCGTCGGCATGGCAACGCGCATCCCGCCGCACAATCTCAACGAGATCGTCAACGCCGTCATCGCCCTGGTCCAGGATTCGCACCTGCCCCTGTCCAAGGTCATGGAAATGGTGCCCGGGCCGGACTTCCCCACGGGCGGAATCCTGCTCGGCCGCCAGGGTATCATCGACTACTTCACCCGCGGACGCGGCTCGCTGAAGATCCGCGCCAAAGTGGCGACTGAACGGATCAGCAAGGACCGCGAAGCGATCGTCATCACCGAGATGCCTTACCAGGTGAACAAGGCCCGCCTGGTCGAACACATCGCCCAACTTGTCAACGAAAAGCATCTCGAAGGAATCTCCGACATTCGCGATGAGAGCGACCGCGACGGTCTGCGCGTCGTCATCGAACTCAAGCGCAACGAGCAGCCCGAGATCGTCCTGAACAACCTCTACAAGTTCACCCAGATGCAGGTGAGCTTTGGCGTCATCATGCTGTCGATCCTTAACGGCCAGCCGCGCGAGTTGGGGTTGATCGACGTCATGAAGCGCTTCATCGAACACCGCGTCGAGGTGGTTCGCAGGCGCACCGAATTCCTGCTGCGAAAAGCTCGCGAGCGCGAACACCTGTTGGTTGGCTTCCAGAAGGCGCTTCAGAATCTGGATGCGGTCATTGAAACTGTCCGTACCGCCCGCAATCCGAAGGAAGCGCGCGAGGCCCTCACCGGCCAGATGGATTTCCCGGACAATCTGAACCTGGAAAAGGTCCTGGCCAAGTGGGCGCCACAGTTCGCGTTCGACGGCGAATCCCTCTCCCGCTTCGACTTCTCCGAGCGCCAGGCCCAGGCCATCATCGAACTCCAACTCCAGCGCCTCACCGGCATGGAGCAGCAAAAGATTCTCGATGAACTGGCCGAGATCCAGCGCCAGATCACCGGTCATCTTGAGATCCTCGGCTCGGACCAGAAGCTGAGAGCCGTCATTATCAAGGAACTCCAGGACGTCCAGAAGGACTTCGGCGACGCCCGCCGCACCGAGATTGTCGACGACGAAGGCGAACTCACGCTCGCCGACCTCATCCCCGATGAAGACGTCGTCGTCACCGTCACCCGCGGCGGTTATCTCAAGCGCACGTCGCTCGACACCTACCGCCGCCAGTCGCGCGGCGGCAAGGGACGCATCGGCATGGTGACGCGTTCGGAAGACGTGGTCGAGCACATGATGGTGATCAACACGCATGCCTATATGCTGGTGTTCACGTCGCGCGGGCGGCTGTACTGGCTGAAGGTGTGGAGCATCCCGGATGCCGCCGCGGCGACCAAGGGCAAGAACATCAACGGCCTCGTCAATCTCGAACCCGACGAAACCGTCCGCGCGTTCCAGGGCGTGAACGATTTCTCGCCCGACAAGTTCGTCGTCATGGCCACTCGCAACGGCGTGATCAAGAAGTGCG
Source organism: uncultured Candidatus Solibacter sp. (assembly GCA_964558355.1). Classification (GTDB taxonomy): domain Bacteria; phylum Acidobacteriota; class Terriglobia; order Bryobacterales; family Bryobacteraceae; genus PNKE01. Next base: position 44,163 of record CAZLDN010000010.1, read on the forward strand.
ACCTGTCGGTATTCTCCAACCCGTCCTCGCGCGGCATCATTGCCATCGGACTCAGGGAAGACGACGAGTTGATCGAAGCGCAGTTGAGCTACGGCGACAACATGATCGTCCTGGCCACCCGCGAGGGCCTGGCCATCAAGTTCAAGGAGACCGACGTCCGTCCCATGGGCCGCCCGGCGGCCGGCGTCACCTCGATGAAGTTCAAGGTGAAGGGCGATTACATCGTCGGCATGGGCGTGGTCACCGAAGACGACTACGTGCTTTCGGTGGCCGAGAACGGCTACGGCAAGCGGACCAAGGTGGCCGAGTACCGCCTCCAGACGCGCGCCGGCTCGGGCGTCATCAACATGAAGTTGAAGAACAAGTCCGACAAGGTCCTGGGCATCCTCGCCGTCCAGGAGGATACTGATGTGATCCTCATCTCAGCCGATGGCAAGATCATCCGCACCGATTCCGGAACGATCCGCAAGACCGGCCGGTCGGCGTCGGGAGTCAAGCTGGTGAGTCTTGAAGGCGATGACAAGGTGGCCGCCATGTGCAAGGTGGACGAGGCCGAAACCGTCGAGGAAGAGAACCCGCAGGGCGATCTGCCGCTGGTGTAGACTCAAACGGCGGAGAAGGCCGCAAAGCCGCCGGTAAGCCATGGACTCGAACGACCGCAAGCTCCGCCCCGGTTCGATGGCCCGCATGGTTCGTCTCGAAGAGATGGACCGCAGCTTCGACATTGAATTCTGGCAAAAGCAAGGCTCTGAAGCCATCTTCGCGGCGGCTTGGCAGATGGTCGTGGACGCGGCGGCCTGGAGGGGGCAGGATGAATCCGAACTCAGACTTCAGAGATCTGTTGAGCACATTCAACGACTTTGATGTCCGTTACCTCGTTGTCGGCGGCTATGCGCTCATGCTGTATGTCGAGCCACGATTCACGAAGGACCTGGACATTTGGGTCGAAGCATCGGATGTGAATGCCAGCCGGGTGTTCGCCGCGCTCGCACGATTCGGCGCTCCGCTTAAAGGTCTGACTCACGCTGACTTCGCGCAGACTGGCATCGTCTACCAGGTTGGAATGCCGCCCGCCCGAATAGACATCCTGATGTCTGTGACTGGCGTTGATTTCCCAGCCGCCTGGGAGAATCGCAAGATAACGGCTTACGCCGGATTGCCCGTGCCTTGCATGAGCCGAGCGGACTTGATCAAGAACAAGCGGGCGACCGGCCGTCCTCAAGATCTCCTGGACGCGGAGCAATTGGAGCGTGGATGAGCGGGCTGCGGGTCCAACCCCGCAGCCTGAAACCTTCGCTCAGGTCTTCAACCTTTCCGCAAGCTGCGCACGTAGAGAATCACTGAATCGATCGTGTTTTCGTTCACTTTGTGCGTCATCTGCGGCTGGCCGGCGAGTGGCGGCTTCATCTTGCGGCGGCCGTTCTTGATCACGTTCTTCAATTCGTCATCCGAGAACTTCTGCACTGCCGCCGAGTTGAGGCGAGGAATCTGGATCTTGTAGAACTTGTCGGAGAGCGGGTTGCCTTCGCCGAGCGCTCCGTGGCATTCCTTGCAGGTCTTGTCGAAGACCTGTTTGCCAGCTTCCTTGCTTGGGGCGGACGAGGGTTGCTGGGCTACCAGCGGGGTAAGGGAGAATGCCGCAACGAGCGACAAACACTGCAAAGCCACTTTCATTAGGGGTTCCTCCTGGGTTGGTTGCCGGATTGGATCCGCGCCATGCATTCCCAGAAGAGATACATCTGCGGGATCTGGTCATGCCCCATGGGGGACAGCATTTTCGTTCGGTTGTTATTGTTGATGCCGAGCGTGCCCAGCGCGCGGCTGAATCGGACTCTAATAAAAGTATACCAACCAGTATGGCTTGTCAACACATTTCTCCCAGAGTCGAAGACCTGTCCAGTGGGCAGATTCAAGGCGCGGCGTCTCGCGGGGACGTGCTCCGTCTTCTCGCTCACACGATTGTTTCCAAGTGTTGACCTGTGTGTCATTGAGTTGTAATTCCCGCCTGTTTTCCTAGTAGACGGAAGCCCAACCGTCCGATGAACCAGATCCACACATTCAGTCTCCTTTTGCTCCTGCTGGCTCCGGCTCTCCCCGCCCAGACACGCGTCCCCAAGGGTTCTATCGCCGGAGATGTCCTTGATGGCGCCACCGGCCAGCCAATCGCAGGCGCAGTGATAAGCGTCTCCACGCTCCGCGCCGTTTCAAGCGAAACCGGCAAGTTCCGGATCGAAGTCCCTCCCGGGTCATACAAACTCACGCTCCAGGCGCCCAAATACCTTGACTCGACGCTTGAAAACGTCATCGTCAGCGACGGAATGCCGACGCCCGTAACCGCCCTTCTGGCACTGGCCTCGAACGTCACCACCGTCGAGGTCAAGGAGTCCGTCGCTCCTGTTCTGGCCACGGCGGAATCGATGCTCGACCAAAGGAAACTGGCCGCCGCGGTAAGCGACGGTGTTTCGGCCGAGGAGATCCGCCAGTCGGTTGCCTCCGATGCCGCTGGCGTTCTGCAAAAGGTGACCGGCGTCTCGATCGTCGATTCAGGGTTCGTCTTCGTCCGCGGACTCGGAGAGCGCTATTCGTCGACAATGCTGGACAACGCCGTCATCCCCACCACCGAGCCGGAAAAACGCGTAGTCCCGCTGGACCTGTTCCCGGCCAAGCTCATCGAGAGCATCAAGGTGATCAAGAGCTACACGCCCGACCTGCCAGGCGAATTCTCCGGCGGCGTCGTCCAACTGGCGACTGTCGATTTTCCCAAGGAGAAAGTCCTCAAGTTCACCGCCACCACCGGTTACAACACCAGGACGACCGGTAAGCGCATGCTCACTTACCCCGGCGGCGGCAACGACGCCTACGGCTTTGACGACGGCGCCCGCGCACTCCCCGGCGCCATACCCAGCGACCAGCGCATCATCCAGGGACGCTTCACGGCCGCCCAGCTTCAGGAGTTCGGCCGTTCGTTTTCAGACAACTGGCAGCCCACCGCCCAGTATTCGATGCGCCCCGAGCAGAGCTTTTCGATGGTCGGCGGCAACACCTTCGGCCGCGTGGGCATCGTCGGCGCACTGACTTTCTCGAACCAGCCCTCGAATCAGTTCGAGACGCAGCGTTTCATCCGCCAGGGCAGCACCGGCCCGCTGGTCTTTACCAACTACGAGAACTTCGAGACCGGGACCGAATCGGCGCGCCTGGGCGGCGTTCTCAACGTCGCGGTCCGGCTGGCAAACAACCACAAACTCATCTTCAGAAACACGCTCACCCGCGACACGGACAAGGAAGCCCGCGAGTTCACCGGCTACGACGGTTCGAACGACAGCACCCTCTTCTCGCAACGCCTCCGCTGGGTCGAGCGCGGCCTGTTCTCCAACGGTGTCGAAGGCATCCACGCACTGCCCTCTCTCGGCAACAGCCAGATCCGCTGGCAGTTCACCACCTCTTCGTCGATCCGCAGCGAGCCAGATATGCGCGAGGTGATCCGCGGCCAGCTTGACGACGGCCGCTTCGTCTACGCCGGTCTCTCTTCTTCCGGCCAGCGCTTCTTCAGCGAACTGAATGACCGCATTTACGAGCCACAGGCGGAGTTCTCGAAGCCCTTTTACCGCGGAGCGCTTTCAGGGATGTTCTCAGTCGGATTCCGCGGCACCTTCCGCGACCGCGACTTCCAGGCCCGGCGCTTCCGGTTCATCCCGCAGCGCTCCTCGACGCTGAATCTCTTCGCTCCGTCCAACCAGCTTTTCGCACCTTCCAACATCCGCCCGGACGGCTTCCAACTCATCGAATTCACCCGCGCCACCGACCGCTACGACGCCACCATGGACATTTTCGCCGGCTACGCCATGGCCGACTTCAACATCGGTCCCCGCTGGCGCTTCGTGGGCGGCATCCGCATCGAGGACGCCGCCATCAACGTCAACACGCTCGACCCTCTCGTCCCCAACGCCAAGGCCCAAACCGCATCGCTGATCAACCGCGATCCCATGCCGTCGGTCAGCGTTATCTATGCCCTCACGCCTCGCCAAAACCTCCGTGTGGGCTACGCCCAAACCGTCTCCCGCCCCGACTTCCGCGAACTGTCGCCCTTCGACTTCAATAACGTCTATGGCGGCTTCGTCACCCAGGGCAATCCCAACCTGCTGCGCGCGACGATCAAGAACACCGATGCCCGTTGGGAGTGGTTCCCCGGCGGCAACCAGGTGTTCGCAGCCAGTTTCTTCGTGAAGGACTTCACTAACCCCATTGAAGTCACCATCCTGCCTTCGAACGACCTGCGCCAGACCTACGTCAATGCAGCCGGCGCCAACAACATAGGCTTCGAACTCGAATCCCGCACTCAACTCAGCAAGTTCCACCACCGGCTGCGCGAGTTCTCTGTCCTGGGCAACTTCACCTATGTTGACTCCCAGATCGACATCCGTCCTTCCGACGCGCTACTGCTGACCACTTCAAGCCGCCCTCTGCTCGGCCAGTCGCGCTTCATCTTCAACGTCATGACGGACTGGCGCAAACCCCGTTGGCGCTCTGACGCGCATTTCGACCTGAACTACGTCGGCCGCCGCATCTCAGACGTCGGCACGTTCGGCGTCCCCGACATCTACCAGGAGGCGCTCACTTCGGTCAACTTCAGTTACCAGTACGCCCTCGACGAATCCGGCAAGTACGCCATCAAGTTCACTGGTGAAAACCTCGCCGACAACCACTACCACTGGACGCAAGGCCCATTCACTCAGCGCAGTTTCCGGCTCGGTCGAACTTTCTCGGCTGGCCTAACCGTGTCCATCTTCTAACCGTTCAAACACCCGAATGAACCCCGTCACGCAAACGAAAAGGAGAAACATGCTCAAATCGTCCCTATCCCTTGCAGCCTTGTTCGCCTCGCTCGCATTCAGTCTCCAGGCGGCCCCGCCCTTGCGGGCCGCATCGGCTGCCAGCGTGCAGCGCGCCGCCGCCCTCGACATCCAGGAGACCGGCATCGCCGCCTGGATCTGGACCGACAGAATCTGGTACGGCGCCGGCGAACAAGCCACGCTGAATTGGACTGTAAAAACCTACGGCGAGACCGGCCCCTACACGATGGTCGCCTACCGCCAGAACAACCAGACCGGCGTCAAAACCTATCTCCCGAAGAACACCACCGAAGTGACTGACATCGTCGGCAATCCGGTTGGCGAATTCCATGCCTATGAAATCGCCGACACCGAGAAGGGCGTCCTGCTTGGAGAAGGCGGCTTGGCTGGCAGCGAAGCGGGCCTGATCCCGGACGAGCCCGGCATGCACACATTCGTCGTCGAGTTCCGCAGCGCCGACGGACTGCGCATCCTGAAGACCTGCTACGTAAAATTCAGCGTCATAAGCGGCTTCGTCGATGTGACCGGCAACATCGAGCAAGACACCACCTGGACCAGCGACAAACTCGTGCGCATCCACGGTGTCTCCTTTGTCCGCAATAACGCCACTCTGACAATTGAACCCGGCACCGTCGTCATCGGCCAGCCCGGCACCGAGCCGCCCTCGGTCCTCCTCGTGACCCGCAACGGCAAGATCGTCGCCGAGGGCACCCGCAGCCGTCCCATCATCATGACCTCCGCCCTTCCGCCCGGCGAGCGTAACCGAGGCGATTGGGGCGGCCTCATCATGCTCGGCAGCGCGCCGGTGAACGTCGGCGCAAACACCTCTGGCAAGAACAACACCGCCGGCGAGTTCTACATCGAAGGCCTGCCGGCGAGCGACGACACCAAGTACGGCGGCTCCGACCCTGAGCATAGTTGCGGCTCGCTGCGTTACGTCCGTGTCGAATATGCCGGTTCCATCTTCGCTCCCAACAACGAAGCCAACTCTTTCACCTGGGGTGGCTGCGGCTCAAAGACCAAGGCTGAATTCCTCCAGGCCACCTACGGCCTCGACGACTCCTTCGAGTGGTTCGGCGGGACGATGAACGCCAGTCACCTCATCGGCGGTCTCGGCGCGGACGACTTCGTCGACTTCCAACTCGGCTTCACCGGAAAGATCCAGTACGGCATCTTCTACCAGGACGAGGATTCCACCGGCAACCGCGGCATGGAAGGCGACAACAGCGAATACGACCAGGGCGCCTCGCCTCTGTCGCAGCCCACGCTCTACAATCTCACCTTCATCGGCTCTGGCGTCCCCGGCTACGACGAAGCCAGTTCGCCGGGTATCTACCTCCGCCGCGGCGCCGGGGCTAGGCTGTACAACACCCTTGTCACCCGTTTCTACTCGACTGGCGTCTACGTCGACGGAACCAGTACCCAGGCTCAGGTCGACAACGGCAACCTCTCGATGAACGGCATCCTGCTCTGGAACAACAACATCGGCTCCGGCTCCGGCGAGACGCTCGAAACCCAGGTCCACGCCGGCACGCTGGAGTTTGCCAAGGGCAACCGGGGTAACGGGAAGAACTTCGTGGTCGCCGATCCGAAGATGCGCCGGCCGTTCGAGTTTAGCGACCCGGACTTCCGCCCGCTCCCGGATTCGTCCATCTTCCGCGCCTCCTGGGTCCAGCCGCCCGACGACGGGTTCTTTGACCAGTCCGCACGCTTCGCCGGCGGCGCTGGCGATGCGCCCTGGTGGCAGGAATGGGCCAGCTTCCTGACGGAAACATCGATAAAGAAGTAGTTTGCCGACGGTCCCGTCGGCTGCGGGATCAGGTTCTCCAATGCGCCGGAAGGCCGGGCAGGGAAGCATGATGCTGACCTGTCCGTGCCGCCGGCGCTTTTTTTATCGCTGACAAGAAGCGCAACTCACGAGGCCGCGAACGAAGAGAGCGGGTTCCTATCTGCAATTTTGGCAGCGCGGGTTTAAGCCCACAACCTAGTAGAGGTGTACGGCAGAGTGAAACCCGGCGAGGGAGTTGACCTGCTCTCTTCGTTCGCAGCCTGCCGGCGGGCTTCGGTCCGCGTCTTCCAGCGATCATGTTTCGCTTTCCGGATCTGCGCCCAATCAAGATCCGCGCGCATCCAATATATACGCCATGTACGACAATCTCGCCCCTGTCCTGCTCGCCGGCTTCCTGATGCTGGCCCTCAGCGCCTCGGCCGCGCCGTTCCCCGATCCCAAATTTGACGAAACCCGCGCCTCCGGGAAGACCATGAAAAAGGCCATCGTCGCTGGCGGCTGTTTCTGGTGTACCGAGGCCGTATTCGAGTTCGTCGATGGCGTTGAAAAGGTCGTTTCAGGCTATTCGGGCGGCACGAAGGAGACAGCCGACTACGAAACGGTCAGCACCGGCCGCACCGCCCATGCCGAGGCTATCGAAATCACTTACGACGCCTCGAAGATTACCTATGGCCAGCTCTTGAAGGTCTTCTTCGAGATAGCCCATGACCCGACCACACTCAACCGTCAAGGCCCCGATGCCGGTCCCCAATACCGGTCCGCCATCTTCTCCCTCAACGCCGAGCAGAAGCGCATCGCCCAGTCCTACATCGCCCAACTCGATGCCGCCAAGGCCTTCCGCGGAAAAATTGTCACCGAGGTCGCTGATTTCAAGGCATTCTACGAAGCCGAAGGCTACCATCAGAACTACTGCACGCGAAATCCTCGCAACCCGTACGTTATGTTCAATGCTCAGCCCAAGGTGGAGAAGTTGAAGAAGTCGAAACCGGGGATGCTGAAGAAGTAGTCAGGCCGCGACAGGACGGCGTTGGGATTCGTGATAGGATTCCTTCGAATACGCCGTCATGTCTCTCACACCCGCACAGCAGGAACGCGCTTTCCGCGCCCTGGATTCGTTCGCCATTGAAGTGCCTTCCTGGGGCTTCGCCAACACGGGTACCCGTTTTGGCAAATTCATTCAACCGGCCGCGGCCACGACCACTCCGGAGAAGCTCGCCGACGCCGGGCAGGTGAACAGGTTCACCGGCTGCTGCCCTACCGTCGCCATGCACGTCCTATGGGACTTTGCAGGCGGGCTTGCCGATGTGGCTCCGGTAAAGGCCGCCGCGACGGCAGCCGGTGTGCGGATCGGCGCCATCAACCCCAACGTCTTTCAGGACCAGCAGTACAAGCACGGTTCGCTCGGCAACCCGGACGCGGCGGTTCGTGAGATGGCGCTGGCGCATATCCTCGATTGCGTCGAGATCCAGAAGGAGACCGGGTCGCGGGACCTGTCGCTGTGGTTTGCCGATGGGACGAACTTTCCGGGTTCAGGCTCGGTCAGGGCGCGCAAACAGTGGTTCCAGCAGGGACTCAAGAAGGTCCATGACGCCATGCCGGACGCTGCGCGGATGCTGGTCGAGTATAAGCCCTTCGAGCCGGCGTTTTACGCCACCGACATTGCCGATTGGGGCATGGCCTACCTGATGGCGAAGTCGTCCGGCGAGAAGGCGCGGGTGCTGGTCGATACGGGTCATCATTATCAGGCGCAGAACATCGAACAGATCGTCGCCTGGCTGCTGGACGAAGGCATGCTCGGCGGTTTCCACTTCAACGACCGCCGCTATGCCGACGACGACCTGACGCTGGGTTCGATTGATCCCTACCAGGTGTTCCGCATCTTCCACGAGATCTGCCTCTGGGAGTGGGAGAAGCAGTGCAAGGCCGATATCGCCTACATGGTGGATCAGAGCCACAACCTGAAGAACAAGATCGAGGAGATGATCCAGACGGCGATGACGGCGCAGGAGATGTATCTGAAGGCCGCGCTGGTGGATCACGAAGCTCTGGCGACGGCGCAGGCCAAGTCCGAGTTGATCGACGGCGAGGAGTGTCTCAGGTCGGCGTTCTTCACGGACGTCAGGCCGCTGCTGCGGGAGTGGCGGCAGGCCAAGGGACTTGCCCCCGAACCGCTGAAGGCGTTCAGGGCCAGCGGGTACCTGGAGCAGGCTACGGCGGAACGCGGCGCAATGAACGCAGGGGCGGGATCCAGCTACGCCTGAGGCGGCGGCTGAAAAAGGGAGGCAAGCGGTGGCGGGAAAACTGGCGGACCTTGCGGCCCGCATGGACCAACTCAACGAGTTTGACCGCGAACCGATCGCGGATTCGCATCTCCAGGGCGCCAGCCGGTTCGCCGGACTTTTCGCGGGCGAGCATGTCGCGGCGACCGAGTTTGTCATCGGCGCATTCTTTGTCATCCATGGCGTGGCGGCGAAGGATCTGATCTGGGGGCTGCTGCTGGGCAACCTGCTGGCCGTGCTGTCTTGGACCTTCGTGTGCGCGCCGATCGCGGTACGGACGCGGCTGACCTTGTATTGGTATCTGCGCAAGATCGGCGGGCCGGCGTTCATGATGATCTACAACGTCGCCAACGCCGCACTCTATTGCGTCCTGGCCGGGGCGATGATCTCCGTGTCTGCGACTGCGCTGGCCGACCTGGTGGGATTACCGGGGACGCCGCTCGGGTCCATTTTGCCGACATCGGCCGGTTGGGTGGCCATCGCCGTGACGCTTGGCGCGGCCTTCACGCTGATGGCGATTCTGGGCTTCGAGTCTTTGTCGAAGTTCGCGGGCATCTGTAGTCCGTGGATGTTCGCGATGTTTGTTGCCGGAGCGCTTGTATCGCTGCCGAAGTTGGGTGTGGCGGCGGACATGTCGAATCTGTGGGTAGTCCTTTCGACGAAGGTCTGGAACGGGCAACCGGTCGCCGGACAGGAGCAGTACGGGTTCTGGCAGATTCTCTTCTTCGCCTGGTTCTGCAACCTCGCGATGCATATTGGGCTGAGCGACATGGCGCTGTTCCGGTTTGCGAAAAACCCATGGTACGGGTTGTTCACGGCGACCGGCGTCTATCCGGGACACTTCCTGGCATGGCTCTGTTCCGGCGTGATGGTGGCGGCGGTGGGCCGGGAGATGACTCCCGGAAAGATGGCGTATGAGGCACTCGGGATGGTGGGCGTCTTCGCGGTTGTGCTGGCCGGATGGACGACAGCCAATCCGACGCTCTACCGGGCCGGCTTGGCGATCCAATCAGTGACGCCGAACTGGCCGCGGTGGAGGATTACCCTTTACTGCGGGGCGGCGACGACGGCGCTGGCCTGCCTACCCGTGTTCTTCCTGAAACTGCTGGATTACGTCGCATTGTATGGGCTGATCCTGATGCCTGTCGGGGCCATCGTGTTCACTGAGCATTGGATCCTGCCGAGGATCGGTGTGAAGAAGTACCTGGGCGAGACCCAAGGTGTGATGCTCAACTGGCGTGCGCTAACCGTTTGGTTGGGCACACTCGCGATTGCATGGGTCTTGCCGATGCACCTGTTCTACCGCTGGCTGCCATGCTGGTTCATCGCCGTCGCGGCCTATGCGGCATTGAGGAGGATGGGGCGATGAAAAAGGCGCTGCTTACGGTGGCTGTGTTGAGCTTGGCCGGGTGCGTTTGGTCGTCCTGGTCTCACTTCATCGGAAATCTGCCGCGGGACGTCTTCCTGCGGCAGGTCGAGATCGAGACGCTGGTGTGGTTCGTCGCGGCGACGTGGTGGGCCTACAAGAAGTAATGCGAAGCGCACTCAGGCGCGCGCTCATATCGCCTTGAGGATGCGCGCCGGCAGCGTGAAGAGCGCTCCGATCAACTCGAAAACGCCGCCCACGACGATGCCCAGCAGTTTGAAGGGCAGCAGGATCAGCCAGACCAGAGGGAATAGGATGAGTGCCAGCAGCGCCAGCGGCCAGCAGATGACACACAAGATCAGGAAGAGCAGGAACCCGACCATCGGTTGAACCTCCGTTCACTGTTGTCAACGCAAAACGGGGGTCCGGGGTTCCCTAAATCGGAACCGCTTCGTGAGCGTGGTAGCTGCTGCGGACCAATGGGCCGGATTCGACGTGCGAGAAACCCATCTCCATGCCGGCGCGTTTGAATTCGGCAAACTCCGCCGGCGTGACGTAGCGCAGCACCGGCAGGTTCATCGGCGTGGGACGCAGGTACTGGCCGATGGTGGCGATCTCGACGCCGTGGGTGCGCATGTCCGAAAGCGTCTGGATGACCTCTTCGTTCGACTCGCCCAATCCAACCATCAATCCGGACTTGGTTGGAATCGCCGGATTCATCGCCCTCGCACGCGCCAGCAGTTCGAGCGACCGCTCGTAGCGGGCGCCCATGCGCACCTGCTTGTAGAGGCGCGGCACGGTTTCGATGTTGTGGTTGAGCACATCCGGCGCGGCGCCGATCACCGTGCGCAGGGCCGCTTCATCGCCCTGAAAGTCCGGGATGAGGACTTCGACCCGGCAGCCGGGAATGCGTTCACGGATGGCCCGGATTGTGAGGGCGAAGACTTCGGCGCCGCCATCCGGCCGGTCGTCCCGGTTGACTGACGTGATGACAACATATCGTAGGTTCAGGGCGGCGCAGGCCTCGGCGACCCGGCGTGGCTCGTCGTAATCGACTTCCACCGGCGCTCCCTTCCGCACGGCGCAGAAACCGCAGCGGCGGGTACAGAAGTTGCCCAGGATCATGAAGGTGGCGGTGCGGTGGTTCCAGCACTCGCCCATGTTGGGGCAGGCTGCGGACGAACAGACTGTGTTGAGGCGAAGGCGTTCGACGAGGTCCTTCAACTCGGTGAAGTTTTCACCCGCCGGGGCGGGGGCCTTGAGCCAGTCCGGGCGCTTCCTCGGTTTGTCGAGCTGAATCAGCACTCGCTTCTTAAGATATCGTGAGCGGCGCGGACGGTTCAGGAAATGGCCTGAAGGCGCGCTGCCACCTCAGCTTTGAAGGCGCCATCCGGGAGATTGCCGAGGTTGATTTCAACGTTGGCAAGCGCGCCGGTGCGGGCGGCCTCGGCCAGGGCGCGGGCGGTGGTAACGTCGGAGGCGAACTTCGCCGGACTGGAGGCGGCCAGTTCAGCAAGCCGGGCGGCGAGCGAAAAGACCCGTTCAGCGGACTCCAGCGGGACCAGCGTAGCACCGCGCATTGCGGCATCGATGGCCTCGGCGCGTCCATCTGAACCCTTGGGGCGGCGGTATGCCGCGACCACGGCGTCATAGGCATCGGCATCGCGCTGGACGGCGGCCGAGAACCACTTCCGGTCATCCTCGAACGCTTCGGGCTGGAGTTTGGATAATCGCGCAGCCATGGCGCCAAGAGCCGCTGCCATGGCCGCGGCTGCCGCTGCGGCCGATCCGCCTCCCGGCGTGGGCGTGGGCGCTGCCAGCGATTCGAGAAACTCGTTGAGGCCGGTACGGCCTTCCATGGCCTCCTCGACGCGGTTTTCGAGCACCATCGACGGGCGAAACTCCTCGACCTTGAGAAAATGCTCAGCGGTCATTTCGATGGCGCGTTTCGGGATAAGCCCAATGATCTCGCTGCCGGCGATCGAGACGCCGCGTTCAGCAGCCAGTTCGCGGACGCGTTCATAGACGAGATGGACAGGCGTGGTCTCGAAGTCTGTCAGGTTCATCGACACCTGAGCGAGGTTGCGGGATTCGAGCATGACGCCCATGCCCTTGACGCAGGGCATGCCGCCCGAAGACGTCCGTACGGCCCTGGCGATCTCCTTGGCCAGCGCGATGTCGGCTGAGTCGAGATTGATATTGTAGGCGATGAGGAATTTTCGTGCCCCGGTCACGGTTGCGCCGGCGGTGGGATGAAGTTCGGGACCGCCAATATCGGGGACGCGGCCGGGATCTGTTTTGACCGCCTCGCGGAGACCTTCGAATTGGCCGCGGCGGATGTTCTCAAGGCCCCGGCGGTCTTCCCGGCGGGCGGCGGCTTCATACAGGTAAGCGGGCACGGCGAAGCGTTTCCACATTTCGGCCGCGGTCTTTTCGGCCAGTTTGACGCACTCTTCCATCGACACGCCGGCAAGCGGGATGAACGGGACCACGTCGGCGGCGCCGATGCGCGGGTGAACGCCCGTATGGTGGTTGAGGTCGATCAGTTCGACCGCCTTCCCGATGCCGTTCAGTGCCGCTTCGACGACAGTCTCGGGCGGCGCGGCGAAGGTGATGACGCTGCGGTTGTGGTCGGCGTCAAGTTCAAGATCGAGGATGACGGCGCCTGGCGCGGAGGCGATTGCCGCGGCGATGGCTTCGACCTTCGAGCGGTCTCGGCCCTCGGAAAAATTCGGGACGCATTCGACGAGTTTGCGCATCAGGGTTCTCCTTGGCGGTAAACGAGGCGGCCTGCGCGGAAGGCGTATTTCAGCAGGTTGGCGCCGAGGTAATAGGGGATTTCGCGGTAGTCGGGAACGGCGAACAGGGTGAAGTTGGCTGGCCGGCCCGCTTCGAGGATACCGGCGGACTCCGTGCGGCGCAGCGCGGCAGCGGCGTTGACGGTCACGGCGGTCAGCGCCTCGGCTGGCGACATGCGCATCTGGGCGCAGGCCAGCGACATCACCAGCGGCAACGACGGAGTGGGACTCGATCCGGGGTTGAAGTCGGTGGCCAGCGCAACGGCAGCGCCTGCGTCGATCAACGCGCGCGCCGGCGCGTAGCGGTTCAGGCCGAGGTGCAGGACCGACGCTGGCAGCAGCGTGGCTATGGTCTCCGAGCGCGCCAGCAGATCGACTTGCGCCGGTTCGATCGCTTCAAGATGGCCGGCCGATACGGCTCCCAGCCTGATGGCGAGTTCGACCGCGCCGAGATTGGCGAACTGGGAGGCGTGGATCGTGAGTGCGAATCCATGGCGGGCGGCTGCCTCGAGATAGCGGCTGGACTGGTCGACCGAGAAGGCGTTGCGGTCGCAATAGACGTCGGCGAATTCAGCCAGGCGGAGCCGCTCGACTTCGGGCAGGAGGTGCTGGCAGACTTTGCCAATGTAGCCGTCTGGATCGTTCTCAAATTCAGGCGGCAGAGCATGGGCGCCGAGGCAGGTGGGGACGAACTCGACCGGTCCGGCGGCGCGGCTGATGGCGCGCAGGATCCGGATCTCCGCGGCCGGGTCGAGGCCGTAGCCTGATTTCGCTTCGGCCAGTAGTGTACCGTGCCGGACCATCAGGCGGGCCGAGCGCTCCGCGGCTGCTTGCAGCGCATTGACCGTCGAGGCGCGGACCGCGCGAACAGTCGAGAGGATGCCGCCGCCTGAGTTTGCTATCTCCTCATAGGACGCGCCGCCGATACGTTGCGTGTAGTCGGACAGGCGTGGTCCGGGAAACAACAGATGAGTGTGGCAATCGACAAATGCCGGCAGGACGATGCAACCGGCGGCGTCGATCTCGCGCGCCTTGCGGGCGGCGCTCAGGTTTTCGATCCTCGTTGCCGGGCCGAGTTGGGTGATGAGGCCGTTCTCGACAAGCATGGCGGCGGAAGTGAGAAGGCCCAACTGAGACATCTCCGCGCCGCGCCTCGCGCGCAATGGGCCGCGTAGCGTGACGATTTGCCGCGCGCCCCGGATCAGCAGCGCCGGTGGCGGAGCGGCAGGACGCGAATCCAGCTTCTTTGGCGCCTTCATCAGGCCGCCGGATCCGTTCCCTGAGATCCCGGCATGGGCAGCCGGATGCCGTGGTCCCCGGCAAACTGAATGGCTGCGTCGTAGCCGGCGTGGGCGTGACGGACGACGCCGATCCCCGCATCGCAGCGCATGACCCGCTCGGCGCGGCGGCCGGCCTCTTCAGTGCCGTCAACCACGGTCACCTGGCCGGCGTGCATCGAATAGCCGCTGCCGACACCGCCACCGTTATGGAAGCTGACCCAGGATGCGCCGGCGGCTGTGTTCAGCATCGCGTTCAGCAGCGGCCAGTCGGCGATGGCGTCGCTACCGTCCTTCATCGACTCGGTCTCGCGGTATGGCGATGCGACCGAACCGCAATCGAGGTGGTCGCGCCCAATGACGATGGGCGCCTGGAGCTTGCCCTGCGCCACCAGCCGGTTCATCTCGACCGAGAATTCGTCGCGCTCTCCATAGCCAAGCCAGCAGACGCGCGCCGGCAAACCCTGGAAATGGACCTTCTCCCTCGCCAGATTGATCCAGCGCGACAGTGTGACGTTGTCGGGGAACATTTCGAGAACCAGCCTGTCGGTGACATGGATGTCCTCGGCCTCGCCCGACAACGCTACCCAGCGGAACGGTCCGCGGCCTTCGCAAAACAGCGGGCGGATGTATTCGGGGACGAAGCCGGGAATTCGGAATGCGTCAACGACACCCCGGTCGGCGGCCATGCGGCGGATGTTGTTGCCATAGTCGAATGTGATCGATCCAGCGGCCTGGAGTTGGAGCATCGCTTCGACGTGACGGGCGATCGAGTCCATCGAACGCTCGATGTACGCATGTGGATCGGATGAGCGCAGAGCGGTGGCTTCATCGACGGTGAGGCCCCGCGGGATGTAGCCGTTCAGAGGATCGTGAGCGGACGTCTGGTCGGTGACAAGGTCGGGTGTGATGCCGCGGCGGACCAGTTCAGGAACCACATCCGCGCAATTGGCGGCCAGTCCGACAGACAGCGGCCGGCCTGCGCTTGTGGCTTCCTCAATCCACGAAAGCGCCTGGTCAAGCGAGCGCGTGACGAGGTCGCAGTAGCCGTTCGCGATGCGGCGGTGGATGCGCGATTCGTCCACTTCGACGCACAGCACCGCCCCGCCGTTCATCGTGACGGAGAGCGGCTGCGCGCCTCCCATTCCGCCCATGCCGCCGGTCAAAACAAACCGGCCTTCAAGCGACCCGCCGAAGTGGCGCGCGGCGGCGGATGCGAAAGTCTCGAAGGTCCCCTGGAGTATCCCCTGCGTGCCGATATAGATCCAACTGCCGGCTGTCATCTGGCCGTACATGATGAGGCCGAGTCGTTCAAGTTCGCGGAAATGCTCCCAGTTCGACCAGTGGCCGACGAGGTTCGAGTTGGCGATCAGGACGCGCGGGGCCTCTTCGTGAGTGCGGAAAACACCCACCGGCGAGCCCGATTGAACCAGTAGCGTTTCATCGTCGTTGAGCCGCAGAAGTTCGCGCACCAGTGCATCGAACGACGGCCAGTCGCGGGCGGCCTTACCGCTGCCGCCATAGACGACAAGATCCTGCGGGCGCTCGGCAACCTCGGGGTCGAGGTTGTTCATCAACATGCGCATGGCCGCTTCCTGGCGCCACCCTTTGGCGCTCATTGCCGGGCCACGCGCGGCGCGAACGACTCGGTTCATCGCCTCCAGTGTACGCCGTGCAGGCAACCGAAGACGATCAAGTCCCGATCCGCCGGCGACTGGTCTCCCGTCTCCGAAGTTCGCTCAAAAGGGACTCGGAGGGCGGACGCCCTCGTCCGCGCCGCCGCGCTCCAAAGCATGAGGCCGCGAACGCAGAGAGCGGGTCTCCAGGCGCGACTTTCGAAGGCGCGGTGAACAGAACGAATCAAACGGTCGAAAGACTATCGGAACACGACCAGGTCTTGCACGCCAATCTTTGCGCCAGTCGAATCCGTGTGCCGGACGCCGGTAACGACAAGCTTCACCGTGTGTTTGCCGTTCTTGAGCTTGAAGCCGTGACAGACGCTTTCGTTGCCCTTGCTGTGCTGCTCGTCAGGGTAGACATCGACGTTGCTCAGTTTCTTGCCATCCAGCCAGACCTCGGCGAATCCGCCGTCGGCAAGATATGGGCCGACGACGATGTAGCCCGTTCCCTCAAACGCGATCTCAGCGGTGGCGCCCTTAGTGGCCGACACTTTCATCGCTCTATCGCTAGTCCAATCGCCCGAAAACCTCCAGCGCGCATCAGTGACCGCAACCCGCTCCACCGGCGAACCGTAGTCGTCCCAGACTTCGAGTTTGGGCGGTTTCGGCGGCGCCATGCGGATATTGAGCGAATCGCCGTCGAGACGCCCGCCGTTGGCTTCGGCAAGCTTGATGGACCGTTGCAGAGACGATTCGACGATGGTCTTGAACGTGTACTCGGTGTAGCTGAATTTCTTATCCGCAATGGCGGGAATGCCGGACTTCCAGATGTCGGGGATCGCTTCGTAACCCATGGCGACGCCAAGCACGCCGGCGGCCGAGGCCGGGTTGCAGTCGGAATCCTGACCGGCTCGGGTCGAGATGATGATGGTCTTCCCGATGTCTCCTTCGCCGTAAAGCAGGCCAAGCGCGATGTAGGCGCCGTTGATCTTGGCGTCGATATTGAAGGGGTCCAGGGCGCCGTTCGGGCAGGGTTCGCGTTTATTCCACTTTTTCTCAATCTCGCGCCAGTTGGCCTCCCAGTCCGCGGGATACTGCTTGTGCCACGCGAGGACGTCGGCGATGAGCAGGGCATAGGGGCTCTTGGCGGGAATGCAGGAGAGCCCGGCCTCGACGAGTTTGCGCGGGTCCTTCTCGAAGAACGCCGCCGAGTACATGCAACTGACGAAGACGCCGCCATAAATGCCGTCACCGTAGTTCATCACGCGGCCGGCGCGCATGGCGATCTCGACGGCGGGCTTCAACATGCCGGGCGCCATCAGGCCGACAAAATCGGCTTCGATCTGGAAGTCGATGTCGTTGGCGTGGGCGTTATATTTCGGAGTCCCCGACAGCGCCGCGGGCACGCCGCGTTTCAGCGCCCGGCGGGCCGCCAGATTGGCATGCCACAGGGCGTACTTGGCGTTCTTGAACATGGCGCCGAAGTCCTCGGTGGTGGCGTTCAAGCCCTTGTCGTCGAGCACCTGGGCGAAGGTCATGTCGACATAGAGGTCGTCTTGATTTATCGAATTCGAGACCTTCTCGGGCGACCACTTGGGCAGCATGTTCTCGGGGATAATTCGTTCCTTATAGCGGAACTCGGTTGGCGCGCCATAGCTGACGCCGATCATCTGGCCGGCCCAACCTCCGGCGATCTTGTCGCGCAGAGTTTTCAAAGGGATACTCGCTTGCGGTTGCGCCGCGGCGAACGTGGCAAACACGACGAGTGCAATGGCTGTACGCATGGGTCTCTCCGGGTGTGAAGGTACCAATCTGGCCCATATCGCGTCAAGCCGCGAATGTAACTGCATGAGGCCGCGAACGAAGAGAGCGGGTGAGTGTGTGCCGGGTGCGGGAACCGACTCTCTTAGTTCACGGCCTCGATCCCGTGTGATCTCTACCTGCCTTTCACCGCCAACCGTCCTCCGAGCAGCACCATCGGGATCCACAGGATGATCAGCCCGATCTGATACCACCACTGGACCTGGCCCCAACTCATGATGGCCGAGACGATGCCCATCAGCAATCCCCACAGAATCAGGTAAACAACATGGCGCGAAGGGTCTGACTTGGCCAGCTTCGCCGTCACCCAACCGGCGGGGATCGAGAACAGGGCGGAGGTCGCCAGCACAAGCGCGGTGATCGAGTCCGGCGGGATCTGGCCGTCGCGGTAGTCGTTGGGGATGACCTTCCGCAGGATCAGATCGAAACAGACCACGAGAACGCCGGTGGTCATCCAACCGGCCAGGACAGCGAGGATTGTACGGAGCATTTGAAGATTATAGACCGGAGCGCCGCCGGCGTAAACAGGTATCCGCACAAATTTCACCTGGCCCCCAGGCGCATCCATGCAACCCGTTTCCGCAATTCCGCGTTATGTATGGTAGGGAGGGCCGATTCATGAGATTCGTGGCTGGAGTGATTCTTGGTGCGGTTGCCCTGACGTGCGCCGTTGCACAGGAGGCGCCCGAGGCGCAGGGACGCACGCCGATTCGTCCGCCCGAAGCCCAACCTTCACAGGGCTGGCCTGATGCGGCGGACCAGACCCAGGACCGCAACGTTCTAAAGACCGGCACGCGCATTCCCTTGACCGTCTTGACCACCGTGAGTTCAAAGAATGCCGCCGCCGGCGATCAGGTCTACCTTCAAACGCTCGTCCCCGTTGCCATCGACAGCCGCATCGTCATTCCCGCCGGTAGCTATGTCAACGGCACCATCACCCAGGCCCAGCGCAGCGGCAAGGTGAAGGGCAAGGGCCAACTCTACCTGCGCTTCGACTCGCTGATGCTCGCGAGCGGCAGGACGATCGACCTGCTGGGCAGGCTTGGCGGCCTCGATGGCGACAATCCGGGTGAGCTGAATCGGGACGAAGGCAAAGTGACAAGCGACGGTTCCAAGGGCCGGGACGCGATGGTGGTGGGGACGACCACGGCCAGCGGTGCGGCCATGGGCAGTTGGATCGGCGGCCAAGGCAGGGACGCCGGCATCGGCGCAGGCGCAGGCGCCGCCGCGGGGCTGGCGGGCATTCTCTTGACCCGCGGACCCGACGCCGTCCTCCAGCGCGGCAGCACTCTCGACATGGTTCTCAACCGCGACCTGGTCCTCACGGAAGATGACCTTGCTGGCGGCGGCGCGGGAGCCGGTTTCCGTGCGCCGAATCCGCGCCCGGCGCGCCAGGGCGGCCAGGGCAACCAGCGCACGCCAATGCGAACTCCAGGCATGGGCCGCGGCGTTCCTTGGCCATAGTCCCAGCTAGAAACTGATGGTCGTCGCCCCGGCGCTCAGCCATTCGGTCAGTATCGTCACGCCCGCCACCTGAACTTCCTTGCGCGTATCCCCGTTCTGAAGCCCGCGAAACTGGCAACAGGATCCGCACGCCGCCAGTACGCCGCCGCCGGCGGTGAACTTTGTCACCAATTCGTCCAGCGGCAGGAACGGCTTGACGCTGGCCATGTCGGCCGCATGTTCACGGCACAGATCCACGCCATCAGAGGCAAGAAAGACCATTACCTCCATACCCGCCGACAGAGACGCGTTGGCGATGGTGAAGGCGATTGTCGATCGGTCGGTGTTGGCGGCGTGCGTGAGCATCACCACAAGCTTGCGTTTCACCGGACCTCCAGGAATGCACCCCAGACTCCCGGGTAGGTGGACTTGAATTGATTGATGGATTCCGGCAGTGTCTTCACGATGTTCTCCTAAATTGACACAGCCTCTCGTGCCGCATCCTTTAACTGGTTGATGAATTAAACCGTCACTCAGCCCTTGCCAGCAGTTCGTCTGTCTCTTCCACGCTTCCTCCATCCAGAGCTTCGACCCGATAGCCAAGATCGCGCAAGATGCCGCAGCAGTCTGCGTGAACCGCCCGCCCATGCGTAGCCAACAGGATCGCTGGCCGGTGCGCTCTGAGCGTCTCCCGCGCGCCCTTCAGAAAACCCGCCTCCGCCCCTTCGATGTCGCATTTGATCAAATCAGGCGCCCCCAAACCCTCTCGCGCCACCAAACCATCCAGCGTTTCCATCCGCACTTCAATCTCTTCGCCATCCCCTCCACCCACATGCCCCATCGATGGATTCGACGCCAAGGAAAACCTCACTCTCCCCTCCGCCTCCCCCATCGCCGCATCAAAGACCCGCACGTTCGCCAATCCGTTCATTCTCACGTGCTCTCGCAAGTACTCGAGGTTTCGCGGCACGGGCTCGAAAGCGTAGACGGATCCCTCGTTGCCAATCACCACGCTCCCCAGGAGCGTATAGAAACCCACGTTCGCTCCCACGTCATAAACCACCGAGCCCGGTCGCAGATGTCTCGTGAAAGCCGCCTGCTTCTCCCCTTCATACGACCCCAGCCAGCACCCATGCGTCGACGCTCCCGCAATCCACCGCTTCCCGCGCGCCGGACCCTGCAAAACTCGAACAACAGCCTTCTTAGGAATCAGTCGCAACGGCAGCCGAAGTGCACTTCCAAGGATCGACCTGTTCGAAACTCTGGACAAATTCAGCATCTCGTTCCTCCCCCGACTCCCTCCCCCAC
>CAZLDN010000011.1:0-63216 GCA_964558355.1 uncultured Candidatus Solibacter sp.
AACCTAACACGCACTTCGGGAGTATACCGGAAGTCCACTTCGTTAGGCAACCGCTTCCTGTACCCCGTGGTCCCATCAAGCCGAACCGAGCCAAACCCAGCCTTTACCATGTTCCTCTCCCGCTCGTTGTTCCCATTAGATGCCGGAGGCGTCAGCTATGTTCCCGGCTTCCACGCTAAGTTCGAACAGCGCACGGCCTGCCCGGAATCCGTGCTAAACTCCTTTGATCCATGCGTTACGTCGACCTTGGGGTCATCTGCGCCTACCTCATCGGCATCACCTGGTTTGGCGCTCACTTCAGGAACTCCCAGAAAAGTCTCAAGGACTACTTCCTCGGCGGCCGGTCCACCCCCTGGTGGGCCATCGCTTTTTCGATCGTTTCCGCCGAGACTTCCACGCTCACCGTCATCGGCACCCCGGCGCTCGCCTTCTACGGCAATTTCGGCTTCCTTCAGGTGGTGATGGGCTACCTGCTGGCCCGCATCGTCATCTCGACCCTCTTCCTGCCGCACTACTTCAAGGGCGAACTCTTCACCGCCTATGAACTCATGCAGCGCCGCTTCGGACTGCGCCTCCGCCGCCTGACCGCGGGAACGTTCCTGCTGTTGCGCGCCCTGGCCGAAGGCGTGCGCGTGTTCGCCATCTCCATCGTCGTCTCGATCGTTCTTGGAATGGGCGAGATCCCGTCCATCATCGTCATCGTTTGTCTGACGCTGTTCTACACCTTTGAAGGCGGCATGACCGCCGTCATCTGGACCGACGTCGTTCAGATGATCCTCTATGTCGCCGGCGCGGTCGTCAGCCTGTTCGTCATTCTCGGGCACATCCAGGGCGGACTGCCCTACGTGCTCAACGCCGCCGCCGAAGCCGGCAAACTCCAGGTCTTCGACTTCGGTTTTGACCTCTCGTGGGCCTTTTTCGGCAAGACCTACACGTTCTGGGCGGGCGTGCTGGGCGGCTGCTTCCTCACCACGGCCAGTCACGGTACAGAACAGCTCATGGTCCAGCGCCTGCTCGCCGCAAAGTCGCAGACCGAAGCCCGGCTGGCGCTTTTCGCTTCCTGGTTTGTCATCTTCTTCCAGTTCTCGCTCTTTCTGCTGATTGGCACCGTGCTGTGGGTCTACTACCGCGACACCGGGATCGCGCCGCCGCAGCCGCCCGACCGCATCTACCCGCACTACATCTGGAACAATCTGCCCACCGGCGTCGCCGGCCTGGTGATCGCCGCCATCCTGGCCGCCGCCATGGCGAATCTCGCCGCCGCGCTCAACTCGCTGTCAGCCACCACCATCATGGATTTCTACAAGCTCCGCCGTCCGGGGCTGGCCGAAAAGCAGTACATGCGCCTGGCAAAGATCGCCACGCTGTTCTGGGGCGTCGTCCTGCTGGCCATCGGCATTCTGGCTCGCAATGTCACCTCGGTGCTTGAAGCCGGACTAGGCATCGCCTCCATCCTCTACGGCGCATTGCTGGGCGTGTTCCTGCTAGGACTCCTGAATCAGCGGGCTTCCGAACGCTCGGCCATGATCGGCATGTCGGCTGGCATCTCGGTCAACCTGCTGCTTGTGATCAACAAGTACGTGTTGTGGTTCCCGCCTGTCGCCTGGACCTGGTATGTCCTGATTGGCACGACTCTCACCATTGCCGTCTCGCTGGCCGCTTCAGCCATCCTCGACCGCGGGAACCCAACGCAGGTGAACAAGCTTGGCTGAACTGCGGCGGGACCTGGGCGCTTGGGCCGCGTCCAGCGTGGTGGTGGGCACTGTCATCGGGTCGGGCATCTTTCTGGTGCCCAAGACGATGGTTCTCGAAACGGGCACGCCATGGATGGTCTTCGCCGTCTGGATCTTCGGCGGCTTGCTGACCATGGCCGGCGCTCTCACCTATGCCGAAATGGCCGCCATGATGCCCGAAGCCGGCGGCGAATACGTCTACCTCAAAACGGCGTACGGTCCATTCTGGGGCTTCCTCTACGGTTGGACGCAGATGTGGGTGGCCAAGAGCGGCTCCATCGCCACCCTGGCGACCGGCTTTTTCTATTACATGGCCAACTTCAACCCGGCGCTCGAAGGCGTCCTGTTCCGGATTCCGCTGCCGATCGGTCCCGGCGGCGGTCCCCTCGATATTCAGTATGGACAGGTGCTGGCCATCGCCGTCATCCTGGCCCTGGCCGGTACGAATTACTTCGGCGTCAAGGTCGGCGGCCGAGTGCAGATTGCTACCACTCTCGCCAAACTGGGGCTGATCGCCATGGTCATCTGCATCGGACTGTTCGGCGGGTCGGCTCAACCGGCCAACTTCGCCACCTCGGTGCCCGCCCGCGGCGGCTTGGCCGGCTTCATCGCCGCCCTCGTCGCCGCCTTGTGGGCCTATGACGGATGGAACAACCTGAACATGGTTGCCGGCGAGGTGAAGAATCCCCAGCGGAACCTGCCGCGAGCCCTCATCTACGGCACGGCGCTGGTGATGGCGATCTACCTCCTCACCAACCTGGCCTACTTCCTCGTCCTGCCCGCATCCGAGGTGGCCGCCCACGACCGGGTCGCGTCAGAAATGATGCGCCGCATCCTGGGCGCGCCTGGCGCCGCCGCGGTCGCCATCGCCGCCATGATCTCCATCTTCGCCGCGCTGAATGGGTCGATCCTGTCGGGCGCGCGCGTTCCCTACGCCATGGCTCACGATGGGCTGTTCTTCAAGGCGTTCGGTCGTGTGAATGCATCGCACCACACGCCGGGCTTCTCCATCCTGGCGCTTTCGGCCTGGTCCTGCGTGCTCGTCCTCTCCGGCCGCTATGACCAGCTCTTGACCCTTGTCATCTTCCCCTCATGGATCCTCTACGGCATGGCGACTGCCGCCGTCATCGTCCTTCGCAGGAAAATGCCGGATGCGCCACGCCCCTACAGGACTCTGGGCTACCCTGTCGTGCCCATCGTCTTCGTCCTCGTCGCGGTGCTGCTTTTGGGGTTCACGTTGGTGAATTCGCCTCGCGAATCGGGTCTCGGACTGGTCGTCATTGCGGCAGGGTTTCCCTTCTACCTGTACTGGAAACGGCGCCTGCCTTCCGCCTGAGCCCGGCAGGATTTCTTCATGCTGGTACTGGGCCTGTTCTGATTTCGTAACAGACCCCTTGTAAACCGTCTCGATTTGCGGTAGAAAAAGACGTAGGATGCTGATGCCCAGGCATTCTGTTCCGAAATCGGAACGGAGCCAGGGTGCCGGATCGAAATTCACTCAGCGTCCCAGGGAGACAATCGATGGATGTGATGAAAATCCTGAATGACTTGCGCCAGGAACGCGCGATTATCGAAGAGGCGATTATCACCTTGGAGCGGCTCGCGCGCGGCCAAGGCAAGCGCCGGGGCCGTCCGCCGGCATGGATGGCGGCTCTGAAGGACCAGGAACGCCAGGAGGCGGCAGGCGAGGCGGACGCCGCCGAACCCCCACAGCCCGCGCGCCGTGGCAGGCCGGCCAAGGCCAAATCGTCGTAGTTTTCGGAGGTTTATACGCGGCGAGCCACGGCGCCCCAGCGGGCCGGTCGTGATTGAAGATGAAGGCCGGAGGTGCAGGATTGTCCTGCTCCTCCGGCCTTCT
Source organism: uncultured Candidatus Solibacter sp. (assembly GCA_964558355.1). Taxonomy (GTDB): domain Bacteria; phylum Acidobacteriota; class Terriglobia; order Bryobacterales; family Bryobacteraceae; genus PNKE01. The sequence continues at coordinate 3,592 of CAZLDN010000011.1, forward strand.
TGGTCTTCGAGTTAACTCTACTTGTAGAGTAAGTATTGCACTCTGTGAAGCGCGAATCGCGCCGCGGCTTCCTGGAGACGCGATTCGAGGATCCTCGGATCCACGCCCTTTCGAATGCCTTCAATCGCCTCGCGGTTGCCGATCAGGCGTGCATTGGCCTCCCAGTCGATCTTCCCCGGATAGAGTTTCTCGATCGCTGCCGCGATCTCCAGCCCCAGCCGCAGAGACGAAAAGCCCTCCCTGTCGGTGACGATCATTCGGACGCCGGGGATCATTTTCCCGGCGAAATTCGACGATGTTGGCTTGACCTCGACGCCATGGAAACGGGTGCCCGGCACCATGCGCTTGTTCAGATACGCAGCCAGTGCCGCGCCGTCCAGCCAGTCGGCTCCGATCACTTCGAACGGCGCATCGGTGCCGCGTCCGACCGAATAGTTCCTCGCATATTCGGCCATGGCCACGCCGGTATAGAGCAGCGCGGCGTTCAGGCTGCGCATGTTGGGCGATGGGTCGATCCAGGTCAGGCCCGTAGCGTCCCACCAATCGGCCCGCCGCCAGTTCTTCATTTCGACCACGGTCAGCTTGGCGCCGATCCTGGCCTCGGCGTTGAGGAATAATGCCAGTTCGCCGATCGTCATGCCGTGGCGCAGCGGCATGGGATAGCAGCCGACAAATGAAGTCAAATCGGCATCGAGCATCGGGCCTTCGACATAGATGCCGGTGATCGGGTTCGGGCGATCCAGGACGACGATCTCGATGCCCGCCGAGGCGGCGGCTTCCATGGCATTCTTCATCGTCGAGACATAGGTGTAGAACCGGGCGCCGATGTCCTGGATGTCGAAGACCAGGGCATCGAGTCCGGCGATCGCTTCGGGCTTGGGCTTGCGGTCGACGCCCTGATAGAGGCTCCAAATCGGCAAACCGGTCGCCGCGTCCTTGCCATGGCCGACGTTTTCGTGGTCCTCGGTCCCGGCGATGCCGTGTTCGGGCGAGAACAGGGACTTCAGTTCGACGCCGGCGGCCAGCATGGCGTCGATGTTGCGCTTGCCGTCGCGGGTGCGGCCGGTGTGGTTTGTGATGAGCGCGACCTTCTTGCCCTTCAGCCGGGCGAATCCCTCCGAGACCAATACGTCGATTCCGGTCTGGACTTCGGCCGTGCGGGCCAGGTGGCGGCGCACGGGCGTATAGGCGCTGATCTCGCCATAGCCGGTCAGCGACACGTCCTGCCGGGTCAGACCCACTGCGGCGGCCACGACCGTTGCCACTTTCGAGCGCAGCGGGCTGATGGCCGGCCGCAGGTTGGGATGGACGGAATTAGCCAGTAGAATGACGTAGGTCTTCGATACCGGGTCCATCCAAATCGAAGTTCCGGTGAAGCCGGTGTGGCCGAAGCTGCCGATGGGAAATAGCTCGCCGCGATTGGAGGAGAAAGGCGAATCGATGTCGAAGCCGAGTCCGCGCAGGGCCGTCTCGTGGGGCGGGGAATTGGGCTCGGTGAACTTCTTCACCGTCGCCGAACTCAACACGCGCACCGCGCCGAGCCGCCCGCCGCCGAGCATCATGCGCGCCCATCGCGCCAGGTCAGTGGCCGTGGTGAACAATCCGGCATGACCGGCCACGCCGCCCATGTAGCGCGTAGTCGGATCATGCACAACGCCGCGCAGGATCTCGCCGTTTTCCATCCGTTCGGTCGGGGCGATGCGCGGGATCCACGCCTTGGGCGGCAGGAACGTGGTGCGGGTCAGGCCCAGCGGCTTGAAGATGTTCTTGGAGGCGAATTCGTTCAACGGCATCCCGGAGGCCACGCGGACGATTTCTCCCAGCAGAATGAAACCGATATCGCTATAGATCATGCGCGCGCCCGGTTCGGCTCGCGGCACTTCGGCGAATGCCTTCTGGACGCCGGTTTCGTATCCGGACCATTCGGGTTTCAGATCCAGGTCTTCACGCAGTCCGGAGTAATGCGTGAGGAGGTGGCGGACCGTGATGTCGCTCTTGCCGCCCTGGAAATCAGGCAGGTACACGGTGACGCGGTCGCTCAGCCGCACCTTGCCGTCCTCGACCAGTTTCATGATCGACGACGTGGTGGCGACAATCTTGGTGATCGAGGCGGCGTCGAAGATCGTCTCCCGCGTCATCGGTTCGCGCTTGGGTTCGAGGGCGCGCGAGCCGTAGGCCTTGTAGTGGAAGATGCGCGGCCCCTGGCCGGCCAGCAGGACCGCTCCGGGAATCTGGTTGTCCTTGATCGCTTTTTCGACGAGGGCGTCGAGTTGCGGCGACGCCTTGAAACGGTACTGGGCCGGCAGGGTGGCGGCTAACAGGAGAACGAGTGCAATGAGTCTCATAGGAATTTCAGTGCGATACGGTCGAGTTCTCGGGCCAGTTCGAAGTCGCGGGCGCTGACGCCGCCGGCATCGTGGGTGGTGAGGTCCACCGTGACGCGATTCCATGCGTTGGACCATTCCGGGTGGTGGTTCATCTTCTCGATGATTAGAGCCGACGTGGCCATGAAACCGAAGGCGTTGATGAAATCGGGGAACGTGAACAGCTTATGCAGCTTTCCCGTGTAGGACCAGCCCTCGATCCCAGTGAGCGCCCGGCCGATTTCCAGATCCGTCAGACGGTCCATTTCTCCCCTCATCTCCACCCGGCGGAGGGCCGGAATCGGCCAACCCGCTACCGACCATTCTATGATGCCTGAGTCTGTAATATGGTGTGATGCCAAAGTCGCTGGCCCGCCTCAGGATGGAACTCGATTTCATGCCCTCGCCCGTCGAGGACCGTCCGGGGCTGATGATCCGCGATCCGTTCGGCTTCTCCGGCGCGACCATGATCATCCCGCCCGCCCTGGTTCGGGGTCTGGCCTGTTTTGACGGCGAACACGACCAAACGAACCTCCGGGACGTGATTTACGAGGTGACGGGCGAACTGCGATCGGGTGAGCTGGGCGAGCGGATGGAGCAGGCTCTCGATCAGGCCGGTTTCCTCGAAACCGCGTATTTTGAAGAACTTAGAGATCAACAGATCGCGGCCTTTGAAGCCTCGGAGGTGCGCGAGCCGAGCCACGCCGGCTCGGCTTACCCCGATGAGCGGGACGAACTTGAAGCTTGGATGGCCGAAGGCATGGCGGGCGGCGAGGCGGCCGACGGGCAGCTTGCCGGAATCGCCGCGCCTCACGCCAGCCCCGATGACGGGTGGGCCAGTTACCGCCAGGCGTACAAGGCGCTGGGCGAATGGGCCAGGGAGAAGACTTTCGTCATTCTTGGCACTTCGCACTATGGAGAGCCGGACCTCTTCGGATTGACGCGAAAGGAGTTCGTCACGCCATGGGGGACCGCCCGGACCAGCCGGCGGCTGGTGGACGAACTGGCCCGCCGGGCGCCGGCCAGCATCCGCATGGAGAACTACTGCCACCGGATCGAGCATTCCATCGAGTTCCAGGTGGTCTTTCTGCAGAGCCTCTTCGGGGCCGATGTGAAGATCCTGCCGATCCTGGTAGGTTCGTTTGGTCAAGCCATCCTCGATGGAACGTTGCCTGAACGGAATGAGCAGGTTGCAGCCTTTTTTGACGTGCTGGGAGATATTCGAGCCAGGGAAGACGGCAATCTGGTCGCGGTTCTGGGCGTCGACATGGCGCATATGGGGCGAAGGTACGGCGATGATTCCCCAGCCGAGCCGTTCCGCGGGCTGATGAGCGAAGTCGAGCGCCGGGACCGCGAGAGGATCGAGCGGCTCGAAGCAGGCGACGCGGCAGGCTTTTGGGATCTGGTGAAGGAGAACCGCGACGATCTGAAGTGGTGCGGTTCAGCGCCGTTCTACACTTTTCTCCGAACTGGAGGGGACGTGCGCGGGCGGTTGCGCCAATACGAGCAGTGGCCGATCGACGAGGAAAGCGTAGTGAGCTTTGGTGCGATGACGTTTCACCGGGGGCTGGTTCCATAACCGCGGCTGTCAAAGTACAATCTCCGGCCAGTACCTGAAGGCGGATGGTTTAGCCGGAAGTCCCTCTCTTGAAAACAACCCTTCCCTCGACTCTGAAAGTGCGCGGCAGGACAACGCCGCACGCCAGAGGAAGTAGGAGGGATGATGACCAGATTCTTGATGGGCCTGATGATGCTGGCGATAACTGCATCGGCAACCCCGATCCCGATTACCGGCAGTGGAGCCTATGGCAGCTTCACCGGGTCGATCGAGTATTTGAGCGGGAGCCAGAGCCTTGTACTGAACCTAACGAACACGACGCCGTTCTACGGCGGTTTTCTGACTGGTGTGGCGTTGAACAACCCCGGTGGAGTGATCACCGGGATGACGATGAACACGACGGATTCGGATTTCCTGCTGATCGGCGGGCCGTCGTTCAACAACAGCGTGAGTGGATCCCCCTACGGCGATTTCGACTTCGGCGCGGCCCTCGGCGGCAACTGGCTTGGTGGCGGCAGCCCGAACCCTGGCATCCCGGTGGGTGGAAGCGCCACATTCACATTTAATCTCGCCGGTTCGCTGGCCGGGCTGACGACCGAGTCGTTCACACAGGCATTGAGTGACAACACGAACGAGCCGGAATCGCTGGTGGTCCGGTTCAGGGGCATGAATTGCGGCCTGAGCGACAAGGTGCCGGGCGAATTCGACCCGCCGCCGCCAGAGATTCCCGAGCCTGGGACCTACGCGCTGATGGGCGCGGGTCTGGCCTTGGTATCGATCTTCAGCAGATTCAAGAAATAAGAACAGAGCCTGACAGATCAGGCCGGTTGACTCCTCTAAAGAAATCAGACCCGGTTTGCCCGAGAGGGTGAACCGGGCATTTTTTTGTTACACAGACAGCGGGATCAGTCGATCAGGCGCATGAGCGACAGGTTGACCGTGAACCAGCGTTCATCCGGAGGCGATTGGTGGGAGGGGCCGGCCTGGATGGCGATCTCGTAGCTGGCCGCCTCGGGCAGGGCGGTTTCGATGATGAAGAGCCCGGGCCGGTCCACGGTATGGGTGGAGACCGCCGCGCCGTTTGCCGAAATGCCGATCTTCGGCGGCGTAGGTTGGGACAGGAACGCTGGACCGCAGAAGCCCCGGATGCGGAGGCGGCGTTGGCCGGGCCTGACAGGGACAAGCGTGAAGGAAGCGCGTTCGTTGATCCAGCGGTATTTATTGCCGGGGATGCCCTCGATGGGTTGAAAACCATCGATGAGGCGGTCTTCGCAATCGTCCGCGGAGAAGTCGATCACATCGGAGCGCAGACCGGGGTAGAGTTCGCGGCGGTCCTCACTGCCAAGCAGGTTATAGACCCCCTCTTCACTGGGGGCTGAGTATTCGCAGGACTGGCAGGCGAGCGCAGCGTCGTCGCGGCGTTCGACCGGGCCGCCGCAATCCGGGCATTGCAGGATGCGCTCAAAGGTCTGATGCAGAGTGGCGTCTCCGGCGTCAGTTTCGGGCGCCTGGCCCTCCTTGCGGCAGAATGCGGTAAGTGTGCCGCCCAGGAAGCGGGCCGGAAGCCATTCGGACTGGTTCCGGTCGGCCAGTTTGAGGAGGCGGTACGCGGCGCGCTCGCCCCAGCCCCGTTTCGGGACAAAGACGGTGCATTCGCGTTCGACGAAGTGGCGGTCGATCATGTTGATCCAGTCCCACAACTTGGTGCGGTGGTTCTGGCGGATGCCAAAGCTCTCTTCCTGCTCGGCGCCGATGACGTCCTTGGTCAAAAAACCGAGCAGGCCCCATTCATGGAGTTTGCGTTCCCAGGAGTTCATCTGCTCCCAGTAAGGGGCGCGGCGGAGACGCAGAGAAAGCAGACGGCGAATGGGTTCCTCGCCGAACATAAAAATGCCGCCGGGTTGGAGGACGCGCTTCGCCTCGATGAAGACCGCCTCGATGTCCTGGAACTGGCTGAGCATCTGGAAGGCCAGGACCATCCGGAGCGAGTTGTCCTTGAAGGGCAGATGAAGAGCGTCGCCGGCGATGCGGACGGGCTGCTGTTCGAGACCCCAACGCTCCATGACGAGGTGGCCATTGCGCAGGGCGTCGGCGGAGATATCCAGGGCGATGCCCTGTTCACCGAACTCATTCACGAGCATGTAGGAGGTGTGGCCGACGTTGGCGCCGATTTCCAGAAATGGCGTCATGCGCCCATAGAACGAGGCGTGGCCGTGAAGGAGTCCGCCGCGGCGGAGATTCTCCTCGCTGTACTTGCCCATGGCGCGTTCGGGTTCGCCGAAGGAGGCGAAACTGTGGAATTCGACCTCGGCGCGTTTGACCGAAAAACTCTGCGCTTCCATTCCGTCCTTGACTGCTTTGCTCATTGGCGGGGGTACTTTGTCCAGCGGCCGATCTCCATGCGGCCGGCGACATACTTAAGATAGTCCTGTTCGATGGCTGGATTCACTGTCAAAATCAAAAGATTCGCGTCGGCGCCGGCGCGGATGGGTTCCCGGGGGTCCAAGGGAAAGACAAACCAGCCAGCGGCCGGGATACGGCCGGCGTCCGAGGGGATGGGGACATCGGCGGCGGGACCGGCGGCGAGGATTCTTCCGCGCCTGACCAGGACGTTGGCCGGCGATACGGGCGGGTTGGGCGAGCCGTCGAGCAGCGTCGCGCCCACAATGGCGTGGACGGCCTGATCGCCGCGCGAGCAGCCGCCGAGGCACAGCGCGAGCGACAGAACGGCGGAAGCGCAGAGGTATTTCACAGCGACAAAAACTCCGGGGAGAGGGCTCTCAGGTCGGGCACGGCCAGGTCGGGACCCGAGCCGGTCAACTCGTCCCATGATACGACGCCGGTACCGACGGCGACACTGACGATCGAGTTGGCGCGGGCGGCGGCGACATCGTTGGGGTGGTCGCCGATCAATGCAATTTTGGAATTCCGGGCGATCCAACCCTTGCGGCGGGCCTCTGCGATGGCCAGCGCGGCGAGTTGGGCGCGGCTGCGGCCCTGTTCGGCGAAGGCGCCGAACTGGAAGTGCTCTTCGATGCCGGCGCGGCGCATCTTGGTCCAGCCGATCCGGCTCAAGTTGCCGGTGACCAGGCCGCAGACCGCGCCACGGCGGCGGATGGCGCGCAGGAAGGAGCGCACGCCGGGACACAACTTGCGGCTAAGGTCCGGGCAGCGGCGCGGATAGATGCGCATGGCGGTTTCGATCACTTCGGGCATGGCGTGGCGGATCTGAGCGGGTTTCATGCCGCCCGCGGCCATCATCAGGCGGAGGATATCACGGTCGAGCATGCCGGCGACGGGAATTCCGCCGGTGGTGGAGTGAACGCCGGCGACGCGCAGGACGGCATATTCGAGGCTCTCGCGATGGGCCGGACCGGCACGGCGCAAGAGGGTGCCGTCGATGTCGAACAGGACAAGCGAGGGGCAGTTGGATGTGGTCACCAAGACCAGTCTACGGAAAGCGGGGCCACAACCGTTACACTGGATGTGATGCAGACCTTTTATGCCGGCTCACGGCAGTTGATCCTATTGGAACTCGAACACGACCTGGTGAAGCAGGGCGCGGTGGAATGCGGCTTCGATTGCCAGGTTTCGGAAGGCGAACGCCAGACGACATTGGAATTGGCCGCTTCAGACCGCGATTCGCCATTGTTGTTGTTCGATGCCGCCGATGCCGCCAATACGGGGTGGTTTTCGCGCTGCCAGTATTATGTGGATGCGCGGACGGGCGCGGTGCTGCAAACGCCGTTTCTGCTGGCGAACCGGATCGATGCGCGAGGCCGGGTGCTGACGCGCCAGATCCGGCTTCAGATCAGACGGGAGTTGTCGCCGGATTACCGGTTGCCGGGCCGGCAGGCGGTGACCGAGAAGGTGCTGTACTCGGTGCTGTTCAATTTCCTGGGTGCGTTGACCACGCACGGGGTCGGGCTGTGCGGGCAGGGGATCGTGCAGCCGACGATGCGGCGGTAGGGGGGGAGCCGGACCAGGGGTCCGGCGCGGACGAGGGCGTCCGCCCTCCGAGTGCTTTGTTAGCGAACTTCGGAGGCGGGACACTAGTCGTCGTGCTCTTCGGCGACGAAAGTGACTTGGAATGCACGGTCGAGGAGTTCGGCGGTGATGCGGAACTCGAGGCGCTCGAAACGAATCAGATCGATGGCGTGCGTGAGCACGTCGCGCGGGTGGCAGCGGCGGAATTTCTTTCCAGCGCGGTGGTAGTGCTTGTCGATGAAGGAGTCAAGCACGGCCGGATCGACCTCGAGCCCCTCGGCCTGGGCGAAGCGGCGGAAGATCTTGACGAACTCCGCCTCGTCCGGACTTCGTACCAACATCTTGTACTGAATGCGCCGCAGGAACGCTTCGTCGCCCAACTGCTCGGGCTTGAGGTTGGATGAGAAGATGAGGAATGTCTCGAACGGGACCTGGGCCTTTCCGCCGGTCGTGAAGTTCAAAAAGTCGATGCGGCGCTCCAAGGGGACGATCCAGCGGTTCAATACTTCGGCCGGGGAGACACGCTGGCGGCCGAAATCGTCAACCAGATAAATGCCATTGTTGGCCTTCAAATGGAGAGGGGCATCGTAGGACTTCAAGCCGGGATTGAAACTGAGGTCGAGCATGTCGAGGGTCAATTCACCGCCCGAGACGATGAAGGGACGGCGAATCTGGAGCCAGCGGCCGTCAAACTGGCGTTCGCGGGCGAACGCCGAGACTTCGGGCTCGTCCTCGTCGATCCGGTGGTGGTAGACGGGATCGTAAAGCTGGATGATCTGTCCCTGGCACTCGATGGCGGCTGGAATGTAAATCGCGTCGCTCTCGACATTGAATAGAGCTTCCGCGAGGTAAGTCTTGCCGTTGCCCGGCTGGCCGTAGATCAGGAATGATTTCCCCGAGTTCACCGCCGGGCCAACCTGCCAGAGGAGGCGGTCGTCAACCACCATGTGCCCGAAGGCCTTGCGCAGCATCTCCATGCTGAGCCAGTCGCTGCGATGGCGCTGGAGACGAACGCCGGCCGCATACTGCGACAGCGGCACCGGGATGCGGCCCGAGTAGGCGTTGCTCTCGGCGTACTGCCGGGCGAGTTCGCGGGCGGCGTCGGTGAGCGAAAACGTCGCGCTGATGTTGCCGATGCCCAGCGAGGTTTTGACCACGAGCAGGTGCTGGCGCTTGAGATCCTCGATGACCGGCTCGGCGACGGAGTAATCCAGGCCGAGCGAGTTGGCCAACTGGCGGCCTTTGCGATCGCCGCGAAAGTAGAGAATCTTCAGGATGAGCTGTTCGATCATCGACCGGGGGACTTCAAGGTCCTCGATCGACTCCGGCACGGGAGGGACGAAGCGAAAGTCCTTGTCGTCGATCGTCCGCTCGGCGTTGGCTGTTTCAGGCGCGGTCATTGGCGCTGGCTACTCAAGATCAGTTTCGCTCCAGACGGCGGCGGAGCCAATCAGGCGAACGCCGCGCCTCAGGCGAATGACGCCTTAGGGATTGATGGATAGACTTATGCGCTTATCGGCTAAAGACCTTAGTGTCAGGTAGCCGAACAGGCCGGCGAGACCAGCAAACAGGGCGGGAGTGGCAGTGAGCCAGACGACCAGCAATGATGGGTCGGAGAGGGGGGCCAGCAGGGCGGGGAAGGCGCGCGTGGCGATCACGCCGGCCAGGACGATGAAGAACAATGCGAGGCGGAACATCTGGCGGGCTAGGGCAGGGGACTGGAAGCGGACGGCAAGCAGTGCGGCGGCCGAGGAAGACATGGCCGAAAGTGCGAGGGTGAAGACTGTCAGGGCGGCGAGGACCGAGACGCGGGGCAGGTAGACGGCGCGCATGGCCGAGGAGAGCGCGGCCATGCTGGCGCCGAAAATGATGGCCCAGGCGATGAGTCCGTAGAGGGAGGCGGCCAGGGTCTTGCCGCGGAGGACTTCGGAGTCGGACGGGGCCTCGTCGCCGCGGTTTTCAAGCCAGGCTCGCTCGTCGGCGCCGGCCCAGGACTGGATGGAGTAGGTCCCGGCGAAGATGGCGGCGAGGATCGGATAGGCGAGCAGGTAGACGGGATCAAGCAAAGCCGGACCCAGGCGCATTGGGAGAAGGGTGCCCAGCGCGGCCAGGGCAGCGAGCATCAGCAGGCCGCGGGGGCCGCCGAGGCGGTGCCAGAGTTGGGAGAATTCAAGGGCGATGACGATCCGCATCTCGAATTGAGTTTATCCGGATCCGGACTGGCACGCGGAGTCCCCCGGCCCCGGGACGCTGCCCTGCCGGATGAAACCGCGCTCCGCCTGGAGGCAGGACAGGGAGAGCAGCACGCAGATTGGAATGGCCCAGCGCATCGTGTTTTGAGTATGGACCGGATGCCCCGGCCAGTCCCGGCATGTTATATTAATGAGTGCCGCCATCAGCGGGGGCCCGTAGCTCAACTGGCAGAGCAACTGACTCTTAATCAGTAGGTTGAAGGTTCGATTCCTTCCGGGCTCACCACTTGTTTTCAACCGCCCAACCGGGCAATATCCACTCAGTTCACTTTCCCACAGGGCTGATCGGCCAGCAAGCCAGTCATCTTCCCGATGGATGATCCGCGGCGATCCAAATCAGAGTGCATATCGTGCATCGTCATCCGTGCTGCCGCATGGCTCGCTATCCGCCAGTGAGTTTCTTCAAGCCCTCCAGCGTGAAGCCAGGCGAATGGCAGAAGTCGATCGTGCGCCGCTCGCTGGCCACAATCTTGGCAACCGCCTCTGGGATCTTCGGTGCGATGTCCAAGGGGACAACGTGCACACCGTGCTGATCGCCATGGAGAAGATCGCCAGGCGCGACAGTGAGTCCCCCGATCGTGACCGGCTTTCCGAACTCAATCATGTGGACATAGGCGTGGGAGACGGCGATGTGCTGGGCGAAGAAATGGAAACCCATCTCGCGCACTTCTTTCAAGTCGCGAACGCAGCCGTTGGTGACCGCCCCCACGCAGCCCAGGGCGCGATGGATACTGCCGTTCACTTCGCCCCAGAATGAGCCGGCGCCGGGCGGATCGTCGAGGTCTTCCAGCACAATGACGCGCGGCTGTGGAATGGACACGATGAAGTCCCACCAGTCAGAGCGCTTGGTGTAACTTGCGCCCGGTGGAGGCGGTTGGTTGGCTCGGATCTTGCCTGTTACCGCGTAGCCCACCATCGGGCTGAACTCGGGGAACACGCACTTGATCTCGGGACGCATGAAACCCTGGTTGCGCGGGCGGAAATTGAAAGTCTCGATGGCATTCGACACTGTGGGCGTGTCGAATCGCTTGATGTCCAGCAAGACCTTGAATTCGAGCGGTCCAGCGAGACTTGCGACAGAGGCCGCAGCGGGCGACAGGCCCAGCGTGGCGGCGGCGGCGAGCAGATCACGACGTTCCATGGTGTAGAAAGCATACGGCGATTCGAACCCTGGAGGCAAGCGTGGAGAAGATGACATGGCAGCGAATCTTGTCTAGAGCTTCCGTATGTCCTCCTGCCCCATCCCCCGCGTGCCTTTCCTGATAGAATCAGCGCGAAATGACACAGACGATATCCCGTCGCAACTTTCTTGCCGGCGCCTCCGCTCCGCTCTTCGCCAATCGGGCGCCCCGGCGAAACGTACTCTTCATCTCCTCGGACGATTTGAACCACCACTTCAGCGCTTACGGCCATCCTGTCGTCCGGACTCCGAACATCGACCGCATTGCCGCGTCCGGGGTTCGATTCGAGCGCGCCTACTGCCAGTTCCCGCTGTGCAGTCCGTCGCGGACGTCCATGATGACCGGGCTGGCGCCGGACACGACGAAGGTCTACGACCTGAAGACCCACTTCCGCGACAACATCCCGAACGTTGTCACGCTGTCACAGCACTTCCAGAAGAACGGCTACTTCGCGGCGCGGGTGGGCAAGATCTATCACTACGGCAATCCCGGCCAGATTGGGACAGACGGGCTCGATGACCCGCCGTCGTGGAATGCGAAGGTCAATCCGATCGGCATAGACAAGACGAAGGAAGAACCGCTACTCACGAATTACACGCCGGCGCGAGGCATCGGTTCGGCGATCGCTTACTATTCTTCTCCCGCGCCGGACGAGCAGCATACCGACGGCATCGTCGCGGCTGAGGTCATCAGGCTGATGGAGCAGCGGCGGCAGGAGCCGTTTTTCCTCGGTGCAGGCTTCTACAAGCCACATGTGCCATGGATCGCGCCTTCAAAGTACTTCGATCGCGTCCCGATGGACAAGGTGAAACTGGTTCCGTTTGAAGAATGGGAGATGAACATCGCCCCGCGATGGGCCTACACCACGCGCCCGGCGAATTATGGCATGACCGAAAAGCAACGCCTGGAAGCGATGCGCGCCTACTATGCCTCGATCCTGTTCCTGGATGCGCAGGTGGGCAAGGTCCTGGATGCGCTGGGCCGGCTGAAACTCGAATCAAACACCTCGCTCGTGTTCTGGAGCGACCATGGCTATCAACTCGGCGAGCATGGCCAGTGGATGAAGCAGACGGTCTTTGAGCCTTCGGCGCGCACCCCGCTGATCATCGGCGGAGCGGGGGTGAAGGCGCGAGGCAAGGCGTCGCCGCGGACGGTGGAGTGTCTAGACATTTACCCGACCTTGTCTGGGCTGTGTGGGCTCTCGGGAGCGCCTACGAATCTGCATGGGAAAAGTCTGCAGCCGCTTTTGGACAATCCGAATGTGGCATGGGACCGTCCGGCGGTGACGCAGGTGCGGCGCGCGGCGCAAGGCAAGATCGTGGACGGGTATTCGGTCCGCACGGAGCGCTACCGGTATTCGATGTGGGACTCCGGACGCGAGGGCGAGGAACTCTACGATTACTCCAGCGACTCCAGGGAGTTGAAGAACCTGGCCACGGATGCGGCTTCGACGCCGGTCAAGCAGCGGCTCCGCGCCCGACTGGAAACCATCCTCCGTTCGCGCGGTTGGGCCGGCTGACGAAACGCGCGTTGCCATAGTGAACGAACATCAACGAGGTCCGGCCATTGAAGACCGCAGACCCAGCGGATAGGATAGGGCGACGGAGGATCGCGTTTCATGTGTTGTGACGATCACGGGTTAAGCCGGCGAGGTTTTGTGGCGTTGACAGGCGCCGTGTCCGCGCCGCTGCCGGACCTGGCGCCCACTGGCTTGTGGGACCCTGATCGGCCGTTCGAGAAGAGGCAAAAGACGGTGCGGGTGCGGCCGGTGCTGCTGTACGCGACGCCGGCGTCACGTTACATTGACGCCGGACGGTTCAGTTCTCCTCCTGGAGGAGCCCTTCGTCGCGGAGATCGACCACCATCGAACGAAAACTCCATGCAAACCAGTGGTCGAAGGACTCCAGTTCCAGCCGTTCGGGCCTGACGATTCTCAGGGCTTCTTGAAATCGTTCAGAATCCTGTAGATCTGGCGCCCGTACTGCTCGATCGCCTTGATGCCGATGCCAGGTATCGCCAGCAGATCGGCGGCGCTCTCGGGACGATTCCCGGCGATGGCCCGCAGCGTCTTGTCGGTGAAAATCCGGAACGCCGGGATGCCATGCTTGCGGGCTTCGGCCAATCGCCAGGCTTTAAGAGCGTCCTCCAACCCGCCGGGCGGTTTGGGGGCGCCACTTACGACCGCCACGGCAGGCTTCGCCGCCGCCGTCTTGCTCTTCTGCTTGACAGGCTTCACTTCCGGCTTGGCCTTGACAGCGGTCTTTTTCACCCGCTTCTTTTTCTTTGACGGAGCCGGGGCTTCCTTCAGGACCAGTTCGCCATCGCAGGCCGGGCCGGCGTCCTTGCCGGCAGCCGTGAGCCTGACCGTGCGATACGGGATCTGCTTGCCGTCCTTCTCGAAGACGGCATTGCCAAGGATCGCCAGACCGGCGCGGGCCAGGGCGCCGAGCACCTGCTCGAAATCGTCGCGCTTCATCTCGCCCTTCGGGAAGAGATCGGTGTACAGCTTGCCCGTCGATCGCTGTTGACCCGAATGCAGCGAATCGAGCACACGCCCGGCGGCGGCGCGCTCTACATCGCTGGCTGGCCGGAATCGTTGGGCCAAGGCGTCGCCGGGGGCGCAGAAATCGCAGATCCCGCAGGCCGAATGCCCGTCCTCGAAGTCGCCGAAGTGACGCACCAGAGCCGACATCCGGCACTGATCCGCCTCGGCGTAGCGGATCATCAGTTCGATCTGTGCACGCTTCTGGTCACCGAGCGCGATGTAGGATTCGCGCCATTCGGCGCTTCCGGCCGTGGCGTTTTCGGCGTAGTCCAGGATGACGCCGCCGTGGATCCAAAGCTTTTCAAGCGCCTTGTCGAACAGATCCGGATCAAGTTTCATGCGCTTCAGCAGAGCGGCTTTTTCGACAGGCTGAGGTCCGAGAGCCGCGAAGAGACTGTCCATCAGTTTGACGTCCGGGTAGTCGCGGTCGAGGAAGAAATCGTGGGTGTAACGGTCCGCGTAGGAGTGCATCAGAATGGCCCGGCTCGGCTGGCCGTCGCGTCCGGCCCTACCGATCTCCTGGTAATAGGCCTCGATGGAGCCGGGCAGACCCGTATGAATGACCGTGCGGACATCTGGTTTGTCGATGCCCATGCCAAATGCGATTGTCGCGACGATCACTTCCAAGCGGCCGGCGAGGAAACCCTCCTGAACCCGTTTACGGCGCTCCGCGTCCAGACCCGCATGGTATGCGGCGGCAGGGAAGTGACCGGCGAGTTCCGCGGCGATACTGTCGGCTTTCTTTCTCGTTGGCGCGTAGATGATGGCCGGCCTGCGGCCGTCCGGTTCGAGCAGTTCAGCCGCCAGCGCCGGCCGCAGCGAAGGCACGGCCTCGACCACCTCGATGGCGATGTTGTCGCGGCGGAAGCCATGGATGTAGCGCACGGCGGAGCCGACGCCCAACTGCCGGCAGATGTCGTCCTGAACCAGCGGAGTCGCTGTCGCAGTGAGAGCGATCACCGGCGCGGGGCGAAACGCCGGCAGGTAGTTGCCCAACATGCGGTAGTCGGGCCGGAAATCGTGGCCCCACTGGGAGATGCAGTGCGCCTCATCGATGGCGATCAGCGCAGGCTTCCGCTTGGCGAGCATCTCCGGGAAACCCGTCACCTTCAGCCGCTCCGGGGCGATGAAAAGGAACTGGAGCCGGCCATTCAGATAGTCGATGCAGACCTGGCGGGAGACCGCGCGCTGCTGGCCGGAGTGGATGCAGGCGACCGAAAATCCCTGGGCCCTCAGCTTCGACGACTGGTCTTCCATCAAGGCGATCAGCGGGCTGACGACGAGCGTCGTCCCGCCGCGCGCGATGCCGGGTAACTGATAACAGAGCGACTTGCCCGCCCCGGTCGGCATCACGAGCAGCGCGTCCTTGCCATCGATGACTGCCCGGCAAACCTCTTCCTGATTCGATCTGAACGCGGCAAAGCCAAAGGCGCGGTGAAGCAGATCGTCGAGCGGAGTCCCCTCGTCGAAGCGAATGTCGGGCGTTCTCGAAGGCGCTGCCGGCTCCGGCGGCGCAGCGGCGGGCTGAACAGTTGAAAACTCTTTCCTCGCAGGCTGCGCCTGGCCCACTTTGCCGACAACCTCGCGGACGTAATCCTCGATCCCTTTCAAGAAGGGTTCCAGGCGGTCCTTGCCGCGCTGGATACGGCCCAGGAAAGCCTCCCATTGGCCCGTCATGGCGGGGCTTTTCACTTCGGGGTGAACCACTTCGATCAGATGGATCCCCTTATCCGTCGCCTGGAGGCTCTTGCCCATGCGTTCGATATAGCCGCGTTTCAGCAGCACTTCGATGATGGAGGCGCGCGTCGCGGGGGTGCCCAGGCCGGTCTCCTTCATGGCGTCGGAGAGTTCCTTCTCGTCCAGCGTCTTGCCGGCCGTCTCCATCGCCGTCAGCAGGGTCCCTTCGGTGAACCGTTTGGGCGCGCGCGTCTTCTTCTTGAGCGCCGCGACGTCAACCACATCCTGTGGCTGGTCCTTGGCAAGGCCGGAAGGCAGAGCCTGGTCGCCTTCCGGGTCGTCGGTGTCAGACTTCCCTTTGACCGTTTTCCTTGGAAGGACCACGTCCAGCACCTTCCAGCCGGCCTGCTGAACCGCCGTGCCGGAGGAATGGTAACGGTCCAGCGTTTCGCCCTCGAAAGCGGCTTCCGGACACCCGCTCTCTGCGTTCGCGGTCCCGGGC
The DNA here is from genome assembly GCA_964558355.1 of uncultured Candidatus Solibacter sp. Taxonomy (GTDB): domain Bacteria; phylum Acidobacteriota; class Terriglobia; order Bryobacterales; family Bryobacteraceae; genus PNKE01. Next base: position 19,657 of record CAZLDN010000011.1, read on the forward strand.
TGGAGAGACCCGCTCTCTACGTTCGCGGCCTTATTGCTGGGGGGGCCGTTGTGGATGGCCGTGATCACGGTGGTGACGGCCGAGACATGATCGTCGTGCCAGGCGGCAAGCAGGCGGCGGCAGATCAGGTCATGGATCTTGCGCTCCTCGGGCGTGAGCGAGGCTCTCTCGGGAGAGGTCGCGGTTGGAATGATGGCGTGGTGGTCGGTCACCTTGGCGTCATCGACGAACCGCCGCCCCAATGGGCGCTCTCCGGTGCCGGGCGCGAGGTGGTCGCGATATGGAGCCTCGATGGCCCGGACAACCTTGATCAGCGTGGCGGCAACATCAGCCGAGAGGTGGCGGCTGTCGGTTCGCGGGTAGCTGATGAGCTTGTGGCGCTCATAAAGGGCCTGCGCCAGGTCGAGCGTCATCTGCGCGCTGAAGCCGAAGAGCCGGTTGGCGTGGCGCTGCAACTCGGTGAGGTCGTAGAGCGGCAGCGGCGCCATCCTCTGCGTCACCGATTCGATGGATTCAATCGACGCTTGCCCCGCGCGGGCGCGTTCAATGATCCCTGCCGCCTCGTTGCCATCCGCGTTCAGGCGCTTCGCTGCCTGAAGCTTCTCTTTGTCCGCACCATCTCCCTGCGACGGCCGGAACCAGGTCCCTTTATACGTACTCTCCGGCGACGCGGCCGTGGGATGGAATGTCGCGACTACCTCCTGGTAGTCTTCCGGGACGAAGGCGCGGATGGCGAGTTCGCGCTCGACGAGCATGGCCAGGGTGGGCGTCTGTACGCGCCCGACGGAAAGATCCTCGTCATAGACGAGCGAGTAGGCGCGGGAGAGATTCATGCCGACCAGCCAGTCGGCCCGGCTGCGGCCACGGGCGGCGTCGGCCAACGGGTCGTAGTCGCGGCCAGGGCGCAGGGAGTCAAAGCCCTTGCGGATGGCGTCGGGGGTGAGAGAAGAAATCCAGAGGCGGCTTACGGGTTTGCTCGAATGCGCCGCCTCATAGATGTAGCGGAAGATCAGTTCACCTTCGCGGCCGGCGTCGGTCGCGCAGACGACGTGCGAGATGCGAGGCGAGTTCAGTATCTTGCGGACCACCTCGAACTGGTCCTGCGTCTTCTCGTAGACCACCAGCGGCCACTCTCGCGGCAGCATCGGCAGACGGTCCCGCCGCCACTGCCGCCATTCCGGGTTCATTTCATGGGGTTGGGCAAGCGAGGCCAGATGCCCGATCGCCCAGGTGACGACATACCCGTTTCCATGGAGATAACCGTCGCCCCTCGACGTCGCGCCGAGGACGTGGGCGATGTCGCGCGCGACCGATGGTTTTTCGGCCAGCACCGCGATGGACTTGGTTTCGGGAGCGGCCATGGAGAGGATTCCAGTGTATCGAGACTGGAATCCGCGTTTTGGAAGAGGTGGATCCACGACCGGCGATCCCGGCGTTCAGTTAGATTGTTTCCGCAAACTCCAACACACGCTCGCGGATCTGGTCGCGGATGCGGCGAAATGCGGCGTGCCGTTCTTCCTCGCAGCCCGCCACGGCGGCCGGGTCCTCGAAGCTCCAATGGATGCGCTCCGCCTTGCCCGGGAGCACAGGACAGCTCTCCCTGGCGTTGTCGCAAACCGTGAAGATGTAGCGGAACTCGCGGGTCAGAAACTCGTCGACTGACTTCGACCGGTGGCCGGAGATGTCGATGCCCAACTCCGCCATGATGGCGACCGCTTCCGGACGGACGAAGCTCGGCTTGGCGCCGGCGCTATGGACCTCGAAGCGGTCGCCCAGGTGATGGCGGAAAAGACCCTCGCCCATCTGGCTGCGCGCCGAATTGCCGGTACAAAGCACAAGGATTCTGGGCTTCACGGGCTAAGGCTTCCTTGCGCGAATGAAGGCGCTCATGAACTTGCCATCCACCGCAGGCGCGATGGCGTCGACATCGATCCCTGCGGTTGAAAGGAACTCGCGGGCGTCCTCGATGTTGTAGACGCGGGTCGGCTCGACATTGATGTCGACAAAACCGGCGCGGGCCAGCTTGCCGGCATACTCCGTCTCTTCGAGCGCGCCCGCGATGCAGCCGGCCCAAAGCTCGACGTTCCGGCGGATCTCGGCCGGCACTTCTCCGCGAACCACCACGTCCGAAACGGCGAAACGCCCGCCTGGCTTCAACACGCGGAAAGCTTCCGCCAGCACGCGGTCCTTGTCGGCCGAAAGATTGATGACGCAGTTCGAGATGATGACGTCGACCGAGTCGCCGGGCAGCGGCACGTGCTCGATCTCACCCTTAAGAAATTCGACATTCTCAATCCCGGATTTGCGCTGGTTGTCACGCGCCAGGGCGAGCATCTCGTCTGTCATGTCCAGGCCGTAAGCCTTGCCCGTGGGTCCGACCCGCTTGGCGGAGAGCAGCACGTCGATGCCGCCGCCACTGCCGAGATCGAGTACCACCTCGCCGGCTTTCAATTCGGCCAGCGCGGTCGGGTTGCCGCATCCCAGCGATGCGAGAACGGCCGTCTCGGGCAGTTCGCTCTTCTGCAGTTCGTCGTAAAGTCTGGACGTGATGGGATCGGCCGTCTCGCCGCATCGGGATGCCGAAGGGGAAGAACCGCAACAGGCGCTGCCGCTCCCCGAGACCACGCGCAGCGCCGCCTGGCCGTATTTCTCTCTCACAACTTCCTTAACGTCTATTACGCTCATAGTCTCTTTGTGATCTCCTTTTCCTGGTCCCGGCATCGAGCCGGCGAGCGGACACACATCTCCCGTCATGCTCGCGATCCGCAATTACCTTCGCCTTCTACTCACAGAGCTGAACGAACTCTTCCGGAGTGAACACCTTGTTCCTGGTGCAACACTCCGCGTAGAGAAAGGTCAGCAACTCGCGCAACGCCCCGGTGTTGGCGCTGTACCAAAGGAACGTGCTCTCCCTTCGCACGTTGACCAGTTCCTCGTTCTTCAGCTTTTCGAGGTGATGGGACAACGTGGAGGCAGGGATGCCCAGTTCGGCCTGAATGTCACCCACTATCAACCCATTCGGATGCGCGCTGAGCAACAGGCGGATGATCCGCAAACGCGGTTCCGTCCCGATCGCGGCGAGCATGTCGGCGAACTTTGCGGTTTGATCGGCTTCGTTGAGCGCCATTACTTCGATGATAGCCGAAATATGGAATATGTCAACAGGGAATCACGTTTTCAGGACTGGCCCGCGGGAAAACGCCTCCTTTCCCATCCTGGGAACGCATCGGCGTAGGCCCATTCTCTGCTGCGCTGAAACACGCTGCTGATGCCGGCCATGGAAGACAGGTCACCTGGTCAACCGAGGTCCGCCCTCCAGGCGTCGCAGGTCAGAGTTGGCTATTTTCGATATTTCGAGTATTGTGGAATTGCAAGTCTTCAACATGACACATCCAGATCATCCCTGCCTCCCGTTCCTTGACCGCTTTCTCACGCTCTGGATCTTCGCGGCCATGGCCGCCGGCGTGGCGGCGGGCTATCTCATCCCCGGCGCCGCCAGTTTCCTGGACCGCTTCAATGCCGGAACCACGTCGATCCCCATCGCCATCGGGCTGATCCTCATGATGTGGCCGCCGCTGGCAAAGGTGAAATACGAGGAACTGGGCCGGGTCTTCCAACACCGCCGTGTCCTGCTACTTTCACTCGTGCAGAACTGGGTCGTCGGCCCGATCCTGATGTTTGCCCTGGCTGTCCTCTTTCTGCGGGACAAGCCGGAGTACATGACGGGGTTGATCCTGATCGGCCTGGCGCGCTGCATCGCCATGGTGATCGTCTGGAACGACCTGGCGCACGGCGACCGCGAATACGCCGCCGGACTGGTTGCTCTGAACTCGATCTTCCAGGTGCTGTTCTTTTCCGTGTACTCTTACTTCTTCCTCGCCACTGTCCCTCGCTGGCTCGGCCTGACCGCCGTTGAAGTGGACATCTCGATGGCCGATATCGCCAAAAGCGTTTTCATCTACTTGGGCATCCCATTCCTGGCCGGCATGATCACGCGCTTCACGCTGGTCAAGTCCAGGGGTAAGGCCTGGTACGAAACGGAGTTCATTCCGAAGATCAGTCCGATCACCCTGATCTCGCTGTTGTTCACGATCGTCATGATGTTCTCGCTCAAAGGCGGGATGATCGTGCAGCTTCCCATGGACGTGGTCCGCGTCGCCATTCCGTTGACGGTCTACTTCGTGCTGATGTTCTTCGTCTCGTTCTGGATGAGTTGGAAAGTCGGGGCGAAGTATGCCGAGGCGACAACGCTATCTTTTACAGCCGCCTCGAACAACTTCGAACTGGCGATCGCCGTGGCCATCGCCACCTTCGGCATCCACCACGGGGCGGCCTTTGCGGCCGTGATTGGACCACTGGTCGAAGTGCCCGTGCTCATCGGGCTTGTGAATGTCGCCTTGTGGATCAACCGCAAGTACTATGGCGGGCAGTTCGAATCTATCGCCGCCTTCCGACCAAACGAATCCTAGAGCAGTTTCAGACTTAACGTAGACTGACGATTCGAGTAGGGCGGGTCCCCTGACCCGCGCGCGACCCCCTGGTCGCGCCAAATGCCCGGCCAGGGGGCCGGGCAGCGGACGAGGGCGTCCGCCCTACTTCGGTACACGAAAACTGTGAAACTGGTCTAAGCATGCTCAGCCGCGTCAAAACAGCCGCGACAGGGCAAACCTCGCTTCAGGCCGCCAGCGGCTTGTCGCTTAGTCCTTCTTGGTGGAAGACGAACCGCTGGCCGGCGTGCTCGCCTTAGTGTCGCTCTTTGACTCGGACTTCGATTCGGACTTCGATTCGGACTTGGACTCGGATTTGGACTCGGACTTGGATTCCGATCCCGATCCCTTGCCGTTCTTCGACGGGTCCGAACCGCCGGACTTCTTGTAGTCGGTGATATAGAACCCGCTACCCTTGAACCGCAACGACGGCTTGCCCATCAGCCGTTCAAGGTCGCCGCCGCAGTCATCGTGCACCTTCAGCGGTTCGTCCGAGAATTTCTGGATCTTTTCGAGGACCAATTCACACTTGGCGCACTTGTACTCATACAAAGGCATCTTTTATCCAACCTCGCACTCACTGTTCGGGATCCGCTTCATCGGGCCTGTCGCGCCTACTGTTTCACCGGCACGCCAAGCGGTTGCTTGGCCGGCCCGACAAGCGGCGTCAGAACCTTCGGCTGGCCCGGCGCCGCATCCACTGGGGACTTGCTTGCCACCCGCTCCGCCTTGCCGCTCAACACCTCGAGCGCTTTCTTCAGGATGGCGTCCTCGCCCGGCTTTGCGGCTTCGGACTTCGGCGCCGGCTGCACGGCGGGCGTGTCTGAGTCCTCATCTTCAAGCGCCGAATCCGCCTCGTTGCCTGCAACGGGGAATGACGGCGTCACCGAGGACTCCTGAATCGTCTTGCCCTCCGGCGTCTTGTACTTAGCCACGGCCAGCAACAGCGCGCCGCCGTCGCCCGTGGGGATCGTCTTGCGCACGGCCGCATCGCCGTAGGTCCGCTCACCCACCACCTTGGCGCGCTTATTGTCCTGAAGCGCCGCCGCCGCGATTTCGGCCGCGCCCACGGTGCCGCGGCTGGTCAGCACAACCATCTCGCCTTTCCAAACCACCTTCGACGGATCCGCCTTGAAGGTTTCCTTGTCGTACTTCTGGCCTTCCAGTGTCGCAATTACTCCACTCTCAAGGAACAGGGACGCCAGCGCGGCGCCTTCTGCGGCACTCTGAACGGCCGAATTGCGCAGGTCAAGCACCAACTTCTTCATCCCCTGTCTTGCGAGATCCTTCACCTTCGCGGCCACCTCCGCTGCTTTGCCCTTGCTCAGGTCCTGGACCACGACATAGCCTGTCTGGCTGTCAAGCATCTTCGAGGTGATCGCGGGCGGCGTCACCATCGCCCTGGTCAGCTTGATCGTGGTCGGCTCGGGCTTGCGCATTCGCATGACGGTCAACTCAATAGTCGAACCCGGCTCACCCTCGAGCATGACGTCGGCATAGGCCAGCGGCATGTCACGCGTCGAGACGCCGTTGATGGCCTCGATGATGTCGCCCGTGCTTAGGCCCATCTGGTCTGACGGCGAACCCGGAATGGCGTCAACCACACTCAATTCGGCGCTGTACTTGCGCGACAGGACCAGTCCCAGTCCGGCTCTCTGCTTTTCTTTCGCCTTGAGATACGCCTTGTACTGGCTCGCGTCCAGGTAACTCGCGAAGGGGTCCACCGTCACCAGCAGGCCGTTGATCGCGCCCAGGGTGACATTCTTCATGTCCGGCTCTTCAACATAGTCGGATTTGATCCGCGCAAACACCTCGGTGAAGACATTCAGGTGGCGGTACGGCTCGCTGGCCTGCGGCGCCGGGTTCTGGCCCAGCACGGCTCCGACGAGCAACAACCCCACCAGGAGGCCTGATGCGGTGACGAGGACGTTCTTAAAGGTGCGGTTCATTGTGCGGATCACCCCTGCGCCAGGCGGACTCCGGCGGGGTGGAATCTCCCTCTCTCCAAGTATAACAACCGCCGTGTCAAGCGCGGCTCTGTCTGGATAGACGCGGCGGTGCCGTAAATGGCTGCAACCATTTCGTTTGCGCCGTCCGTGAATTTGTTTTTTAGTGCCGTGACCGGCAATGGCGGCAGGGCGAAAACCGCGGGGCGGCCCGACAGGAGACGGCCACGGGAGTCCCCATGGCCCTGCGGGCCGCCGATGGTGATGATGAAAGTCGCGCCGCAGCGCCCCACCTCCTGGAACCGCGAACGAAGAGAGCGGGTCCCGGCCCAAACCCTCGGACGAGCGAACTGCCGGGCGCGACTTTCAACGGAGTCACAGACGGGTGTCCGCGAGGACGTGATCCGAGGGGCGGCTGGGGTTCATTAGGTCACCGGATGTGGCTTCCGCCGCTGGCCGGTATCGCAGTGCCACCCAGAGTATGAAGAGCGGGACGGCGATCTGGTAGCTCGTCTCGCTGGACCATGGCAGAGGCAGCAGCGGCAGAATGGGCGAGGCCATGAAGATGGTCGATGCTCTCAGCCACCGGCCGCTACCGTGTTCGATGACCAGAAGGCTGAGCGGCAGCAGGCAGACGAGGTCGTATGTGTAGGAATGATGGCCAATCGGTACCGAAGCTGCCAGCGCCAGGCAGGCGGCCGCCTCGAAAGGCCACCGGAGCAGGGGCCGTGCCACCGCCGCAAACAGAATTGACGACGCGAGGATCTCCCAGACAGCCGCATACTTCATCCCATGGAACATCCCCCGGAAGTTGATCATCGTCTCCAAGTGCGGGTTCGCGGTCGAGTTCAACGCCGAGTTGACGAAGGCTGCCGGCCAATGCGGTCCGGCCGCCAGAAACGAAATCGCGGCCAGCCCGGCGCCCACGGCCGCCCACCCTGCCAGGAATCCCCAGCGGCGCCGGACCACGGCAAGCAATGGCGCCCAAAGGAATAGGTGGATCTTGATCGCTCCCATGGCGATCAGCGCGCCAGCCGCGCGTGGTCTTTTTGCTCTGAGCAACCTGATTGAAGCAGCCATCAGCAGCAACACCGCGATGACGTCCTGACCGTATGCAAAACCAACCACCATCGGCAATGACCAGAAGACGAATGCGGCGGTCCGCCAGCGCGGCCCCGGCCACAACCAAACGAATCCGGCCAACAGGAGTCCCAGGAGGCACTTCCAGATCAGGAGCGCGGCCGGATAGGACAGCAATCCAAGAGGAGCCGTCAGTACCGCAAAGAAGGGTAAGCGGATGAAAGCGTTCCCCGTCTCCGCGCACCCCACTATTTCACGCTGAAGTTCCAGTACCGCCCGCTGATCGTACACCGATCCTTGCCAGAGGAGCCTGCCGCCGGCATAAAAGGCCGAGAAATCAGATCCGCACCGCCCCGTCCGATCCAGCATCCACCAGCCTGCCGCGAATAGCACAGCGCCCACGCATGCCAGCACCGGCCATGGATCGCGTGTCCCGCAATTTGCAGTGGAAATCCTCATCTTGCCGCTACATGCCGGATCGTCTGAAGACGCCTCCCGCGATAGAGGAGGCCCTAGGGTTGATTAGTCAATTCTTGCTTGAGAATTAGGGGATAAAGCCGATTTCAGCCAGCAGGACGTACCGTTACTCTTGGACTAGCAACAGACAAGAGTAAGTTGCTGAGGGAGAGGAGAAAAACCGAAATGACGAAATTGAACAACTATCTTCTGAAGCTGCGGATCATGAAGGATACCCGCGGTCAGGATCTCATTGAATACGCTTTGATGGCCGGCTTCGTGGCCGTCGCCGCGGGCGCCATCGTTCCGCAGGTTGCCGCGAACATCAGCACCATCTTCTCAAAGGTGAACAGTGTTGTCGGTGGCGCCGCCAGCCAGGGCTAATCCCTAGACTGACAAGCGTCACAGCGCATCTGAGAGGGTGGCCCTTCGGGGCCGCCCTCTTTGTTTTTCAAGCGGATCAACCGGCCCAAACGGCAGGTTTTCTTATATTTACAGCCACCCAACCAGATCCCCGCGGGCGTCAAACTCCAGACTGCGCGCTGATCCCAACACCTCGATCCGCTCGCTGGCCTCCAATTCCTCCCTCAGATTCTCGCTGAAAGCCATCAAGGACAGATCCTGCGTGTTCCGGATCCAGCCCATGCTCAGCTCGCTGGGCGACAACTTCCCGGCGGTGACCCAGGTCTTCTCAAGGCAAATCCGGTCCGAGGCAAAGTTGGCCGGCGTCCTGATCGACGCCAGGGCGCCGGATGTGATCCCGTTCACATAGGTCGGCCCGCGTTTCATCGCCTTCAACAAGCGGCCGTGGATGACATCGGCCATGCCCAGGCCGACGGCGTTGCCATAGCTGTCTTTGTGTAATCCCCTCAAATAGATACGGCGGATCGTCGGCGCGTCCGGCCAGGGGTTGTAGGTGCCGTGGATGTTGCGGTTGACGATCTTCGGGTCCATTCCGGAACCGGAAATTGTCTTGCCGATCTCGTCGATGATCAGCCAGTCGAGTTCTCTCACTGGAATCGTCGGCTTCCAGGTCTTCACAAGCCTGAGCAACTCCTCCTCGCGCGTTTCCATCGCTTCGACGCGGATTGCTTCCAAGTGAGCGGTCGCATGGTTGCCGTCTTCCATGATCGCCAGACCGCCCAGAATCTTGCCTGTCTCCAATACTTTACGGCCCACGGTCCGGATCACGTCCTCCAGGCCTCGAGTGTGCGCGTGACTGTGATAGGTCTGTGCCCCGGCGAATTTGCCCAACCCGATGGCCATCATTTTGAACAAGCCGCTCTCAAGGTTCCCGGCGAAGTCGGTATGCCATTTCACCCGTCCACAGAGCATCACGCCGTCCGACGCGTAGGCCAGCGCGTCCACGCACACCGGAATCCCATCGGCCACGCCCAACCGAACCACCTTCATCGAACTGCGAATCGGGCATCCCGCGCCGGCTTCAGTCACCCCATACTTGGCCAGCACCTCGGCCTGCCCCTTTGGCGTCGCCGCGCCGTGGCTCCCCATTGCCGGAACGACGAATGGGTGCATCCCTTTGTCCTTCCACCAATGAACGGAAGTCCTGACGATGAGTTGGATATTGGCGATGCCCCGGCTGCCAACACCAATGGCGATTGTCGAGCCAGGACGCAGGCCATCGGCCATGCCGGATTGCCCCAGCGTATTACGGATACTGCCTTCGATGTCCTTGATGCCGAGGTCGGGGAAGCGCTGGCGGACCAGCAGGAAGCGCGGGAACTCCATGCCCGCGATTCTATCAGGCGGCGGACTGGGCTAGAGCAGTTTCAGACTTAACGTAAACCGACGATTCGAGTAGGGCGGGTCCCCTGACCCGCGCGCGACCCCCTGGTCGCGCCAAATGCCCGGCCAGGGGGCCGGGCAGCGGACGAGGGCGTCCGCCCTACTTCGGTACACGAAAACTGTGAAACTGGTCTAGATTTCTTCCCACTCGCGCTCGAGCATCCTGGAATACTCGCCCGAGGCATAGAGGTCGAAGTGGAACTGGTCCGGCGGCAGCGTCGAAAACGCTTCGTTATGCTGGCGGCAGGCGAACAGGTGGTCCGCGAAGCGGTAGTAGAAGCGGATGAAGTGCGCCGTCAGTTGCTCCTGAGCCGGCGGCTCGTCAAAAACCGCCTTCACCCCAAGCGCCCGGCTGAAAATCGACTTGTAGTCGGCCACACCCCACCGTGTCAGCTTGTCGCGCACATCCTGCGCCGGATTGTTGATCAGCAATTCGATGAAACTGCCCGCCGCCGCCCCGGCTTTGCGGAGATCCTCATCGCGGTCGGCCATCTCCACACACTGTTCGATCCACCGCTCCAGGTCCTTGCCGACGTAATAGAGCATCCGGATTTCGCAAAACCGTCCCGAGAGAAACCGCTTCTGCAACTCTTCCGGACTCAATTCGCCGCAAGGAAGCAGGCCTTGCATCATCAACTGGGCCCGGCTGCTCTCGACGAGCCGCTCAGGACCCGTGGGATCGGCGAAGGGGTGGAGGATCACCGGTGGGAGGTCCCATTTCCGGCCGGCTGGCAGTGAAGCAAATTGCATGACGGCTGACTACTATGTCTACTATTCTATCGGCAAGAAGTGCTGGATCCTCCAACAAAACCACTGCCTGCGGTACTACCTATTTCCGGACCGTCAGTACCGTCTTGCCTTCCATCTCCTTGCCCTCGCGCTTCCATTTCACCGTCACCTCATCGCCGGGCTTGAACGAGCGTAGCGCATAACTGAACTCAGTCAGGTTGCTGACCGCATGACCACCGAACTCATAGATGACGTCTCCGCCCTTCAATCCGGCCTGCGACGCGGGTGAGTCTTCCCGCACATCGGAGAGCCGGAAGCCGCCCGGCACGTCGCTCATGTCCGGCACCGAGCCGAAATAGACTCCCGATCCGCCGCGGGCCGATGCCGTTGCCATCGCCTGCGGACGCGGATCGGCCGTGCGCACAAACTGAGGCCGTTCGCCCGCCTGCGCCAGCTTCACGCTGATGTCGGCAACCAGGTTCAGAAGCACCGCCGCCGATGTGTGGTCGATCTTGTCCCAGGTGTCCGACGGCTTGTGGTAATCGGTATGCAACCCGCTGAAGAAGAACAGGACGGGAATCTGTTTGGTTGTGAACGACGAGTGATCGGACGACCCGTAGCCGCCCTGTTCCGACAGGTCCAGCTTCAGCGGGTACTTGCCCTGCGTCTCTTCGAGAATCGCCTTCAAACTCGATCCCGTCCCCGAGCCGCCCACAAACACCTTGTTGTCCTTGATCCGCCCGATCATGTCCATATTCAGCATGGCGACCGCCTTCTCCACCGGCAGCAGCGCATTGTTGGCATAGTGAGCCGACCCGAGCAACCCAAGCTCCTCGCCCGCAAACGCCAGGAACAGGATGCCGCGCTTCAACTTGCCGCGATCCTTAAAGTATTGAGCCAGCTCGATCAATCCCGCCGTGCCGGAGGCGTTGTCATCCGCCCCGTGGTGGATCTCCTTGCCAGCTAGCGACGGCGCCATGGACGAGAACTCGCCCATGCCGAGGTGGTCGTAATGCGCGCCAATGATCACATACTCGTCGGTCTCGCCCTTGAGATATGCACAGACGTTTGGGACCTCTTTCTGCTCCCGTTCGACGTCGGTCACCAGCGAGACACGAACCGCGGCGGGCAACGCCACCGGCTTCGGTTTCAACTCCTTGTCGGTCTCGGCGATCCAAGCCTTCAAGTCCACGCCCGCCGTAGCCAACAGTTTCTCGGCCGCCGCCACGCGGACCTGGACGAAGGGGATGGCCGTAAAGCCCGGCCCGACGACGCGCGAGAACTTGTCCAACTCGTCCGGGTCCACCGGATGGTTCACCAGGTCGTTCACATAAAGAACCGCCTTGGCCCCATGGAACTTGGCGTTCACGGCCTTTGAATCGAGCTGCGCGTGGCGCGTGTATGCCTTGCCCGCGAACACGCTCTTTTCATCGAACTCCTGCGGCTCGTGGCGGACCAGGACGACGATCTTGTCCTTCACGTCCAGGCCGGCGTAGTCGTCATAGTTGTATTCCGGGGCCGTGATTCCATAGCCCGCGAAAACCACTTGCCCCTCGTGCGATCCGTTGCCGGAAAAGTTGAACGGGATGAACTCGGTCAGCGGGGCCAGATTGGTCTTCGTCTCGCCGTTGGTCCACAACAGACTGTTCTTTTCGCCCGGCTTGGCGTTGGTGGTCACGGTGAAGCGCTGGAAATAGGAGGCGCCGGCGGCGGGCGGGATGCCGGCCTTCTCGAACTGGCCGGCGATGTAGCGCGCCGCTTTCTCAAGCTCGGGCGAGCCCGTCCCGCGGCCCTTCATGTCGGCGGCTGACAACGTCTTGACGGTCTCGCGGTAGCGGTTGGCGTCGATTTGGCCGGCCAGCGAGAGCCCGGCGAATAGAGCGGCGATGACAAGTTGGCGGATATACATTTTGATGTTCCTTCAGTCGGCTATTTCGTTGCAGGCACGGGCGCTGGCAGAGTGATTGCGCAACATTCTTCCGCCGTTTTGCCGGACTTCCTGGCGTAATTCAGATCCCAGTCGATCACCGCCTTCAACTGCGGCCAGGGCAGCGAACCAGGCAACTGCCGGCCATTGACGAAGAGCGTGGGGGTTGAATTGACCCTCAGCGCCTTGGCTTCGGCCACGTTGAGATTGATCTGGGCTTCGGTCGCGCGCGAGTCGTAGCAACGCCCGAGCTGCATGGTGTCGAGCGACTTCGATCGCGCCCACTCCATGGACTTCGCCTTCAGGTTTTCCACTGTGATCTCCTTCTGCTTGTCGAAGATCCAATCGTGGTAATCCCAGAACGCCTGCGGGTTGGCGCGGTACACGCAAAGGCCGGCAATCGAAGCGTTGCGCGCCCAGGGATGGATCTGGTCCAGCGGAAAGTCCCTGAAATAGAACAGGACTTCCTTCGGGTACGTCTTCAAAAGATTTGCCCGAATCATCTTGGCCTCTTCGCGGCAATAGGAGCATTGATAGTCGGAAAACGCAACGACGGCCACCGGCGCGCCAGGCGTGCCCATGGACGGAGAAGAGCCGTTCTTGAGCAGCGACAGTTCGCGCTCGAAGGGGCTTTTCTTGATGTCGTAAACCGTGCCGCGGACGATCTTGGCCCCATCCAGGCTCACATGGAAAGTCTCGTCCAGCGATGCGCCACCGGCCGATCCGGTCACGACCACTTCCTGGAACCCCGGCATCGGCGCGGGCTTGGGGTCGCCCACCACAACGTTGATCTGGTCGTTCCACAGCAGCAGGTGGCGGACGTAAGCTTCTAGAACCGCTTTGTCCAGCCCCGCCGCCTTCGCTTGGGCCTTCACGGCGGCCGTCGCGGCTTTGGACGCCCTCTTTGGAACGCCCGTGGTCGCGGTCTGGGCAGTCGCGGGGCAGGCGATCAGCGCTACCGCCAGCGCCGCCGCGGCATGAAAGTACTTCATATTCAAGATTCTAACAGGAGGCGGCCGCCCATCCGGTCCGGCATGGGTTCGTTTGGCCGGGCCTGCTAGTGACCGGCCTCGTCCACGTCCACCTTGCCCGCGAACTTTCTGTACAGGAACACTGTGTAGGAGATCGCCAGCAGGATGCCCGGCGTGAACCACATCAGCCCGACCTGCAAACCGTATGGCGGCGCCGATGCGTTGTGGATCGTCAACGCCGTTGAAGGGTCGCCTACAGTCGGCAGCACCAGCGGAAAGACGCCGAACACCACACTCGTCAACATACCGATAATGTAGATCGCCGAGGCCAGAAACGCCTTCAGGTCCTCTCCCTTCTTAAGGAACACCGCCACGCCGGCCATGCCCAGTAAGGCCAGGGCGGGGAAGATGTATCCCGCCGGCATGGCGGCGAAACTCGCGGCGAGGTGAGGCTGAATCGCGAAGCTGGCGATGGTGGTGACGATGGTCAACAGGACCACGCCAATCCAGGCGGCGAACGCTGTCTTCCGGGCGCGCGCCTGCAGTTCGCCTTCGGTCTTGTAGTTCAGCCACAGCGCCCCATGCTGCATCAGCGTCACGAACGCAAACACGCCGGTCAGGATTGTGAACCAGTCAAGAATGCCGGGATTCGGGCCGGGCATGAAGTTCGTCCACAACGGCAGGAAGAAGTCGCCCGAAGCGTCCAGGGGAACTCCCCTCACCACGTTGCCCAGCGCCGCTCCGAGGAAGATCGCCAGCAGGCCCGATGCCAGCGTGAACACCACATCCCAGAACGGCCGCCACACGGCGTTATCGACGTGGCTGCGGAATTCAACCGAACAGCCGCGGAGGATCAGCAGCCACAGCACGATCATCAGCGGCAGGTAGAAGCCGGAAAACCCCGAGGCATACAGAGCGGGAAACGCGAAAAAGAGCGCGCCTCCGCCGGCCAGCAGCCACACCTCGTTGCCGTCCCAAACCGGACCGATCGCCTTGATCACCATCCTGCGCTCGCGGTCGTTCCGCGCCACGCCCAGATGGACGATCCCTGCGCCCAGGTCGAAGCCGTCCAGCACGACATACATCGCGACCATCACGGCGACGATACAGAACCAAATGACGGGTAGCATATGTCTTCTTGATCTCCTTCGCGGCGGTGAATCGCCCGCCTCAGTAGCCCGTGTTCGCTTCGCTCTTGGCGGCAGGCCCGTGATCGAGCTCCCGCCAGATCATGAACAGCGCCAGCATGAACAGCAGGGAGTAGATCCCCATGAAACCCAGCAGCGTGAACATCGCGCTGCCTGACGACACATGCGGGCTTGTCCCCGTGCTGGTCCGCATCAGCCCGTAGATCAGCCACGGCTGCCGGCCCAGTTCGGTCGTCATCCACCCGGCCGTGTTGGCCACATACGGCAGCGGCGTCAACAGCAGCAGCAGCCACAACAGCGGCTTGGTTTCAAATAGCTTGCCCCGCCACAGCCACAACGCCGACAAACCCATCGCCGCGATAAAGATCGTCCCCAATCCAACCATGATGTGGAACGCGTAATAGAGCAGAGGGATCTGGTCCGGCCACGTGTCCCGCGGGTAGGCGTCCAGACCCTTTACCTCGGCGTCCCAGAGCGAATGCACGATCAGGCTCAGCACGCCCGGAACGATGAACGGATTGTCCAGCCTGCGCTTATCGACGTCCGGTTGCCCCAGGATCGCAATTGGCGCTGCTTTCGATGTCTCGAAGTGGCCTTCCATCGCCGCCAGCGCGGCAGGCTGATACCTCGCCACCAACTTCCCCTGTTTGTCGCCCGTCGGGAAAGCAATCAGGATCGTGGCGATCGCGCCAACCGTCACGCCCAGGCGCAGGAACCGCATGGCGTGCTCATCATGCTTCTTCGTTAACAGGTAGAACGCGCCAACGCCGCAAACCACGAAACAGCCCGTCACCACCCCGCCCAGGATCGTGTGCATGTACTGCCATGCCGCCCATTCGTTGAACACCAGCGACCACCAACTGTTCAGAATGATTTCCCCATTCGGTCCAAGGTGATATCCCGTCGGGTGCTGCATCCAGGCGTTGGTGGCAATGATCAGGTAGCCCGACATCCAACTGCCGATCCACACCGCCGCCGTCGACAGCCAGTGCCCGATCTTGCCCAACTTCTTCTCGCCGAACAACATCAACCCCAGGAACGACGATTCAAGGAAGAACGTATATAGCCCTTCCATGGCCAAGGTGTGCCCGATGACGCCGCCCGCGCCCTTCGAGAACCGCGACCAGTTCGTGCCGAACTGAAACTCCATCGGGATCCCCGTCACCACGCCCAAGGCGAAGTTGATCGCGAAGATCCTCGACCAGAACCGCGCCGCCTCGTTCCATCGCTCGTCGCCCGTTTTCAGGGCGAGCGTCTTCATCAGAAAGATGAGGAACCCGAGTCCGAGTGTTAACTGGACAAAAATGTAATGAAAAGTGATTGTAAACGCGAAGTGAAAACGGTGGAGGGCAAGTGCTGATTCCATGGCGTTATTAGCGATAGCCTAACAGATTCTCCTCTGAGTCTTCAATGCTCTGATTAAGATTTCTTGATGCCAAACCCGGTGTCCTGGTGACAGCCTCTCAGCAGGATCATCACCAGCGCCGTGGCGGCCAGCGGAATAATGCTGGCTGCGATCAGCACCGGCTCGAACGAATACTTGTCGGCCATCCAGCCGATCAGAAAAGTCGATAGAATCGTTCCCAGCCCCGATCCCGTGCCGCTGATGCCGCTCACCGTCGCCACGTTGCGGCTCGGAAAGATGTCGGCCGGAAGCGAAAGCGCCATCGTCGACCACGCCGCATAACAGAATGTCGAAATGGCGAACAAGCCGACGATTGGAATCAGCGCCGAGGCATAGATTGCCGGGATCAACGCGGTCATGCCGATGCCGCAGACCACGATTATGAACTTCCGCGCCGCCAGCACATCCCATCCGCGCTTGATCAGCCAGCTCGAAAAACCGCCGCCAAAGAAGTTGCCCAGATCGGCCGCCAGAAACGGAATCCAGAACCCGGCCAGAGTGTTCTCAATCTTGAATCCCTTGGCGACAAGGAAGATGGCGAACCAGTCGGTGATGAAGAACCACACCGGATCGGTCAACGACCGGCCCAGAATGATGGCCCACGTATCCCGGCGCGCCAGCAGCGACTTCCAACTCGCGGGCGCCGCCGTCTCCTCCTCGTGCCCTTCCTCGCGTTTGGACTCGACGATCATCGCCAGTTCAGCGTCGCCGATGTTTGGATGCGTCTCTGGCGGATGGTAGAAGCGCTTCCACACCAGCACCCACACGAACCCAAGCATTCCCGTCACGATGAACGCCGGTCGCCAGCTTCCCGCGTAGGCGTAGATCGAAATCACCAGTACGGGCGCAATGGCGCCGCCAATGGCCGACCCGCTGTCATACAGCGCCACCGCCCAGCCCCGCTCGTGCTTGGGGAACCATTCGGCGACCGTCTTCGCCGCTCCCGGCCAGTTCGCCGCCTCGCCCAGGCCCAGCAGGAACCGGAACCCCATGAAGCTCCTCAGCCCCGTGGCCAGCGACGTCAGCACCGCCGCCACCGAATACCAGCTCACGGTGAGCAACAATCCCCGCTGCGTCCCCATGTGGTCGAGCAGCCGTCCCATGGCCGACTGCCCTACCGCGTAGGCCACGCGAAACGAGATCACCAGCAGCGCAAAGTCCGTGTTCGTCCACTTGAACTCGGTCTTCAGATACGGCGCCAGCACGCTCAGCGTCTGGCGGTCGATGTAGTTGATCACCGTCGAGGCGAACAACAATCCGCCGATCCACCAGCGCAGGTTCCTGATGATCCGCCGGCCGCCCGGCGCGGCTGACGTCACTTGAAGTTCAGCACTTTCAGAGCGGTATCGCGGTATAGGCTCTTCAGCGCCGGTTGGCTCAATTCAAGCCCGTAATAGGGCCACCAGATGCGGCCCTTCATATACTCGTCGCCGGTCTCCAGCAGCCGCCACCAGTCGATGTACATCTGCTTGTCGCGCCCCATGTCGGTACCGTACAGCACGCGCCCCTTGTACTTCTCGAGGAACGCCCGCATCGTCCGCGGCTGCCGCCCGATCTCGTAGTCGCGCGCCGACACGTCGACATACATGTTCGGGAAGCGGTCGAGCATCTTCCCCAGCGCCGCCGTATCGTTGCCCTGATTGCTGAAGTGGCAGAAGATGAACTTCGTCCCCGGATGCTTGGCCAGCAACCGCTCGCGCATCGCCAGCAACTCCTCATACGAAGGCACGTCCTTGCCATACAGGGCGAATGCCTGGAAATCGGGCGTGCGCTCCTGTGTTGCGTCCTGCGGCTTCCAGGCCGACGGATGATCGGCGATATGGATGTTGACCGGCATGTTCAACTCGCCGCACCGCTTCCAATACGCATCCAGCCGCGGATCGTCGAACCGCAGCCTCCTGGCCATGGGCAGCGCATTCTTCTCTGATGTATCGACGCCCCAGCCCTTATCCGTCACCTCGCCAACGCCCCTCGCGCCCTTCTTGTAGACTCGCTCCAGTTCCGCCAACGCCTTCGCCGTGAACTCCGGATCCTCCGGGGTCGACGCATCGAACGAATACCAGAGTTGGAACCGCTTCGGATAGGCGGCAAACCATTCCGCCTGCCGGTCGAACTCCGCGCCATCGGCGTTCGTGAACACCACCGACAACTCGACGCCCACCTCGTCCATCGTCTTCACCCATGCATCGACATCGGCCCGCGTCTTGATGTTCGACATCGACGAATGCGAGTGGGCATCGATGACGGGCATGCGCGCTTTGGTGATCGGGGTCACGGGCGCCACCAGCGATGATCCCGGCTTGTAGTCCTTCACCAGAATCCCGTCCATCGGCCCCGCCTTCACCGGGACGCCGTACTTCATCACGGTCTCCTGCTTGGCCGGTGCGTCCTTCGGGGTCTCCGTCCTGCTGCAACCCGCGCTGAGCGCCATCGCCGCCAGAGCGATCCAGATCGCCTTAGTCATGGCTCCGTTTACCTCCACATCAGAATACGACTTTGCCCGTCTCCGCGCCGCTCAGTCCTGGCGGCCCAATACGCTCTTGCCTTTCGGCCACCCCACCACGACCACGCCCTCCGCGCTCGCCTTCACCTTCTTGCCGCCAAGGTTGTACTCCGCGCCCGGCGCGGCATCAACCAACCAACACTCCAACTCCACGCCCGTCCGCAATTCCACTCGCCCCACGGTTCCGCCATCACGCGAAAAAACAACCAGGCTTCCGCCCACCCTCACCGCCACCACACCCGCAGCCGTCTTCAACAATTCCACCCGCGGTTCCGCGCTCTCATCGCCGCTCAGTCTTGGCAACAGCACGTTCAGGAAGCGGTGCGATGTGCCCTCGGCCGTTGGCTCCACCTCCACCCGCCAAAGCCCCTTCGGCTTAGGGCCGCCCTCGCCCTTGCCCGCGTCCGGTTCCAGATTCACGCCGTTGAATCCATCTCTCTGGTCGCCGTCCGCTTCGACATAGCCCGCGTAATGCGGCCCGCCAATCTTCAACATCCGCGCCTGTTCAGGCAACAGAATCCGTTGTGTCAACACGCCGCGCCCGTTCTGGACCCGGACCACGCGGTCCGCGCTCTCCAGAATCCCGTCATCCACGCTCGCGCCCGTGATCAGCCGCTCGCTCGCCGTTCGAGGCTTCGCCAATGCGTGCAGCAGAAACTTCGGCGTGAACCCTGGTTGCGTCGTCTCGACACGGTCAAACACGACAAACGCCCGCTCTTTCCTTAGATACACGAACTGCCGCGTCACCTTCGACACTTTCGCAACGCTGCCTGCTTCGGCGTAGCGCGTCGAATTGTAGGCCTCCGTGATGTCGGCTGCGACGTAATCGCCACGGCCCGCGACGCTCTCATACGCTGTGATCGTGGCCCGTTCCAGGTGGCGTCCAGAGTTCAACAGCCTCTTGAAGTCGTCCACATTCAGGCAATCGAAACCCGTCGGGCTGATCACCCGCTGTCCGCCCGAAAGCGCCGTCCACGGCCTGTTCGGCTGTCCCATCAATGCCGCCGACGTCTCGCCGGGCGCAAGGATGAGCAGGCTGTTCGACGCCACCGTCTGGATCGCGTATCCAAACCTGTACGCGCCCACATACGGAGACGCCCCATACACGCCCGTCAATGGAGCCAGCAATCCGCCCATTTGGATGCTGAAATGCCCGGCGTCGTAATGGTCGTGGTGCGCCAGCATGTCGCCTGCCTTGAACGATGCGTACAACTCGTCGGCATCACCCCACGCGCCGCGCATGAACGCCACGCCTAACGAATCGCGTCCGAACAGCATCGTATGCGGCATGTTCGCGCGAAGCCACGCCTCGGGCCGTTGCGCGTCATAGTCCTTGCGCGGCCTCGCCGATGGATCGTAGGCCAGCGCGGCATACCAATGAATCGGACGCTTCCCGTATGGCGCCGGCGACCTCAAGCGCATGAAGTCGGCCCCGGCGGCGACGCCAGGATCGCGCGACAGGCGCGCGAAGTAATCCACGCTGGCCTCCCACATCCCCGTCTCGCCCAGACGAATCGATCCCACCGAATCGCCATAGGGTTCAAAGATCCCATTCGGACCATACGAGTAGACCGTCCACAACCCGAGCTTCCTCATCACGTCGCGCACCGCCATGCCGGCCAACTTCTCTTCGCCCGTCGCCGTCAGAAAACAGTCCGCCGCCATCGCGTATGGCAGGGCGCGGTTGTAGATCCAATAACTCGGCCCCTCGGGCCAGCCCTCAGCGAAGTCCAATGCTCGCAGCGCCCCGGCGTAGTGGCCCGTGGCGCGTCTCAGTTCCGACTCCTGGCCCGGCTGTCCGGCCAGGGCCAGCGCCGCGATCATGGCGCCGTTGGCCGCCTGATTGCGCCCGTGCCAGAGCGCCATGCCCGTGTCGTCAAGTTGCGCCAGTTCGGTGTGCAGTCGTTCCGCGATTCGTTTGGCCGCCCGCTCGCGCAGCCCGCCGCCGAGCGCGGGATGATCGTAAAGCCAATCCCACGCCATGGCGAACGACCAGACGTTCGAATAGCTCCCCGACCCGCTTTCCGTTATCTTCGCCTCATCGAGCATCCGCGCCGCGATGCCGGCGAATCGATCCTCGCCGCTCACAATCCAACACGACGCCGCCATCGCCGGCTGGTTCGCGGCCTCGCACTCCTTTAACGCCACTCCAAAGATGGAGCGGAACGCCGCATCGTTCTTATACAACTGCCTGACTTCATCAAACGTTCGCCCCGGCCCGCGCCCCTGCGACGGCCGGAACACCAGCCTCGGATGTCCTTCGCGCACCGCCGGCGCGTCCATCGGAGGCTTATGCGGCGCCCTCTGCGCGACGGCGCAGGCCGCGATGCCGCCCGACAACACAACGAGTCGAAGCACCAGTCCAGAACAATGTCGCATGGTTATCTCAGTAAGCGATCGATACCGAATTGCAGCGCGTCAAACCCGCCGATTCCACCCCATACGCCGCCTCGCCGTTCTTGAAATCCGCCCGGCCGAGCGCCCGCTGGCTCGTCCTCTCACCACCCGCCGTGGCGTAGCGATACGTCACCGTCACCGGCCCGCTCAACGCCGCGGCATCGGCCACCCGAAGCCGCATCGTGTTCTTGCCCGCGAATAACGGCGGGATCGACATGATGCCGTTTTCGAAGTACAGCTTCAGCGAGATCGCCGACATCCCGGCCGCAGTCTTCCGGCCCGCGTCCTCCTTCACCTTCACCCGCAACTGGAACCGGTACACGCCATGTATGCTTACGTCCCGCCCATTGAATCGCGGACGTCCCAGTTCGGCCGCGCGCGTTCCCTCGCCGGCAAACAGCGGCTGCCAGGCGGACCAATGATCCGGCTCCGACGCGTTGCGCGTCTTCGGAGCCAGCGTCCGGATCGCAATCTCCGCCCCGCCCGCCAACACGGTCGAAAGCGTCCCGTCGACCAATACAAACGGCGACCGCACATCGAACACCGCCTCGCCCCCGTCCGCGGCCTGCTTCGGACGCAGATATGGCGCTGCGCTCGCGTGAACCAGCGTCGCTCCCGCGTCCACCGCATCCAGATACGCCGCGTCTTCCAGCTTCGGCTTGTACTCAATCACTCCATAGGCTTGGCCGATTGACCGCCCGCCCGCCAGTTCCTTCGGATAGCCCTCCGTCTCCGGGACGGTCGTTAAGTACGCCTTCACCCGCGCGTGATTCGGATCGTACTTCGGCCAGTTCCCTCCATGCGAACTCTCCGTCACCCGGTAGAACCGCCCGCTTGCCAGGAACGGCCACTCGCGCTTCGTATTCGTTCCTGCCGGTATGTAGAACTTGCGCGCTAAGTTATCCCAATACCGCGTCACCGTCATGCCCCGTTTCAGAGTGAACCCCATGTCGTGGAAGACCGTGCCCATCTTGTACGCCCCGTCTCCGAAGACATTCTCTTTGGGCGCTCCCGCGGCGCGCCAGGCCTTCTCGCTCTCGAAGTAGGCGGGCTGGATCAGCAGCGCGCGCTCCCACTCGATTCCGTGAATCTCGAAGAACGGCCGCGACCGGTGTTTGTACCCGCGGTTGATTTCAAACTTGCCGTTCAACTCGGACCAGTCCAGGATCCGCGCATCCGGCGCATCGCGCTCGACCAGATAATAGCCATAGCGCGGGTCGAACGCGCCGTGCCTGCCGTCCATCCGCAACCGGTACATCGTGTGGTACCCGCCGTCCTCATGTTGCGTGATCACCCGCTCGCCCGCGCGCGGGTCGCGCTTATACTCCTGCCACGCCGCTTCGGCGATCCGGCTCGATGTGTCGCAAAAACCCCATCCATAAACGAACAGTTGCTTATGCGCGTCCATCACGCTCTTTTCCTTGCCGTATTCGCCCTCGAAGGACTGGATCATCCCGCCCACGGCCATCCGCGAGAACAACCGCAGCCATTCGAAAAACGCCTTCCCCTGCGCCGTCTCGCTCGCCTTCTCGACGCCAGAAATGCGCATGACGTCCGAGGTCCATTCCGGCAGCCGCGTCGCCCGGGGCCAAGCGTCGTTGCTCAATACCGTCCCGTCCACGGGACGCGTCTGAGCGCCTGCCAATGCGCCGAGCATCAGCGAGCCAATCCAGATCCAGTTCCTCATCCGCCGCATTGCATCAACCTCACTGACTTCCCTAATCTGACAATCCCACTATTCACAAAAGACGCGCCGAAGCGAGGAACCGCGAACGAAGAGAGCGGGTTTCCAGGCGTGACCTTCGAGGGAATCTCCATGGCCCTGTGGGCCATCGCCGGTGACAAAAGCCACCCCCCAAGCAAGAGGCCGCGAACGCAGAGAGCGGGTTCCGAACCGCACTCCTGACCAAGCGGGTTTCCAGACGCGACCTTCGAAGGAGCGGGCTCCCGTCCGCATTCCCAGCCGCATGCCTCACCGTCCCCCCGCCTTCAACTCCAGCCGGTGCACATGTCCGCGGTGCAACTGATAGGCCTGATACAGCCGTTCCACGCCATACCGCACGTCCGGCGTGAAATGAAAACTCAAGCTCTCGTTCCACAGCACGATGGGAATGACGGTCCCCACCGGCGTCTTCACCGCCATGCGAATGACGCTCGTCAGGTCCTTCGCGGCCGTCCACTCGCGTTCCTTGTCGTCCTCGATCCGTTCGATCTCTTCAATCCACGGCGAATCCGCGTAAACCCGCACGCGATGCCAGTTGCCCTTATCGAATGGGTCCAGCCCCTGCGCCAGCTTCACCCAGATCGTCGCCTCTTCGCCCGGCTCAAGAATGCCATTGCCGTTTCCCTTGCCCTCGGTCACGGTCCGCTCCCGCGCCGCGCCGCCGCCCTGGTTGCCCTTCTGCCGGAACACGCTGAATGCCTTCGTGCGCCCGTCCATCACCTCGACCTCGGCCGGCGCCGTCATCCCATCCGGTGCGATCATGACGTCGAACCTGTCCGCCGTGCCCGGCCACCCGGCGGCCATATTCACCCGGATCCGTGCCGCCGCATAATCGCCCGCGCCGCCGGTGAAGCGCGCCTTGAACCGCTTGGAAAGATCCACTGACCCGCCCGCCGGGATCTCCTCAACCGTCGCGCTCTTGGTCAACAATTCGACCGTCGGGTAGTCGCTGTCCAACTCCACCGACACACCCTTCATCGCCTCCGTCCGCGGGT
Organism: uncultured Candidatus Solibacter sp.; assembly: GCA_964558355.1. Lineage (GTDB taxonomy): Bacteria > Acidobacteriota > Terriglobia > Bryobacterales > Bryobacteraceae > PNKE01. Next base: position 43,230 of record CAZLDN010000011.1, read on the forward strand.
TGTAAACGCGAATCGGCAATTCCGTCTCGATGCCCGGCAGCACTCTCACCACGTCGCCGCGTCCCACCGGCAGCAGCACCGGCTGCTGCGCGCCCGCGCCCGGCCCCGTGATGCTCACCTGCCGCCCCGATCCGTCCACGTCGAATTTCAACCGTCCATCCGCGCCCGCCGTCACCGTCAGCCGCCGCGGTTCGCCCCCGCCCAGCGGAGCGTCAATCAACGCATACGCCGTGCCCGCCTTGTAGACCGGCGGCGTCGTGACCGTGATCGTCCTTCCCTCGACCGCGGGCCCATCGGGAGCATACCGCCGCGTCTCCACTCTCAACCCGCTCTGCGAAACGTCGCGCAGCACCGTATACCCGGCCCCTCCGTCCGCCGTCGAAAAATCCCACCCCCATACCGAAAAACGCGCGTGAGCGTTGTCGTGATGGAAGACGTCGGGTATGTTGCTCAGCGCCGGATTCTCGAACGCCCGCGAGTGAAACGCAAAAGTCTCTCCGATCGACGTCGCCCAGTGCCGGTGGTACTCGTCCTGCCGGAATTCGAAATCCACCGCCCCATCGCGTGCATACGCCATCCGCGTCTCTTCGTGATACTGGCTGATGTAATCGCCGCTCGCCCGGATCAGCCGTACCATCGTCCGTGTGTGATTCGCCGTATGGTCCTTCGGCCGCCACAACACCCGCCGCCCCGTCTCGCCCGCATAGAACTCCGGCCCCGGATTGAACGCCGACGCGCTGCCCACAAGGTCGGGATACCGCGCGCTCAGATACAGGCTCTCGAAGCCGCCCATACTCAAGCCCGATGTCGCCCTGTGCCGCCTGTCCGGGATGGTCCTCAGACTCCCATCGATGTGCTTGACCAACTCCTTGAAGTACTCGCCGAAGTCGTACTTCCCGCCGTCCTTCATCACGTCCCACGGCGCGCCCCCATAGAACCCCGTGTAGTGCCCGGCCACATACCCGTCCACCGAGACCACGATTACAGGGTTCTCTGCCACAAACCGCGCAATCTTCGGTACCGTGTCCTTCCCGTCGTCATAGCGCTCCAGCGTGTACCGGTCGCTGTGCCCGTGGAAATAGTAGATGACCGGATAGCGCCGCGCCCCGTCCTCGTATCCCGCCGGCAGAAACAGCCGGTAGTGCCGCTCCTGCCCGAACACCCGGCTCTCAAAACTCAGGTCCTGATACGGCGTCGTCAACAGCGATAACAGCAGTGTTGGGATCATCATGGCGTGCACAGCTTAACGTAACTGACCGGTCTGCGTCGATTTCCGCATTGCGTTCACTCGCGGTCTATGGTCTAATCCTGAGTTAGGAAAGTAGACTAACTAACAGCCTACACCGGCAGCCCCATCCTGGCAAGACAGGAGTTCACACGAATGCTCGTTCTCGCGCTTTTCCTCCTTGCGCCGCCCGAGGTCCATCTCCTCACCCCGCGGGCCGCTCAATACGAACGGGTCGAACTGGAAGTCTCCACCGGTTCCGCACCAATGAATCCGTTTGATCCAAACGAAGCCACCGTCGACGCCATCGTCACTCTCCCGTCGGGCCGCACTCTTCGCGTCCCCGGTTTCTGGTTTCAGGATTTCACCCGAGCCATCGCCAACCCAGGCGCGGTGGGCGCGGATCGCGTCGAACAGCTCACACCCGCCGGCAAGCCCGCCTGGCGCGTCCGCTTCTCCAGCCCCGAAGCCGGCCGCCACACCGTCGTCGTCGAATCGAAAATCGGCGGCCAAGCCGGCCTCAGCCGGCCCCTCACCGTCCAAATCCAGCCAGGCGGCCGCCCGGGGTTCGTTTGGTCAAGTCCCAGGAACCCCAGCTATCTTGAACATTCCACGGGAAAACCCTTCTTCGCCATCGGCGAGAACCTGTGCATGTACGAGAAGCGCGAAGGAACCTATTACTACGACCGGCTCCTCCCAAAGCTGTCCTCGAACGGCGCCAACTATGTCCGCCTCTGGCAGGAATACTACGTCCCCCAGGACACCTCCATCGTCGCCTCTCCCGGCGACGCCGGCTTTGCCGGTTTCCCGCTCGAAACCCAGGCTACCGGACTCGGCCGCTACGACCTTGCCTCCGCCTGGCGCTTCGACCACGTTGCCTCCGAGTGCGAACGCCAGGACATCTACTATCAGCTCACTTTCGAGATGACCGTCTGGTGGCAGACCAAACAGAAACACCGCTGGCCCCGCAATCCCTATAACGCCGCCAACGGCGGTCCCTGCGTCAAACCCGAAGACTATTTCACCAATCCCAAAGCTCGCGAACTTGTTCGCCGCCGCCTCCGCTACAGCGTCGCCCGCTGGGGCTGGTCGATGCATCTCGCCGCCTGGGAACTCTGGAACGAGGTCGATAACAATGAGGGCTTCGACCCCGCCGCCAACGAAGCCTGGCACCGCGAAATGGCCGCCTACATCAAGGCGACTGACCCCTGGCGTCACCTCATCACCACCAGTTGGCGCGACTCCCGCATGTTCGCCCTGCCCGACATCGGCATCGTCCAGGCCCACTCCTATTGGGAAGCCAAGTACGACACGCCCCAGTACACGCTTCAGGACACTGACCACCTGATGCGCCCCTACGGCAAACCCTTCTTCTTCGGCGAACAGGGCGTCGAAGACCCGGCCACCGCTATCAAACTCGACCCCGACGGCCACCACTTTCACGACACCATCTGGGCATCGGCCCTGAGCGGCGCCGCCGGCACGGGCCTGTATTGGTGGTGGCACAATTACGTCGACGGGCTCGACCTCTACCGCCACTACAAGCCGCTGGCCAATTTTCTCAAAGGCGAAGACCTCGCCGCGCGCAAATGGTCGCCAACCGGCCTGTCGCGCCCCAGCCTGCCCGTCACCCTCAACGTCTATGGCCTCGCCGCGCCCGACCGCGCATTGCTCTGGATCCACGACCCGCTCGCCTTCCGCATCGTCGAGGGCAAGCCGGAACGCGGTCCACAGCAGACCGCCGCCAGCCTGAACGTCACCGGCCTCGCCGACGGCGAGTATGTCATCGACTGGTGGGATACCATACGCGGAGAGATCCTGCGTCAGGACAATGGGCGCGTCCGCCGTTCCAACCACTTCGGCTATGGCTTGGAATTGAAGCCGCCCCCGTTCTGGCGCGACATCGCCGCCCGTGTCACCAGAAAGGACCTGAAATGAAGTCCATCGCCCTAGCCCTGCTGTTCCTGCCCGCCATCGCGCCCGCCCAGACGCCCAACCTCGACTTCCTCTCGAACCAGGTCGATGGCCGTGCCCTGCGTGACATGCTGCCGGACTATCTCAAACAGCAGGTCCGCCAGCACCGCCGCACCTCACCCGCCACGCTCAGTGAATTCCGCGCCCGTTTCATCGAGGGACTCGGCGGCCTCCCCGAGCGCACGCCCCTGAACGCTCGCGTCGTCGGCGCCCTCAACCGCGACGGCTACCGCATCGAAAAGATCGTCTTTGAAAGCCAGCCCGGCTTCTTCGTCACCGCCAATCTCTATCTCCCCGCTGCCGGCACAGGCCCCTTCCCGGCGATCCTGTTCCCCATCGGCCACGAAACTGGCGCCAAGGCCTACCCCGTCTGGCAGCAGATCATCGCCACCTTTGCCCGCCGCGGCTACGTCGCCCTCACCTGGGACCAGATCGGCCAGGGTGAACGCATTCAGCACTGGGACGAAGCACTCGGCGATTCCAAAGTCGCTCCTTCCACGACGGAACACACCATCCTTGGCATCCAATCCCTCGTCGTCGGCGACGCCTTCGCCAAATACACCATCTGGGACGGCATCCGCGCCCTCGACTATCTCCTCTCGCGCCCTGAAGTCGATCCGAAGCGAATCGGCATCACAGGCAACTCCGGCGGCGGTACGCATACCTCCTATCTCGCCGCTCTCGATGACCGCATCCATGTCGCCGCGCCCTCCTGCTTCATCACCTCCTGGCAGCGCCTGCTTGAAACCATCGGTCCCCAGGACGCTGAACAGTGCATCCCCGGCTTCCTCGGAGCCGGTTTCGAACACATCGATTTCATCCGCGCCTTCGCCCCGAAGCCGTTTCTGATGCTCTCCGCCATCCGCGACTTCTTCTCGCTCCAGGGCGCGCGTTCGACTTACGCCACGGCCTCGGAAACCTACCTGGCCGCCTCCGCCCGCGAAAAGCTCAACATGGTCGAAACAGACGAGGGCCACGGCTACACGATCAACCTCCGTCTCGCTTCCTATGCCTGGTTCGACCGCTGGTTGAAAAACCAGAAAGCCCCCGAGGGCGAAACTGCCGTCCCACCCGCCACCGAAGCCGAACTCGCCTGCACGAAGACCGGTCAGGTCGTCACGTCGCTGGGCGGACAGACCGTCTTCACCCTCACGCGTGACCGCGCCCGTGCACTCAATCCCCCCGCCACCCCGTCTCCCGACGTCCTGCGCCGCCAGATCAACTGGCGCGAGGACTCTTCTGTTCCAACCGTCCGCGCCTACGGTTCCGAACGCCGCGGCGGCCTCCTCATCGAAAAGCTACTCTACGAATCTGAACCCGGCATCCTCATCCCCGCCGTCATCGTCTCGCAAACAGCATCTGCACCGGCATCCCGCCCAGCCGTTCTACTCGCTTCTTCGGAAGGGAAGCGCGCAACCTGGAGCGAAATCGAAGCGCTCGCTTCGGGCGGTGCGATTGTCCTCGCAATCGACGCCCGCGGATTCGGCGAAACCCGTCCAGCCGAGGCCACGAAGGGCGGCAGTTGGCAGACCTGGTTTGGCGATTACGATTCCGCCATGACCTCGGTCATGCTCGGCACGAGCCTCGTCGCCCAGCGCTCTTTCGACATCCAGCGCGGCTTCCACCTCCTTGCCTCGCGACCCGGCGTCGATAGCAAGCGGATCTACGGCGCGGCTCAGGGCAACGCCGCCCCGGCCCTGCTTCATGCCGCCGCCGCCGGCGTGCCTTTCGCGCGCCTCCTGCTTGACGGCATGGTCGCTTCCTACCGCTCCATCGCCGAATCGCCCATCCACCGCGACGTCTTCGAATCCATCGTCCCCGGCGCCCTCCGCCATTACGACCTGCCCGGACTCGCCGCCCTTGTCGCCCCTCGACCCGTCATCGCCGTCGACCCAACCACGCCCATGGGCGTGCCCCTCTCTTCGCCAGCCGCCCAGGCCGCCTTCAGGTCCGCGCCTAACGTCCGCACTGCCACGCGAGGGATCGACGAACCCGCCGCCAGCGCTTACCGCCAACTTCTCAATTGACCCAGCGAGAGACCCATGAAAAACACCATCCTCACACTCGCCCTCTTGTTCGCGTCAACGGCAGCCGCCGAACCCGCGCCAACCGATCTCTTCCTCCGCGGCCACGCCGTCATCCCGTCGCCGCGGAATGTGACCCTGCACGCCGGCGACATCGGTATCGACAACTCCTGGTCCATCGACGGCCCGGCCAATCACATTGCCACGCGTACCCTGGCTCAGGACCTCTCAGCATTCCATTCGCTCGCCTTGAAGCCTGCGCCAGGACCTGGTCGGAACGTCATCACGCTGCGCGTCCGTCAAGGCGCAGTCGCTGCCGCGCCGGCCGAGACCGCCGCTCAGGCTTACCATCTCACCGTCGCGCCCGGCCGTGTTCAAATCACCGCCAACGGCGACGCCGGCCTTCTCTACGGCGTCCAAACCCTGATCCAACTCATCCGCGCAAACGAACGCGGCCAATTGATCGCGCCTGAATGCGAGATTGACGATTGGCCCCGTCTCGCCCTGCGCTTCCTTCACTGGGACACCAAGCACCAGCAGAACCGCATGACCACGCTCAAGCGCTACATCGACTGGGCCGTCAGGTTCAAAGCCAACATGATCGGCTTCGAACTCGAAGACAAGTTCTCCTACCCGTCGAATCCCATCATCGGCGCGCCCGGCGCATTCACGCCCGCCGAACTCCAGGAAATCGTCGACTACGGACTCGAACGTTTCGTCCAGGTCGTGCCCGTCATCCAGTCGCCCGCGCATATGGCCTATGTCCTCAAACACCCGCGGTTCGCCCACCTCCGCGCCGACGGTAACAACTACATGTCCGACCTCTGTAACGAGGAGACCTACAAGCTCATCTTCCAGATGTATGACGACGTGATCGCCGCCACCAAGGGCATCGATTACTTCTTCGTCTCCACCGACGAGATCTACTATGCCGGCATCGGCAAGAACTGCAAGCTCCCCTACACCCCCGAAAACCGCAGCGCCGCCTGGGCCGACTTCGCCATCCGCGCCCGCGACCACCTCGCCCAGCGCGGCCGCCGCATGTTGGCCTGGATCGAATACCCGCTTCTCGACAAGGACATGGAACGCATCCCCAACGACGTCATCGACGGCGTCGTAGGCGAAGAGAGCTTCGTGGAAATCCAGAAACGAAAGGGCATGCGCCAGCTCGTCTACACCTCGACGCAAGGCTCGGAGTTCCTCTTCCCCGACCACCTCGCCATCGAAAGCCTCCCGCCTGGCATCGTCATGGGTGAATTCGAATCCGTCTTCACCTCCGGCCGTATCTCGTCGCTCCACAACTCGATCGCCAACGCCCGCGCCCTCAGGATGAATCCCATCGGCATCTTCGGCGCGGCCTGGGGCGACTCGGGCCTCCACGACGAAACCTTTTGGCTCGGCTGGAGCGCGTCGGCGAGTTGGGGCTGGCATCCCGGATCCCCTGGAGCCGAACAGCATGTCGCCGAGTTCATGCAGGTCTATTACGGCCCCCGCGCCGAAGGCATGATCGAGGTCTACCGTTCAATGCAGCGCCAGGCCCGGTCGTGGCAACGCGCCTGGGACCGCGTCGTTTCACGCGTCCGCAAGCCCGGCTACGGTAACTCCGACGCCCCTGGGATCGGTACCGCCCGCCAGGACCTCACCCTCACCCCGCCCCCGCTGCCCGATCCCGCCACTCTTGCCTTCCAGCCCCAGTTCTCGGCGAAGTACAAGAACCTGCTCGCCGAGGCTCCGGTCCAGAGCCTTCAGAACGACCAGCTTCGCCATTCGCTTACCGCCAACATGCTCCGTGCCTCGCGCAACCAATACAACCTCGAAGTCCTTCTCTCGCTGGCCCGTTTCACCGGCCACCACTGGGACCTCATCACCTCGCTGGGCCAGACTGAACGCGACCTCGCGCAAGCCGCCGCGGAGGCTGCCAAGAACCGGCCCGCCCAAGCTGTCGGCCACCTTGTCGCCGCCCACAACCGGATCGCCCGGATCGAGCAGGAATCCGCCGGTGTCCGGCGCTATCTGACCGCTGTTTTTGAAAAGAGCCGCTATCCGAAGGGCAGGGAAGTGGATGGCCGGAAGTTTGTCCACGTCCTCGACGACACGAAAGACCACTGGGCAGACCGCACGGCCGACCTCGGCTACATGTTCGCCCCGGAGCGCAGCATCGGCCTGGCAGCCTGGCGCGCCCAACTCGGCAAAATCACCAGCGGCTACGCCAAACGCAATACCGTCCCCGTCCGCGGCCTCGCCGAGGCCCGTCTCGAAGAGTAGCCGCTGCCGTATCCTGAATTGGGAGTCATCATCATGGAATCCGCCAACCGCCGAACCTTCGGAAAAACCGCCGCCCTCGCCGCCGCCGGTACGTTTCTCAATCTGAACCCGCGCGCCCTCGGCGCAAGCGAAAAGATCACGCTCGCCCTCATCGGAGGCCGCAATCAGGGCCGCTGGGTCGCCGGCCGCGCCATCCAGGCCGGCGCTCAAGTCAAGACCATCTGCGACATCGACGACGACATCATCGACGAGGTGTCGCCCGAACTCGAAAAGGCCCAGGGCGTCAAACCCGGACGCGCCCGCGACTTCCGCCGCGTCCTCGACGACAAGGACATCGATGCCGTCATCATCGCTCCGCCCGACCACTGGCACACCCACATGGCCCTGCTCGCCTGCCAGGCCGGCAAGGACGTCTATGTCGAAAAGCCCCTCTCCCAGACCATCGCCGAGGGCCACATGATCCGCGAAGCGGCCCGCAAGTACAACCGCATCGTCCAGGTCGGCACCCAGCGCCGCAGCGGCGCCCACTATAAGTCCGCCGCCGAATACGCCGCCTCCGGCAAGCTCGGCAAGGTCTGCCTCATCAAGGCCTGGATCAGCCAACTCCGTCCCTCCATCGGCAATCCGCCCGACGGCGTCGCGCCCGCCACCGCCGACTACGACATGTGGCTCGGCCCGGCGCCCAAACGTCCCTTCAATCCCATGCGCTTCCACTACAACTGGCGCTTCTTCTGGGACTACGGCAACACCGAACTCGGCAACCAGGGCGTCCACATGCTCGACACCGCCATCTGGGCCATCCAAATGATGCGCGGCGTCAAAAACTGCCTCCCCACCCGCGTCTCCGACTCCTCCGGCATCTACTGGCTCAAGGACTGCAAAGAAGTCCCCGACACCCAGACCGTCACCTACGACTACACCGATTTCCAACTCGTCTGGGAACTCCGCAGCTTCGGCGCACAACGTCCGCCCGAAGGCGCCATTGCCGGTACCGCCTATTACGGCTCCGATGCCGCCCTCGTCGTCGACGACAAAGGCTGGCGCGTCTTCGGTCCCAAGGGCGAACCCGGCCCCTCCGTCAAAGCCGAAGGAAAGCTTCTCCACGAACAGAACTTCCTCCAATGCGTCAAGTCCCGCAATACACCCAACAGCGACGTCGAAATCGGCCGCCTCAGCACCACTCTCTGCCACCTCGGCAACATCTCCTGCCGCCTGAAACGCGACGTCCAGTTCGACCCGGCAACAGAGACATTCGGCTCGGATAAAGACGCTAACGCCTTGTTAACAAAGACCTATCGGGACGAGTACCCCCTGCCGAAGGTCTGACTCCACAGGTTCGTTTGGTCGCGCCCTCCCAGGCCCTGTTCCGATGACTTCGAGCAGGGCCTTTCCTTTTATGAATTTTACTTGACTTCGCCTCTGACCTATGTTCAACTCACATTGTTAGGAAAGTTAACGTACATACTCAATTCCCATGCGGCGCGCCGCACACCACTCCTCCACCGGCCGTATGCGCGCCTCCGGCATGCGCAAGGTGAACGCTGCGCTCCTGCTCGACATCATTCGCGAAAAAGGCTTCGTCTCCCGCGCTGAACTCGCCCGCCTCAGCGGACTCACCAAGCCCACCGTCTCCAGCCAGGTCGCCGACCTCATCGAGCGCGGCATCGTCGTCGAGGATGGCGAAGGCTCCCCCGACGCCCGCGGCGGTAAGCCCCCAACGATGCTTCGTTTCGATGCCGATTGCGGCGCCCTCATCGCCGCCGAAATCGGTTCTTCCACCGTTCGCATCTGGTTCGCCGACCTCGACGGCCGCCCTATCGATTTCGAAACCTGCCCCATCACCCCCGCCTTCGGCGCCGCCCACGTTCTCGACGTCCTCTGCACCGCCATCCAGTCCATCCTCTCCCGTGGCCGCGGGAGGGAAAAGCAACTCCTCTCCATCGGCATCGCCGCTCCCGGCCGCGTCGATGCCAACACCGGCACGGTCCTCGAAGCCGGCAACGTCTTCCATTGGCGCAACGTCGAGGTCCGCAATCGCATCGAGGACCACTTTGGCGTCCCCACACTGGTCGACAACGACGTCAACTTCGCCGCCCTCGGCGAGATGCACTCCGGCCTCGCCGCCGGCGTCCAGAACTTCATCCTCATCCGCCTCGGTACCGGCGTCGGCGCGGGCCTTGTCCTGGGCGGACGCCTCTACCAGGGAACCCACTGGGCCGCCGGCGAAATCGGCCACATGATTTTTGATCGCGCATCGGCCGCCGGGCAGGACGTCGCCGAGCGGGGCCTGCTCGAATTGGCCATCGGCAGCGACCGCGTCCGCGAGAGGGTGATCTCCGCCCAGGCCGCTCAATCGACGGGATCATCGATCTTGCCTGGCGCCGATCTCGCCGCCGAACTCGCCGACCTTGTCAGCCGCAACGACGAGGCGGCCGAGCGTGTCCTCGACGAGGTGGCCTCGCAAATCAGTATTGCCGTCGCCGACATGGCGGCAACCATCGACCCCGAGCTGATCGTGCTCGCGGGCGAACTCTTCGGCCTTGTCGCCGACCGTATCCGTGATTTGGTTGGGCGCGTCATTCCGTGGCCCATGCGCATCGAGCTTTCAGCGCTCGGCGCCGACGCCGCCCTCATGGGCGCCATGGGCTCTGCCCGCGGCCTCGCCCACGACCTGCTCTGCGACCTGGGCCGCGGTCAAGTTCAACTGTCAGCACTGAGGTAGCCTGCAATGCGTATGAAACTTTGGAGTCCCTTGCTTCTGGCGGCACTGTTGATTTGCCTCACAGTCCCCGCATTCCCGCAAACCGGAACGGGCGTCATCCGCGGAACCGTGTTTGATTCCGCGCGCGCCGTTGTCCCAAACGCGAAGGTTGTCCTGGTTCAAACCAGCACCAACATTTCGCGCCAGTCCAACACCAACGAACTTGGTTTCTACCTGTTCACCAGCTTGCCGATCGGCCAGTATAAAATGACCGCCGAGTCGCAGGGCTTTAAGAAGTGGTCCTCTGAATTGAACCTCGGCGCCGGCCAGACGGCCGTCGTCGAACCCACACTCGAAGTCGGTAGCGTTGACACCGTTGTCGAGGTCACCGGCGCAGCCCCAGTCATTACCACGGAGAGTTCCGAAGTCGGAAGCGTCAAGGACAACATCCGCATTCAGCAATTGCCCCTGAACGGCCGTTCGATCACCAACCTGTTTGACCTCACCCCTGGCGTTGAAGGCGGCGGCAATCCCCGCATCAACGGCATGAAGGTCGGCTCGGCCGAAATGACCCTCGACGGCGTCTCCCTCGTCGACCGCTTCGGCGGCGGCATGGCCCGCGTTCAACCCGGCCTCGACACTGTCGCGGAGTTCCGCATCGAAACCGTAGGCTCCGGCGCTCAGTTCTCGCGCCCGGCGACGGTCACTGTCGTCACCAAGGGTGGCACCAACCAGTTCCATGGTTCGCTTTTTGAGACCTTCCGTAACAACGGCGCTGGGCTGGTATCACGGAAGCGCCAGGACGGCAACACCCCCGCGGTGCTCAAGCGCAATGAGTTTGGCGCTTCGGCGGGCGGCCCGGTCTTCATTCCCAAGGTCTATGACGGGCGCAACAAGTCCTTCTGGTTCGCGGCGTATGAAGGTTACCGGCAGCGCCAGCAGACCTACTACGAGATGACAGTTCCCACCGAGACCATGTGGGGCGGCGATTTCTCCGGCGCAAGGGACGCCAACAACAATCTCTACGCCATCTATGATCCACTCACCACCGGCGCAAATGGACTGAGAACGCCCTTCGTCGGCAACAGGATCCCCACGGGCCGCCTGTCGCCTTTCTTCGCCACGATGAAGAGCGTCAGCCACCTGCCCACGAGTTCAAACAGCCCGTACCTCGGTCCCAACATGCAGGAGGTCTATTCGGTCAGAGACAACCGGAACAACCTGACTCTGCGAGGGGACCACAATTTCAACGAGAAGAATATCCTAACCGGACGGTTCACCCACTCGCAGCGCAGATTCACGCAAAACGGCGGCCGTTACGGCGGGCCCCGGACCGATATCACCGACGGCTACGGAACCAGCCGCAGCGATGCCGATGTGTATAATGCGTCGGTCCGCTACACGAAGACCTTTACTCCCACCCTCGTCAGCGAAATGCTGTTTGCCGTCAACCGAGCGCCCAAGAGTTCCGGCACGCTGGCTGACTTCACGAATTGGGCCCAGAAACTCGGCCTGCCCAATCCCTTCGGCGAATCCGGCTGGCCCACGATGTATTCCCACGCCGACAACGACTGGAATACCTACTTCGAATGGGACGCCGACAACCGCAAGAATGAGATGCTCACCGCATACATCTTCCAGCCGAACCTCACATGGGTCACCGGCGCGCACACGTTCCAGTTTGGCGGCCAGTACCGTCATGAGTTGAATAACATCGTTGAGCTCCAGCAAGCCATGGGCGAGCACGATTTCGGCCCAGAATGGACCTCCCAATACGATCCCGCCAGCGACAGCGCCGTCCCCTTCACCGGCGACGGGTTTGCCACGATGGGTCTCGGTTTGGCCAGCTATTATTCAGCCCAGTACAACCGCGGCTATTTCTACTTCCGGCAGAAGGAAATGGGTATGTATGCCCAGGACACCTGGAAGGTGACCCCGAAACTCACCCTGAGTCTCGGGCTCCGCTACGACCTGTGGACGCCATACAAGGAGAAGTACGACCGCCTTGTGAACGTCGACCTCAATACTCTCGGCAGTGTTTTCCAGGTTGTCACCCCAGGCAGCACGGCGATGGAGAGCATCGGTGGATTGCCGCCTTCAATGCTGGCGAGTTGGAAGGCGCGCGGTCTCACCTGGACAACCGCCGACAAGATCGGGATGCCCAGCCACTTGATACCCGGAGACCACAATAACTTCGGCCCGCGCCTCGGATTCGCGTACAAGCTCAGCTCGAAGACGGTCGTCCGCGGAAGCTACGGCGAGTACTTCTGGACCATGCCGCTGTCGCAAATCCTCCAGGCCTCGCGCACCAACCCGCCGTTCAATCTGCGGTATGAGAATCCCGTTGCCTATCTCGATGGGACCGGAAGTTATGGCGTCCGCACGGCGCCCAAGTCCGACTACTTCATCGGCAAGGTGACGATTCCCATCACTGGAATTGTCGAGTTGCCCTCCTCGGCTCGGCCCGTTGTTCCCATGGATCCCAACAACTGGCAGGACGGCCACGCGCAGTCCTGGCACTTCACCTTGGAGCGCGAGCTCATGAAGATGACCTCGATCCGGTTGAGCTACATCGGTAACCACACCACGGGGCTTGAACAGAAGTTCAGCGCCAACAGCCGCGAAGCACAATACAACTACGTTGCCCGCACTAAGCTCGCTCCCCCTTCCAACGGCGATTTGCTCCGCGTCAACAAGGATTGGTCGATCGGCAACGCGACCAACAAGACGGGCTTCTCGAACACCAACTCCCTCCAGGCCGAGGTCGAGCGCCGCTACAGCAACGGCCTCGCGATGCAGTACTTCTACACCTTCACCCGCATGTTGACAACCTCCGACGCAGGCGGCTTCGAATCCGGCGGCGGTTCGATCAACTCAACCAATGGCGTCTCCCAGACGCCGGAGAATATCCAACTCCTCGGCGGCGGCAACCTCTCCTACGATCAACGTCTGCGTCTCGGCTACCAGAACGCGACAAGCGTTCCTGCCCACCGCATGCGCTGGAACGGCATCTACGACCTCCCCTTCGGCAAAGGCAAGAAATTCGCCGGCAACGCAAATGGCGCCCTCGATGCCCTCATCGGCGGCTGGCAGGTGGCGGCCATCGGCGACTGGCGCTCCGGCTACTGGATGGGCGTAACATCAGGCGAGTACCTTTTTGGGGATCCCTCGCTCTCCGAGGACCAGCGCCTGACCATGACCTATGCCGGCAGAACCCAAAGGCTGTGGTTCGCTGGAGACTTTAATCCAACCTCCGCCACCAACGTTGATCAGGCCAAACTCCAGGCCCTGATCCCACTCGACCGCTCCAAGCGCATCCTGCGCCCGGTCGGCAGCAACTTCGCCAACCAGATTCCACAGTTGCTCGCCAACGGAACCGTCCGCAACACCAGCATCGGTGAAACCGTGAACTGGAACTCCCGCGCATTCTATAAGGGACCCGGCGCATGGAACACCGACATCTCGGCGTTCAAGAACTTCTCCATCACCGAAGGCGTCAAGCTCCGATTCACGGCCGACTTCTTCAACGCCTTCAACCACCCCAACGACGCCAGTCCGAACGTCACCACCGGTCTTCAGGATTTGACGACCCAAACCAACGACCCACGTACCATCCAGCTCTCGCTCCGCCTGAGTTGGTAAGTACACCCGCCGTGGCGGGGGCTTCCCCTGGCCCCCGCCACGCTCCTTCTTCCCGGGTTCTCGCCCGCACCGTCAGGACTCAGTTCGCTAAACTCATCTCTTCGGCATGGATACTTCAACCGGCCCGCGGCAGTCCCTCCCTCAGGACCAGCAACACTTCCGGCGCGTCCTGTCCCGGCGTGATCTCGTCCTCTACGGCCTCGTCATCCTCACGCCCACCGCCCCCTACCCCGTCTTCGGCATCGTCCAGCAACTCTCCGGCGGCCACGCCGCCCTGGCCTATGTCGTCGCCATGACCGCCATGTTCTTCACCGCCGCCAGTTACGGCAAAATGGCCGCCGTCTTCCCCTCGGCCGGTTCAACTTATACCTACGCCCAGAAGGGCCTCAACCCCCATGCCGGCTTCCTCGCCGGCTGGGCCATGATTCTTGACTACTTCCTCATCCCTCTGCTTAGCGTCATCTACGCCTCCCTCACCGCCGAGCGCCTTCTTCCCCTCGTCCCCAGTTGGATCTGGGCCGTCATCTTCACCTTTGCCATCACCGCCGTCAACCTCCGCGGCATCCGCGTGACCGCCCGCGCCTCCTATTGGCTCATGGCCATCATGACCGGCTGCGCCGCCCTGTTCACCATCCTCTCCATCCGCCACATCGTCACCCTCCACGGCTGGTCCGGCCTGTTCGACTACCACGCCATCTTCCGCCCCGATTCCTTCACCTCCGGCTCCCTCCTCCTCGGCGCCGGCGTCGCCACCCTCTCCTACATCGGCTTCGACGCCATCTCCACCCTCGCCGAAGACGCCATCGACCCCAAACGCGACATCGGCTGGGCCACCGTCGCCGTCTGCATCTTCCAGGGCCTCATCTGCATCCTCACCGTCTACCTCGCCGCCCTCGTCTGGCCCGATTTCAAGGCATTTCCCCAGATCGATACCGCCATCATCGACATCGCTTCGCTCATCGGCGGACGCCTCATGTTCGGCGCCCTTACTTTCGTCCTCCTCGTCGCCGGTCTCGCCAGCGCCCTCACCGGCCAGGCAGGTGCATCCCGCCTCCTGCTCGGCATGGGCCGCGACGGCATCATCTCCAGCCGCATCTTCGCCAAAATCGATCCCCGTACCTCCACTCCCGTCCGCGGCATCCTCGTCATGGGCGCCGTCGCCCTCGTTGGATCACAGATTTTCCGCTTCCAACTCGCCGTCGAACTCCTCAACTTCGGCGCGCTCACCGGCTTCATCCTCGTCAACCTCAGCGTCGTCAATCATTACTACTTCAGGGAGCGCCTACGTTCCGGCTGGCAGACAATCCAGAACCTCGTCTTCCCCTTGCTCGGCACGCTGGTATGCTCCTTCCTGTGGTTTAATCTCACAACCAAGGCCAAGCTCGCCGGTTTCGGCTGGCTTGCCCTCGGAATCATCTACCTTGCTATCCTGACCCGCGGCTTCCGCCTCGCGCCGAAGACCCTGGCCAGCCTCGAGGAGGCCTCCTCCAATGCCGGCTGAAACACTCATCGAAAAAGACATCCTTCAATACGTCGATTCCCGCCGCGACGACCTCATCGACATCCTCCAAACCCTCGTCCGCACTCCATCCGAAAATACGCCTCCCACCGGTGCCGAAGCCGCCTGCCAGAGCTTCTGCGAAGCCTCTCTCAAGTCCTGCGGCTTCACCACCGACCTCTACCTGCTCGGCGACGTCCCAGGTCTCGCCGGCCACCCACTCTACTTCCCCGGCCGCGACTACAACGGACGCCCCAACCTCGCCGCACGCCGTACCGGCTCGGGCGGCGGCCGTTCCCTCATCCTTTCAGGCCACATCGATACCGTCCCCCGCGGCACCCTCCCCTGGACCCGCGATCCCTTCAGCGCCCACATCGAAAACGGCCGACTCTACGGCCGCGGCTCCAACGATATGAAGGCCGGCATCGCCACCAACCTCTTCGTCGCCCGCGCCCTCCGCGATCTCGACATCCACCTGCGTGGCGACCTCACCATCGAATCCGTAGTCGATGAAGAGTTCGGCGGCGTCAACGGTACCCTCGCCGGCCGCCTCCGCGGCTACCTCGCCGATGCCGCTATCATCTCCGAACCCTCATTCCTCCGCGTCTGCCCCTCTCAGCGCGGCGGCCGCACCGCCCACATCACCTTCCAGGTCCCCAGCGACGGCATCCTCTCCGACACCATGGAAGCCGGCGTCTCCGCCCAGCTCGCCTGGTTCCTTTCCCAGGTTCCCGTCTTCGCCCAACAACGGCGCGCTTCCGCCCCGCCCCACTTCGCCTACGCCCACCTCTCCAACCCCGTTCCCGTCTCCATCCTCAAAATCCACACCGGCCCCTGGGGTAGCTCCGAACCCATGGCAACCGCCACATCCTGCCAGGTCGAACTCTTCTGGCAGACCATGCCCGGCGAAGAACTCGCCGCCATCGATGCCCAGTTCCACGACTGGTTCAATCGAACCATCGCCGCCCGCCCCGACCTCTTCTCCGGATCCCCCAAGGTCGAATTCCCCATCCGCTGGCTCCCTGCCTCATCCATCTCTCCCGGCGCCGCCCTCGTTCGCGAACTCTCCGCCTGCGCCGCCGAAGTCCTCGGCGCCGAGCCGCCGGTCGCCGGTATCGAAGGCCCCTGCGACATGTTTATCTTTCAACAGCACTTCGGTATCCCTGCCGTCCTCTGGGGCGCGCGCGGAGCCAACACCCACCTCGCCGACGAATATGTCGAACTCGACACCGTCGTCGATGCAGCCAAGTCCCTCCTCCTCTTCGTCTATCGCTGGTGTGCCTAGGTAGTAATTCAATGAAAGCTCCCCTCGCCCTCGCATCTCTTCTTTTCACTTGCGCTGCCGCCGACCTCAGCGTCCTGCCCGCTTACATCCGCTGGGACCCCTTCGGCCAAATCGTCCCCGCCGACCGCTCCGCAGCCATCTCGCCCGCCAAGTCCATCGCCCTCGAATCCCCACGCGCCGCCTACGTCTCCTGCCGCATCCTGGTCTCGGACCTGCAACCCGCCACCTACACCCTCACCCTCTCCGGCCCGCTCACCACGGAACTCCACCGCGAGTGGTTCCACTTCCTCCCAACCCGCAAGCTCTACTACCCCGACGCACTCGTGCCCGTCACCTCCCCCCTCCGCGGCCAACTCCCCGATCCCGCTAACCGCGTCCCTAACCAAACCACCCAATCCTTCTGGCTCGATATCTGGATCCCCGCGGACTTGCGCTCCGGCCCCTACACCATCACCGCCACCCTCGACTCCAACGGCGCGAAATCCACCCTCCCCATCCAGGTCCAAGTCCTCGATGCCGTCGTTCCCGCCACCGATCCCATCGCCATCGACCACAACTCCTACGGCACCTCCTGGTTTGCCGGCCAGTACCCTGAACTGGCCAAACGAACCCCGAACTTCTACCTCAGCGACCCCTTCTTCTCGCTCATCCACGCCTACCACCGCGTCTTCCACGAACATCGCGGCGTCTACCACCAACTCGGCTACGGCCACGGCGGCAAGGTCGGCCCCGAATTCGCCCCCCGCCTCGCAGGCTCCGGCAAGACCAAACGAATCGCCGATTGGACCTTTTACGACAGGCACTATGGCCCATTGCTCGATGGCTCCGCCTTCTCCGGAACCCGCCGCGGCCCGCAGCCCATCCCCTACGTCTATCTGCCCGTCAACCCCGAATGGCCGGCGTCGTTCCTTTGGTGGGGCGAGCCTGGCTACGAGCGCGAATTCGTCAACGTCATGTCTGAAATGGAAGCCCACTTCCGTCAGAAGGGCTGGACCAAGACCAAGTTCGAGCTTTTCTTCAACCACAAGAAGCGCTACAAGGCCTTCCACTGGGATGGCGACGAAACACGCTTCCTCAAGGACATGCCCTTCCTCGCCGAGTATGCCCGCCTCATGAAAATGGCCTTCCCGCCCACTTCTCCCGTCCAGTGGGTCTTCCGCACCGACGCAAGCTGGCAAATGGAACGCCAGTTCAAGGACCTCGCCGGTATCATAAACTTCTGGATCTGTGGCGGCGGCATGTTCGGCTGGTACGCTGATAACGCCCCAATCCTCAAACAGCGCGGCGACATCGTATGGACCTATGGCGGCATTCCCCCCGTCGACCAGCCAGCCTCCCACATCACAACTGACCTCCTCCGCCCATGGATCCTCGGCATCGACGGCTTCGTCCGCTGGCAGACCGTCATGCCCGGCCCCGACCCCTGGTTCAAATTCTCCGGCGGCGGCGAAACCCTCGTCTACCCCGGCGACCGTTTCGGCATCAACGCCCCGCTCCCCTCCATCCGGCTCAAGCTCCAGCGCAACGCTCTCCAGGACCTCGCCCTGCTCGACTCTTTCAAATCCCGCGTCGCCCCCGCCACTCTCCGCGCCGAAGCCGCTAAACGCTTCAACAACACTCCCGTCGATGCCTGGCGCTCGCCCCGCCCCAAACTCGCCGATACCAATCCCGAGGACTGGACCAACGTCACCATCGGCGAGGCCATCCCCAAAGATCCGCGCTTTGAAGACAAACTTGACGCCGCCGCCTGGAATCGTGTCCGCGGCTATGTCCTCAACCTGGCAAAAGAGGCCCGCCCATGAAACTCGCCGCCTTCATCGTTCTCTGCTCCACTCCACTCCCGGCGCAGGACACCCTGCCCGTGCAACTCGACAACGTCGCCCGCATCGCCTCCGTCATGGTGGACGGCGATCTTGCCCGCCGCATCCAGACCCCCCGTTCCATCGCCTCGATGCTCGAAACCAATCCCCGCGATCAATGGGCGGCCGCTGACAACTACGATGTAGACCACCAGGCCTTCACCACGACGAAAAAAACGCTCATCCGCCTCTCCCGCCTCTGCGCTACCCCCTGCGACGTCAACCTCTGGATGGCCGTCCCGGCCAAGCCGTCCCGCATCCAGATCGTCATCCGCAACGTCCACGAAATGAGCCAGTTCTGGCCCTGGGGAGCACTCCACCAGGAGACCCCTGCTGAGATGAAGCGAGTCCTGGACACTGGCGAACGCCTCAGCGTCCAACACCGCCCCGGAATAGTCTCGGTCCTGGCCCCCGTCCGCGACAGCCTCGGCGACATCGTCGCCCTGGTCGAAGTCGTAGCCCAAGCCAAACCCGACCCCCAGGAAAACGTCCAATGACCGGTGGGGCAGGCTTCAGCCTGCGAAGGGCTTCAGCCCGGCCCGGCTTTTGACTTGCGACACTCCCCAATGCATAAGACCATCCAAGTCCTCCTCGAAGACAAACCCGGATCCCTCATGCGCGCCGCCGGCCTCATCACCGCCATGGGCGCGAACATCCACTCCCTCGCCCTCATCCCCGACCCCTCCGCCCCAGGCCGTTCCCGCCTCACCATCGTCGCCGTCCTCACCCCCCGTCAACTCGACCTCGCCATCCGCAAGCTCAACTCCCTCGTCCAGGTCTTCGACGCTCGTGAAATCCCCGGCCCTTCCCAGCCATTCCACCCCCCCTGCCCCATCTGCAAGGAATTCTCATCCTCATGGACCACCCCGCAAGCCTGACCCGCCGCGGCCTCTTCCAGACCGCCGCCGCCGCCGCGCTCTCCCCGGATTCCGCCCCGCCTCCGCTCGACCAGCCTCGACCCCTGACTCCCACCGCCGCCGACACCGGCTCCGTCTATCCTCTAATCGAGCAACTCGCGGCCCATCAATCATATCCGTTCTCATTTCTCAATGATCGCTTCACCTCATACGACGCCTTCCGCGACCAGGCCCGCGCCGCCGCCTTCGAAGCCCTCGGCTCCCGTCCCGCCCCGGTCCAGCCCAACGCCGAGGTCGTCGACCGCCGCGACATGGGCGGCTACATCCGCGAAAAGATCCTCTTCTCCACAACCCCGCACTTCCGCGTCCCCGCCTACGTTCTCATCCCCAAGAACCTCAAGGCGCCCGCCCCGGCCATCGTTGACCTCCATTCCCACGGCGGCATGTTCATCTTTGGCAAGGAGAAGGTCCTCGACCTTGGCGCCAACCACCCGGCCATGGCCGTCTACCACAAGGACAACTACGAAGGCCGCCCCACCGCCACCGCCCTGGTCCGCCGCGGCTACGTCGTCATCACCATCGACGCCTTCCCCTTCGGCGAACGCCGCATCCAGATGGACGAGGACCTCAAGTACGGCTATGAACGCTCGAAATACT
>CAZLDN010000012.1:0-61951 GCA_964558355.1 uncultured Candidatus Solibacter sp.
CACATTTGTCCAATAGATCAGGATACAACATATCTGGTTGGGCGTGATCCGGTTGAATGAACGTGAGCGCCGGGAATCGGCCCGAGCCATCATGTTGCGTTGCACGTCGTCGGGCAACCACCCTTGAAACTGGGCTTCGATTCGGCCCGCAGCCGGAGTGCCCGAACGCTTGCGGCGCGAGAAGCGCGCGCGTTTTCATCGTGGGTACATGAGGATGTAAGCCAGCCCATCGGATCTGCTGCTGTACGTCGTTCAGATCAAACGGATAAAGTGGTTAGTTCGCTGTCATGTGCAGCGAACCGTTGAGGGTGCATGGGTCATACTCGGCTCGGAAGGCTTCCGCGAACAAAGAAATGGCAAGAGGTGGTAGGCCTGGTCGGGGCCGGTGCCGCCACTGCTGACATCGCTGCGGCAACTCTCGACGCTTCCAAACTTGGCTTGGAAGACGCTGCGAGCGACCCCGCCCTTCTGCACTCGTTTTGGCTCCTGACGCAGTTGCCGCTGTGTGCCAGAAAAGCTGACTTTGTTGCGGAACTTGCCAAGATCGGTGTCTCCATCACCGGTGAAGCGACTCTGATGGAACTGGTCGGCGGCCTCTCCGACGCCGTGGACGCTCATGTTTACCGCGTCGGCGGGCGCACTGATTTGGGAGAGATGGCTCAGATGGGGGCTGCGGAAACCCTCAGTTCCGTCCTGGGGCAACGGACCA
This sequence comes from uncultured Candidatus Solibacter sp., assembly GCA_964558355.1. Taxonomy (GTDB): domain Bacteria; phylum Acidobacteriota; class Terriglobia; order Bryobacterales; family Bryobacteraceae; genus PNKE01. The sequence goes on from CAZLDN010000012.1 coordinate 710, forward strand.
CAAGCCTGTTCGAAACGACGTCTGAAGACGTTCATCGCGAGTTGGCGCGGCTCGGTACGCCGGTCAATTTCTCGGTGGTCGCCCGCGACTTCTTTGCCCGGGTGACGGAACGGTACTTGACCTATTTCCTCAGCCGGGAACTATCGAACACACTTGAAACCGTCGATGCCAATCGGCAATTCAGGGAGGCCCTGTCGCTTCATTGCAAGCAGGCATCCAAGATTGTTGAGCAGTTCGCGGCTGAGTGGTTTTCGAAGGCGAACTACCAGGGCGGCATCACACCAAGGAAGGCGGCGGGGTTCATCGGTCACGCCATGACGAAGCTCCGCGCAGAGCTTCAAGAGGGGGCGGCGGGTGGCGATCGCTGACCACATCGTCCTCTGCGGCAGTGCCACGGCTCGACGTCGCGCCAAGCCCGATAACATTGTCCGGCTGAACTTGGGCGGCGACGAGCCGAACGTCGATCTTGAGATCGACAACCTCAGCCGCCGGCTATCCAGCGATGTTCCTGACATCTTGACGGACCTGGTCGAGATTGCCAGCTACGTGTATTGCGCCGATCAGGCAGTCACCCGCGGCGGCGAAGGCGTTCTCGCGTTCGGCGCTCAATGGCGACGAAACTTCATTTTCTATATTCCCGTTCGGCGGCCGTCGATCTGGTCGTCACCGAACGTTCTTCATGTGTTGCAGAAGACTCTTGCGATTCTTTCGGAAGACAACTACGAGTTTCACTTTGTGCAACGAATCAATGCCGTACCCATGCAGAAATACCTTACGCTTGGCGATGGCGATCCAACCACCCAAGAGCTTGATGAGGTGCTATTGTTTTCCGGTGGATTGGACTCACTCGGCGGCACGGTTCAGGAAGCGGTGCTTGATAAGCGCCGAGTTGCATTGGTCAGCCACCGCTCAAATTCCAAAGTGTTTAGTCGGCAAAAGAAACTAATCGCCGGGCTGCATGCGATTTGCAAACAGAATCCGCCGCTTCATGTACCCGTGTGGGTTCACCAGAGCGGGACCGAAGGTCGAGAATACACCCAGCGCAGCCGCACCTTCCTGTATGCTTCCCTCGGCGCGGCGGGCGCGCGGGTGTTCGGTCTAAAGCGCATTCGGTTTTACGAGAACGGTGTCGTTAGCCTGAACTTGCCCATCAGCGAGCAGGTGGTCGGCGAGAGAGCCACTCGAACTACCCATCCACAAGTTCTCGACGGCTTTGCGAACCTGTTTAGTCTCACTCCCGTGCAAATTAGCTTTGAGCCACTGGCCTGAGGTGTACGGCAACGGCGGGGCACCCACTCTGGTAGGTTGGCTCAGGTTTCCCCCAAGAAACTGAGACTGCCCACGTAGGAGCCCCCGCCATGAACCGAGTATCCAGCATTTTCAGCCAGCTTTTGCAGTTCTTCCCGCGCTTCGAGTTTGAGGCTCTCACGCGCGAACACAACGCCGAGCGACACGCCCGCGGTTTCACCTGCTGGCAGCAGTTCGTCGCCATGATGTTCTGCCAGTTGGCCTATGCCCAGAGCCTGCGCGAGATCTGCGGCGGTCTGGCCGCGCTTGAAGGCAAGCTGCGCCATCTCGGCGTCATGGACTGCCCCAAGGCCACCACGCTTTCCTACGCCAATGCGCATAGGCCCTGGCAACTCTATGAGGCTCTTTTCTATCAAACCCTCGCCCGGTGCCAGGTTGAGGCCGCCGTCCGGACGCGGCGCAAGTTCCGCTTCAAGCACAAACTGCTCAGCCTCGACTCGACCCTCGTCGAGTTGTGCGCCGAGACCTTCGACTGGGCGCGCTACAAGCGATCCAAGGGCGCGCTGAAGCTCCATCTGGTGCTCGACCACGACGGCTGCCTGCCCTGCTACGCCGTCATCACCGAGGGCAGGAGAGCCGATGTCAAAGAGGCGCACAGGATCCAGTTCGCGCCCGGCACGATGGTCGTGTTTGACCGCGGCTATGCCGACTACGACTGGTGGCTGGAACTGACCCTCGCGAAGGTCAACTTCGTCACCCGGCTGAAGGACAACGCCTCCTACGGGATTGTGGAGCGCCGCCCTGTCCCGGAAGGTTCCAATATCCTGCGCGATGAGGTGATCCTGCTCACCAGCCAACAGGAGATCGGCCCCGAAGCCCGGCTGCGACGAATCGAGGTGTGGCTGGAAGACAAGCAAAAAACGATGGTGTTCGTCACCAACAATCTGAAGCTGGCCGCCCGGACCATCGCCCGGATCTTTCGCGAGCGCTGGCGGATCGAGCTGTTCTTCAAGGCCCTGAAACAGGGACTGAGGGTGAAAACCTTCGTGGGCACCTCGGAAAATGCGGTGCAGATCCAGATCTGGACGGCGCTGATCGCGATTCTGGTGCTGAAGTACCTGCAGATGCGAAGCACCTTCGATTGGAGCCTGTCCAACCTGATCGCCCTGCTGCGGCAACAGCTCTCGGTGTACCGCGATATGTGGACGTGGCTGAACAACCCCTACCAGGCGCCGCCACAATTGGTGGCGGCTGAACAGCTCACGCTCGGGCTGTAATTCGGACAGCAGAACGGCAGGGTCATGAGAAAACACGAAAGAAACCCGACGATGAGCGATCCCAACTTGGATAGCAGGAGCAGCCAAAGTCAGTAACCCCGGCACCCAGTGTCACGGCAACCAGGTTTCCGTCAGGACGCCGGCGCAGGGATTATCTTCAATGGTTTCAACAAGGCGTGGAGGCGTGCGGAGCTAATTTGCACAGCAATGGTTTAGTCTTCTCGTTGAGGATGCCTTCACAGTCGAGAATCCATTCATTTGGATAACCAAGACCGAGGTTGTTAACTTGATCGGGGACGCGGGATGCGGGGATTTGATCGGACAAAGTGTGAGCTGCACGCACACGCGCGAGCAAACCACTGAGAAGCCACACTGCGGTCGCTGCTCCCAGTGCATCAGCCGCAAGTTCGCGACACTCGCCAGCCGGTTCAGCAATCACGACCCGGGCAGTCTGTACCACCTCGACCTCCTGACCGACCCACGCACGCCGGAAAAGGATCGCACATTGGTCGAGAGCTTCATCCGCACGGCGACAAGAATAGGATCGATGAACGAGCTTCAGGTCGTTGAACATTACGGGGAGGTGAGCCGCGTACTTCGACATGTCCGACCCCTGTCAGCCGATCAAGTCGCTGAGAAGGTGATCCAGCTTTACAGACGCCACTCTGCTGAAGTCACCGGCGTGATGGATGGAGCACTTCGCGATCACGCATCGGACATCCGCGAGGGAAAGCTGCCCGCAACATGCGCAATCCTACTCGCGATTCCCGAAAGCTACAAGAAAGTCGCAGCGGCTGAGAAGCGAGAATCGCCGGGTGCGGGCGACGATGGACGTCCATCACAGCAGGTAGGCAGCAACGAAGTGCGTTCCGAAGAAGCTCGCCAGGACGTGCCTCACTTTCTCAAAATGGAGTTGCCAGCATGGTTAAAAACCGTAGAACGCTCCGAGCAGGATAACCAGAGTGCCCCCGCAAAGGGATCGATGGACCGGCCTTCACAAACAGACCCGATCTGGACGATAACGGCCACACAGAAAGGGCCAATACCCGTCACTCGATTGAGTGGCGAAGTTGTATGGATCGATCCGACTGCTCCGCACGAACCGGACGATGCGGTACTCTCGCCTGAAGACGAACAACGCATAGCTGAGGTAACTCTGAGCGGGCGTTCTGAATTGCGGAGCGAGATCGAGAAACTATTCAGCGGTCCAGACTGGCCGCTAGCCAGCGTGATCATTGAACCATTCAGGCGGTACGCGACAAAGGTATTCGATGCGAACGGCGGCTGCCTATCAGAAAGCGGCGTCGATAGAGGCGAGGGACTCAGACCAGGTTCTCAACGCGATGGCCCGCAATTTGCTGAGCGATGTTTTTGGGAGTGAGTGGGAAAGCAGCCCCGGTGAAAAGGTAACCCGCGCTGCCGTGGGAGGCTTTCCGTGATCGTCTGATCGCGGCCCCATTGAAGCGAACAAAAACCCTGTACGCGTGTGTATAGGGGAGTTCTTTCCGTGATCGTCTGATCACGCCCTTACGTAGCCAACCGATGATCTCGGCCATCAGCAGTACCATCTGCACCGCCGGGTCTCCGTTCGCAGCCATTCGCTCGAACCGCTGCACGGCTCGCTGCGCCTCGATCTGATATGTTTTCTTCATAGCGACTCTCCTTTTTTCTCGACTAAAGAAAATTGCTCTGAGCCTATCAAAGGCTCCGAGTTGAGAGTCGCTACTTTCTACGAGCTGCCGGGCAATCCCACTCATAATCCTCTAAGTCCTTTGTTTTGAGATACTTCGAGATCTCTGAGATATGCTGAAGTTGCTGAAAACATTAGCTGAGGTAAACTAAAGTTGGCGGAGATGCCCCACCTAAGTCACACCGACGTGTCAATCCTCGGTCTAGAGGAATTGGTATCGCTTCTCATCCTACAGGCGGCCGAGCTAAAGATCGATGCCGAGCGCCTGAGGGCGTATGCGTGGTACCGGGCACGGGCGCTTCGTAGGGTGGCAAGACTCAACGTGGATAGGGATCACACGATCAAGGAAACGGCCCGGATTGTTGGGCGCGTTTACGGGCTTGAGGATCCAGCGCCGACGCCCGGGGAAGTGAAACGGCTTGTTGCCGAGAAGCGGCGGCAAGCCAACAGGTTGGTTGAAAGAGCGAAACCAATCCTCCATCGAATCGAGGAACTTCAGAGAGCCTTCGAAGAAAGCCGGGGTTTCTATGGCGATGGAGTCAACGGGCCTGAGGCCAGCCGATGGTACCGTGACCGTCAGAGCGATCTAAAGGAAAGCCGGAACGGGCTCGTCCGATTCGCCGGCATGGTCTCGGATATCTTCGAACGGGAATCCTGGATCGCCCGCCCGGTGCCGCCCGTTGAGTACGACGCCCGAACGCTCACATTCATCTGGTGGCACTTTTTGCTTCCATCCTACCCTGGACATTGGTCTGACAAACAACGCCTTGCGGGTGTTTGGGGCTTCCCATTTGGCGGAACTGCAAGCTTCCGGCGCGCCGTTCTCAGGCTTCTACAGGGTGTGACAGAAATACCGTCCTGCCCCGGGGCCCCTCCCCTCTAAACTAGCCACTTCCCCCAGAGTAATTTCTCGTGTTTACTGGTCATTGGAGATACCATTAGATGAGAAACACATTACTCAACTTAAGACAGGTCGCGGAAATTCTGAGCGTTAGTTACGAGCGCATTACTTCCATGGCGCGCCAAAACCTCCTGCCCATCGTGCGAATGGGACGGCAGGTGCGTGTTGACCCCGAAGCGCTCGAGGTTTACATCGCGGGCGGCGGCAAGGCTCTGGCGGGCGGCTGGCGAAAAGAGGTCAGCCGTCAGTCCCTCGAGCACCAGGCGCGCGCCGCCGGCATTGAGGTTGAGTCGTGACCGCCACGGCCGTCACCGCCAATACCGCGCCCGAAGTGACTCTCTTTCTGGAAGCTCTGTTCGCTGGCAAGCCGGACGGCTTGCACCTCTTGCTCTGGACGCTTCCGGAGAAACGGTCGAACTGGTTTCAAAACGTCGACAGCGCGATTCAGTTCGCCGAATCGATGCGCCAGCGTGATCTCTATGTCGGCGTCGGACTCTCCGGCCAAGACTACGGGTCCGCGCGCCGCTGCCCTTCCAATGAAGTGGCTGGCATCGTCGGTTTGTGGGCCGACCTCGACCTGAAGTCAGACGCACATCCAAAGACGGCGCTCCCAGCGACCATCGAGGATGCGATGAAGATCCTGCCGGAAAAACTTCCACCCACCTTCGTAGTCCGGACCGGAAACGGCGCACATGCTTGGTGGCTTTTCCGCGAGCCGCTGATCTTCGAGTCCGACGACGAACGCCGCGAAGCCGATAATCTCGCCCTCCGTTGGCAGTCGCTTCTCCGTCTAAACGCATCTGCGCGCGGCTGGGCGTTTGATCGTCTCGCCGATCTCGCCCGAGTTCTCCGAGTCCCTGGAACCCAAAACTGTAAGGATCCGGCGAGTCCGAAACCGGTCGAGATCCACCTCCAAACTGACCGCCGTTACAATCCAAGCGACCTGGCTGACTACCTCGAAGATCAGGGGATACCGGACGCTGAAGCACAGGAGAGGGCTGCACAAGCGTGGAAGGAAGACTTCGCCGACAAGCCCTTGGCCATAGACCCGAGCGCGAACGTGCCCGACGATCTCCTCAATCGGCACCTGGCCGCGGACCCGCGATTCAAGAGTACTTGGTTACGCCAGCGCCAGGATCTGAGGGATCAGTCACAGTCCGGTTATGACCTGGCTTTGGTGAACTTCGGGTTCGAAGCCGGCCTGTCGGAACAGCAGGTCGTGGATCTGATTATCCACCACAGGAGAATCCACAGCCAGCGACAGCGAACCCGGCTCGACTACTTCCAGCGAACCATTGCCAAAGTATTCAAACCGAGCGAGGCCGCCGCCTCAGCCAACGCGTTCGGTGCCCCAGCAGAAGAGATTGGTCAACAATCACCTCAGCCGAAGCCAGACTCGCCGACAGCTCGGGCGATCCTATGCGAACGGATCTCCCAGGTGCTTGGCGTGCGCGTTCTGAGGATCGTGAAAGTGACAGGCAAGGAGCCGATCTACCAGATGGAACTCGATAGCGCCAAGGTCGAATTCTCCAGCGTTTCTAAGCTCGTTGAGCAGAGAAATATGCGGCTGGCGATAGCGAGCGCTGTAAACCGGCTTATCCCGAGGGTCAAGCCAAAGCTGTGGGAGCAGGTCGCTCAGGCAATGCTGGACTCTCTGACGATTGAGGATGGCGGGGAGGAAACGGACTTTGTTGGCTCCTCAAGGATGAACGTCGACAATTACCTTTCCGAAACGCCTTTCATCGAATCCTTCGTAGACCAGCCGCCTCAGACGCGTCGGAAGCCCGCAGTCATCGACGGCCAGATCACGATCTGCTCCGGTGACCTACAGCTACACCTCAACAAAACCTCCGGCGAGAACCATCCAATCAAGGCGGTCGCATCAATGCTGACAGCCATCGGAGCATCGAGCACTCGCGTCAAGGCTAGTCGGTTTCGAGACCAGAGCCGATGGTTGCTGCCACTGAGCGAGTTTGCGCCTGATGACTACGTCGGGGCTGGCGAGGAGAAGACCGATGCCTGAACATCCCGACGTCCAAGAGGCGCTCAGTGCGATTGGTGACCGGGACCACTCGATCACGGCGGAGTACCGCATCTTCGGACCGCCGGGTACCGGGAAGACCACCAACCTAACCCGTCAGATCCGCCGCGCCGTCGAGCGGTTCGGCAAAGACTCAGTGCTCGTGACGAGTTTCTCTCGTGCGGCAGCGGCTGAACTGGCTGGGCAGGACCTTCCGGTCAGTGCCGATCGCGTTGGAACACTACATTCGCATTGCTGGCACGCGCTGGGTCGCCCCGAAATCGCTGAAGTTCACGCCGAGGAATGGAATCGGGAGAATCCGCACCTGCGGATCACCCCCGTCAAGAAGGTGCAGAAGTTGGACGGGGAGGAATCCGACGAGGAGACGGTCGACGACGTGCGCAGCGGCGACTACTGGCTGGGTGAGCTGAACCGGTCTCGGGGAATGATGCGGCCGGTGGAAGTCTGGCCAGCGGCGCTCCGAGAATTTGCCGCGAAGTGGAACCGGTACAAAGCCTCGCGCAGCGTGCTGGACTTCTGTGACCTGATCGAGACCGCACTGCGGGAGATTCGCATCGCTCCTAAGAGGCCGGATGTCATCTTCGCCGACGAAGCGCAGGACCTCAATCCGATGCAGTTGACGTTGGTGCGGAGGTGGGGCGAGAACGCGCAGTATTTCATCATCGCGGCCGACGACGACCAGACCATCTATTCCTGGTGCGGCGCGACTCCAGACGCGGTGCTGGACCCAGAGATTCCCGAGGATCACAAGATCATCCTTAAGCAGAGCCATCGAGTGCCGCGCAATATTCACGCACGGGCGAACTGGTGGATTCACCAAGTTTCCCGTCGCCAGGAAAAAGTTTACGACCCGCGACCCGAGGACGGGGTGTGCCTGAACCTTTCGCAAGGCGGTTACAAGTCACCGGAGTACTGGATTCTGAAGACGATCATGGAGCACCTCGAGAGAGGGCAGAAGGTGATGTTGTTGGCGTCCTGCGCCTACATGTTGCATCCGGTGATCGCGGTGCTTCGGAAGTGGGGCGTCCCTTTTCACAACCCGTACAGGAAATCCTGCGGCTTCTGGAATCCGCTGCGACATGGACGAAGAGGGTCTTCGGCAAATCGGACTCTGTCCCTCGTCAGCCATCACCCGTGGACCCACCGCGACCTCAAGCTCTGGGCTGAATGGCTCAACCCAAAGGGCGTTCTGAGACCGGGCGCCAAAGCGTTGATCGAAGCCGCGGATGATTATCTTCCGGTGACAACCGAGCGGCTCAATGAACTGTTTGAGGCCGCCGCGCTGGAGTCTCTCCTGGCGGCGTCCAGCGATTTTAGGCAACTACTTCACTGGTGGCGCCGACGCGTCGCGGCGACGTTCCATCCGCGTGTGCAATTCCCGGTCGTTGTCGCGCTCGCCGGCGGACTACGCGCGCTGGAGGAATCGCCTCGGGTAATCGTCGGGACGATTCACTCCGTCAAGGGCGGGGAGGCAGATGCCGTTTTTCTCTTTCCAGATCTCAGCAAGGCTGGCGACGCGGCTTATCAGCGCCACGGAGCGCAACGGGATGGGGTGATCCGGCTTTTTTACGTCGGCATGACCCGCGCGCGCCAGACGCTCTATCTTTGCCAACGGGAGTCCTCCATGGCAGTCGCCATCCAGGGCAAGTGGTTGAGGCAATAGGACTTGCATGATGCTCGGAACCGAAGGTAACCTTCAGGCGCTGGCTGGAGGCCTGCGTGTGAAGGCACGAGTTCAACATCCGCAAGTGAAGCCACGGAAGGACCGAGATGGCTGGCCGTGGGTCTTTCGGTATTGGTCCGATGAGATCAAGCCGGACGGCTCCGTGAAGACTCTGCGCAAGTACCAGGAGGTCGGCCCGAGCAAAGGCAACGGTGCCATCACGAAGAAGCAGGCTGAGGTCGAGCGCGACAAGTTCCTGGCGAAGTTGAACGCGCCGACCGTTGAGGTCGCCGAGGAACAAGTGGCGACCACCGGCGTCGCCATGTTTAGCGCAGTTGCTCGGATGTACGACGAGGGTTACCTCGGTCGGGAGAACCAGATCGCCAAGCCGACCCGCGTGAAAGAGAAGTTCTACCTGGGCGAGTACATCGTTCCGAAATGGGGCGGGATGCGCCTCAACCAGATCCATCCGAAAGCCGTCGAGGACTGGCTGCATACGACGTTCGATTCGTGGTGGACCATGCACGGCGTCCGCGCGATCATGAGCCGTGTTTTCTACTATGCCGAGGGACACGGTTTGTGGGAGGAAGGGAAGCGCAGCCCGGCCAGCAAGGCGAAGCTCGGAAAGAAGCATTACAAGTACGAGCGCCGTATCCTCTCGTTTGACGAGACTGCGCGGGTGCTCGCCCGCCTGGAAGATACCATTCGCCTGATCATCGAAATCTGCATCGCCACCGGCGCGCGGATCTCTGAGGTGCTCGGTCTGATATGGAGGAACGTGAACCTGGACGCCGGCACGATCAAGATCGAGCAGCGTGTCTGGCACCAGGACATCGGCCGCCCGAAGAGCGAAGACAGCAAGCGCATTCTGGGAATCGGCGATCTGGTGGAGCGCTTACGGGCTAAAGCCGCGGAGGATGGGGCCACATCGCAGGCATTTGTCTTCCAGCAGAAGCGTGCGCCGGGAAAGCCCCTCTGGGACTCGGGTGTCCGCGATGCTCTTCACCAGGCAGCCGAGGCAGAGGGATGCGATTTCCCCGGACTCGGACCGCACTCGTTCCGGAGGGCGAACATCACTTGGCGGCAGCAGGTGGGCGGAAGCGCCATCGAGGCGTCCAAGATCGCCGGCCACAGCGGTCTGGAAATGACCGGCGAATACACCTTCGTCACACCCGAGCGCCAAAACGAACTGACGCGCCGCATCCAGGAGAAACTCTCCCAAGCGGCGAAGAAAATCGAGGAGAACGCTGCCGGAACAGCCCCCTCAACACCGACCGTGCCGGAAGTTCCCCCAAGCTTGGCGACCACAGCGCCGGCGACGACCCTCGTGCAGTAGTTCCAAGATCCCGCTTGCTTGCGCAACACGGCGGGTCGATAATGTTTGAGAGGACGAAATGGCGTTCAAGACGACTGACGATCCCCGTCTCGTGCCAGCCTACTCGGTGGCGGAAGCCGCCCACTATCTGCGCATGCCGGAAGAAACGCTGCGCAGTTGGGTCGTAGGCAGGCTGTACCCCGTCGCTGGGCAGTCGAAACGGTCCCGGCCGCTGATTCACCTGGACGATCCCAAGAGACAATATCTATCCTTCATCAACCTCGTGGAGGCGCACGTCCTGGCAGGCATTCGCCGCCGCCATGGCGTGAAGCTTCCGAAGGTCCGCAACGCGCTCGACTACGTGCGGCGCCAGTTTCGAGTCGAGCACCCGCTCATCAACGAGGCCTTCCAGACAGACGGTCTTGACCTGTTCGTCGAACGCTATGGGGAACTGATCAACGCCTCGCGGGAGGGCCAGCGCGCGATGAAGGAAATCATCGGCGTTTACCTCAAGCGGATCGAGTGGGACGCGAAGGGGCTTCCGATCAAGCTTTATCCTTTCACTCGGAACACGCAGGCGGAGGCGGCCCCCGCGTCCGACCCCCGCGTCGTAGTCATGAATCCGACAATTTCCTTCGGCCGCCCGGTGATCGCCGGAACCGGCATACCTGTTTCATCCATCTACGAGCGATACAAGGCCGGCGATTCGGTCGCGGATCTTGCGCAGGACTTCCGTTTGGAGATCAGTGCGATCGAAGAAGCCATCCGCTGCGAAGCCGCCTGATGGGACCGTATTCTTTATCGACCGGTCGCTGGGCGTAGAGCCAATCCGGACGGAGCTCATCAACTCGGGTCTCGTCGTCGAGATTCACGACGATCATTTCGCTCGCGACGAGGAAGATCGCGTCTGGCTCAAGGCGGTCGGAGAGCGCGGCTGGGTCGTGCTCACGAAGGACCAGAGGTTGAGATACCGCCCGTTGGAGATTGGCGCACTGCGAGCAAGCAACGCGAGGGTATTCGTCCTCACTGCAGGGAATCTTCGTGGCAGCGAGATCGCCGCCGTCTTCCTGGCAGCATTGCCACGTATGTACTGCGTCCTCCATTCACGGCCCGGCCCTTTTGTGGCGCGCGTTTCACAATCCGGACACGTCACGATCACCTGATTGGCATTGGCTCGCGGAGCGATCTCCGGGGCATCCTCCTTATAGGAAAAACATCTGTCTTCTTCTCCTCCAGCGGTTTTCTGAAAGGGACGACAACCGCGCGTGCGCGAAGCACGTGGATCACCAGCCAGGACTGTGGAGTCGGTGTGGAGTCCAAACCGCCCCAAATGGCGTTTGGCGTCCATTTGGCGTCCAAATCGGGTGGCCTTAAGTCTTTTGTTTTCAGTGTGGGCTGTCTGTAAGTGATTGATATTTGTTGCTTGGGGTGCAAGAGGTCCCGGGTTCAAATCCCGGCGGCCCGACCAAATGTTTCAAGGGATCTACACCACCGGCGGGGGCCACCCCGACTCCCACAACAGGTTGGGTTCTCCTCGGACTCTACGACAGCCGCAGGCTTTGCACCTGCTCCCGGTCCAGGAGGCAAAGCAAGACCCGCGGCCGAGGAGTGCGGCGCGGGCCTTCGAACCGGCTGGGGGATGATCAGCGGACGGCGGTCAGAGGGATCGCGCCGTCGGGTCCGCCGGCAGTCCCCTTCATGCCCTCGCCGTCGCGGGCGAGTTTCAAGGTGTAGACGGCGCTACCGGCGTCGATCGTGATGGTGAGATTGCCGCTTTCCAGGGCTACCGCCGCAGGCATGAACTGGCCGTCGGGGGTGACGATGTTGCCGGTCCACTTGCCGGCGTCTTCCTTCAACTCGAGGTCTGCTTTGATGGGCTCGCGCTCAGGCCGGGCGACCGTCAGTTTCCACTTTCCAGCATAGAAAGACGTTGAGGCCGCGGAGGCTGCTTCGGCGATGCGAACGGCCGCGACAGGGCCGGTTTCGCCGCTATCGGCGGTCCAGGCTCCAGCCAGTTTGTCACCATCGAGTTTGGCTTTGATGTTGACGCCGGTCTCGCCCCACATCAGGCGGAAACTGATCTGATCGGCGGCGATGGCGACCTTATCGAGGGGGAAATTCCGGTTACCCACGGCGAGGGTGGCGTCAACTTTACTGCCGGTCTCGGCGACCGTGAGGACTGACCTGATTTTTTCGCCGTCGGCGGTGGTTGAGGTGACGTCCCAGCGGCCAGCGATGCCGGCGAAGGCGGGAACGGCCAGAAGAATGGTTACAGCGAGACTCGAAAGGTTCATAGGGTTACCCTTATCTATTCTATGCATGGAGCGGGGTGCTGGAGCATGGCGAGGTTGCAGGATTTATCAAACGTCCTGTAACAAAAAGCGCGGCAGCGAATGGATGGGGGGAATGAGGAACCGGAGGCCCGCCACCGGTTGGACGAGCCGCAGGATTCCATATACTGCGGCTTTTGGAAGCCGCTATTTCGGCGGCTCTGGCCAAGAGCAAAGGGTTTTGACATCTTCCGCCGAGAGTTTGGCATCGGGATGCGCGGGTAAGTAGTACCAAAGCGGCATGCCGCCGCGTTTGACTTCGACGCAGGCATCGCTCAACTTCAGAGCGGTGATTTCAGGCGGCAGACCGCGCCATTCGGAGAAGTTAAGACGGGCGCGGCCTTTCCTGACATCCTGGGCGACGAGGAAGGAAGCCGGGGCGACGCGGCTATACCAGGGCCAGGCTGTGCGGTTGGTGTGGCAGTCGCGGCAGGAGCGGTCGATGACGGTCGAGACGGCTTTCGGAGGGGTCGCGATGGCCTCGATAGTGGCGGCCGGATCTTCGGGCGGATTGACGGTTACCGGCCCGAAGAACTGCAGCACGGCCAGGACGACGACGAGCAGGGGTAGTGCGATACGGACGAGCTTTTTCATGGTTGGCGTGAACCTCAACCCGCGGTTTCGGGCTTCGGCGTGGTCTTGCTGCTGGGCGGAAGCACGGGCTTCTTGATGTACTCGGCCGGGACTTCACCGGTGAGCGACTTGAGCCAGGTCGTGATCGCCTTCAACTGGGCGTCCGTGAGGGTGGCGCCGAGCTGGTATTCGGCCATTTTCTGGACCGATTCGTCGAGGGTGACGACCTTGCCATTGTGGAAGTACGGCGCGGTCTTTTCGACGTTTCGCAGCGACGGGACCTTAAAGTAGAACTTGTCGCCTTCGCTCTTGGATATCTTCGAGCGGCCTTCGTCGGCGGTGTCCGGGTAGTCCTTTGCCAGTCCCATCTTCTGGTAGAGGTTTCCGCCAACCAGGACGCCCATGTGGCAGGTCTGGCAACCGGCGGCGAGGAATTCGTTGAAGCCGGCCTTCTCCTCGTTGGTGATGGCGGCGGCGTCGCCCTTGAGGAACTTATCCCAGCGCGAGGGGGTCAAGAGGCCGCGCTCGAAAGTGCCGATGGCGTTGGCGATGTTGTCGTAGGTGATCGGTTCCTTCGCCTCGGGGAAGGCGGTCTTGAAGGCGGCGGCGTATTCGGGGATCGATTTGAGGACGGCGACGACGCGTTTCTCGTCGGGCATGGCCATCTCAACGGGATTGAGGATGGGGCCCTTGGCCTGTTCTTCGACGTCGGCGGCGCGGCCGTCCCAGAACTGGACGAAGTGGAGCGCGGCGTTGTAGACGGTGGGCGAGTTGCGTTCGCCGCGCTGGCCTTTGTGGCCCTTGGAGGTGGGCTGGTTGTCGACTCCGTATTTATCGAGCAGGTGGCAGTCGTTACAGGCGATGTCCTGACCCTTCGACAGGCGCGGCTCGTAGTAGAGCATGCGGCCCAGGGCGACACGCTCGGCTTCATGACCGCCGGCCTTGACTTCGACGGTGATGGGCAGCGGCTTGAACAACTTCAACTTGGCGGCATCGACTTGTACCGATTCAGCCGGACGCGACCCGCAGCCGGCCAGGGCGATCAGAAGAAGAAATGGAAGATAACGCATCGGAAACTCCTCTTCTGTACTTATACACCTTTGTGCAGCTTCGGTGTCCATGGTTTGGAAGTGGCCTACCGGTCGGCGAGGATGTGATACAAGAAGATCCGAGGATTCGAGCCATGACCAGACGAGATTTCGCAGCCACAACCGCCGCCGCCATCCCTGGAGCGCCATTAGTCAGAGCCAGCAGCCAAGCGCCCGCCGAGCGCAGGCTGTTGAGCGGAAACTGGAACATCGGGAAGGTCGCCGGAGCGTTGTTGCCTAGGGCGCAATGGCGTCACTTTCCGCGGTGGCGTGACCGGGCGCGATGGGAGGCGTTGGCGGCGGAGACGCGGAGAGCTTTGGTTTCGGCTGGCGAGGAACATCTGGGTAAGGTTTGGCCGGCACTGCCGGCGGCGCTGTTTCTGGAGTACCAAAGGAACGGGAACCGTTCGAGGTACGAAGCGGCGCGCAACGCACGCCGGGGCCGGTTGCAGGACCTGGTGTTTGCCGAATTGGCCGAAGGCAAGGGCCGATTCGTCGACGAGATCGTGAATGGCGTCTGGGTCATATGCGAGGAGACGTACTGGGGAGTGCCGGCGCATGTGGGCGTGCAGAAAGCCGGGACGGGGTTGCCGGATGCCGCCGAACCGACGGTGGATCTATTCGCCGCCGACACGTCAGCGACGTTGAGCTGGGTCCATTACCTGATGGCGGAGAGGTTGGATGAGTCTTCGCCGCTGGTATCGAAGAGGATTGTGCATGAGATCCAGTCAAAGGTCCTGACGCCGTGTTTTGTCAGAAACGATTTCTGGTGGATGGGACTGGAAGCCGATCGGGCGATGAACAACTGGACGCCGTGGATCTGCTCGAACTGGTTGACATCGGCGCTTCTGATTGAATCAGACGAGCGGCGGCGGGCACAGACGGTCGAGAAGATACTGCGATGCACCGACCGCTTCCTGGACGCGTATCACGACGATGGAGGCTGCGACGAGGGGCCGAGCTATTGGGGCCACGCCGGGGGATCGCTGTTCGAGTGCCTGGAACTGCTTGACTCTGCCTCGGCGGGCAAAATGGATTTCTTCGGTTTGCCGCTGGTGGGCGAGATAGGGAAGTATATTTACAGGGCCCACGTCACGGGCGACTGGTATGTGAACTTTGCCGACGCGTCACCCAGGATCCAGGTCCATGGCGAGTTGATCTACCGGTATGGGAAGCGGATCAAGGACCAGAAACTTGTGGCTCAGGGAGGCTATGGCACGTCACTGAGAGCCGCGGGAAGCAGACCCGGCGGCAGTCTGGCGCGGACGATGGATGCGCTGATGCTGGAGGGCGAGATGGCGACTGCGCCGAAGACGCCGCCACTGACCGGCGACGTCTGGTTGAGCGGCACCCACGTCTTTGTGGCGCGGCAGCGGGAGGGTTCGGCGGATGGGCTGTATGTCGCGGCTCAGGGCGGGCACAATGCCGAGAGCCACAATCATAACGACGTCGGCAACTTCATCGTCTTCGCGTCGGGTAAGCCGGTGCTGATCGACATCGGGGTGGAGACGTATACGGCAAAGACGTTCAGTTCGAAACGGTATGAGATCTGGACGATGCGGTCGTCGTACCACAACCTGCCGGCGATCAACGGCATGGAGCAGGGCGCCGGGAGGCAGTTTGAGGCGGTGGGGTGCAGTGCGTCGGCGGGAGTCAGCCCGGAGTTCAGCCTGGATATCGCGAAGGCGTATCCGGCGCAGGCGGGATTGAAGGGGTGGAGACGGACGGTTCGGCTGGACCGCAGCGAGCGGCGTATCCGGGTTGTTGACGAAGCTCAATTCCAGCGCTCGGGGAACAAGGTGGAGTTCACATTGATGACGCCTTGCGAAGTGGTGAAGAAGGAAGCGGGCGTGCTGGCGTTGGACGGCGCGGGAGGATTGGGCGGCAAGGCGGTGTTGCGGCATGATGCGTCGCTGGCGGTGACGGTTGAAGAGATCAAGGTGGAGGACGCACGGCTGACACCGATCTGGGGAACGAAGTTGCGGCGGATTCTGCTTACCCAGACGGGGATCGGCGCGGGCGGGCGGTGGGCGGTGGAGATCACCGAAACCTAGCTGATCGAACTGCATGCGCCCGACGGCACGTTGCGTGACCGCTTGGCGAGCGGGCCGGACTCAGCCCCACAGGGAGTCTTGTAGAATACGTAACTAATGACTCCTGAGCAGCTCGAAGATCGTCTATCCGCCCCGTCGCGGCAAGATGTCGAATTTGCACGCGAACTGGATGGCAGTATCCTCATCCTGGGCGCGGCCGGCAAGATGGGTCCATCGCTGGCGCGCAGGGTACGGCGCGCGATGGATGAAGCGGGTAGCAAGCATGAGGTGATCACCGTCTCGCGCAGCCCGTTGGAGATTCCAGGCTGCCGTCACGTCCAGTCGGACTTGTTGGCGGACGGCGCTTTGGCCAGTCTGCCCGACGCGCCAAATGTCCTGTTCCTGGCGGCGCGGAAGTTTGGATCGACGGGCGCGCCTGAACAGACCTGGTCGACCAATGTGCTGCTGCCCGCGCTGGTTGCGCGGCGCTACCGCTCGTCGAAAATCGTCACGTTTTCGACCGGTAACGTGTATCCAATGTTGCCGGTGGAGAGCGGCGGCGCAACGGAGGAGACGCCGGTCGACCCCGTGGGCGAGTACGCCTGGTCGGCGCTGGGCCGCGAGCGCATGTTCACCTACGGCGCGATGCAGTTCGGAACTCCGGTGACGGTGCTGCGGCTCAACTACGCGGTCGAATTGCGGTATGGCGTTTCGGTGGATATCGCGGTGAAAGTCCGCGACGGCGTGCCGGTGGACCTCGGCATGGGCTATGTGAACATCGTCTGGCAAGGATATGCGAACTCGGTCTGCTTCCGTTCGCTGGGCATGGCGTCGTCGCCGCCGGCGATTCTGAACCTGACCGGTCCGGAGACGCTGAGCGTCCGCTCCCTGGCGCTTGAGTTCGGCAAGCGTCTCGGGTGCGAACCGGTCCTGACTGGCCAGGAGCAGCCCACCGCGCTGCTGAGCAACGCCGCTGATTGTCATCGCCGATTCGGCATGCCCGATGTGGGCGTGGATGAGCTGATTGGATGGGTGACCGATTGGGTGGCCTCGGGCGGGGAACTGCTCGGCAAACCGACGAAATTCCAGGTCAGGGACGGAAAGTTCTAAGACCTTGGACAATCTACGCGAGCGACTGAAAGCGGGTTGTGTCATCCCCGCCCACCCGTTGGCTCTGGACGGGAATCGTCATCTTGATGAAGCTTCCCAACGGGGCTTGACCCGCTACTATCTGGACTCTGGCGCCGGCGGCATCGCCGTGGGTGTTCACACTGGCGCCTGAACGAGAATGAATCGCTCTCGCCGGGTCAGATGGAAGAGATCGATCGCGTCTGCGCTGCCTACCCGCACCTGCTCGAATAGCCGTCAGCGCAGGCCGGAGATCACCCCGCTGTCGTCCACGTCCATGAAGAATGCCTGGGGCGTCTTGCCCAGTCCGGGCATGCGCATCATGTTGCCGGCCGTGACGACGACGAAACCAGCCCCCGCCGAGAGATGCGCGCCGCTTACCGTCATGGTCCACCCCTCTGGCGCGCCATGGACCTTCGCGCGGTCGGTGATTGATGACTGGGTCTTGGCGACGCAGACCGGCAGGCGGTCGAAGCCGGCTTCCGCGAACCGGGCCAGAGACTTGCGGGCTTCAGTCTCGAAATACACATCCGCGGCGCCATAGATCTCTTGAGCAATGACCCGGGTCTTCTGTTGCAGCGGCAGCGAGTAGTCGTAGATTGGCTTGGGGTCGCAACCGCCCGCAGCCAAGGCGACTGCCTTCTCAGCAAGTTCCAGCCCGCCTTCGCCACCCTTTGTGAATACCTCTGTAGGTGCGCTCCCGACGTTCATCGCCGTGCAGTGGCGGCCGATCTCATCGATCAACTCCTGCGCGTCTTCCGGGAAGCGGTTGATTGCCACCAGCACGGGCACGCCGAACTTACGAAGGTTCGCGATGTGCCGGTCGAGGTTGGCGAATCCGGCGCGCAGCGTGTCGACTGTGAATGGGCCGCTCTCGCTGGCGGCGCCCTGGGCGCAAAGCGCCCGGGCCGAGGCGATCAGGACGGCAAGCGACGGGCGGATGCCGGAAGCGGGCATCACCAGGTCGAAGTATTTCTCGGCTCCGAGGTCAGCGCCGAAGCCGCATTCGTTCACGACGTAATCCGCCAGCCCGAGCGCCATGCGCTGGCTGATCACGCTGGCCGTGCCGTGGGCGATGTTGGCGAACGGACCGGCGTGGACGAATGCGGGCACGCCTTCGGTGGTCTGCACGAGGTTTGGCATCAGGGCTTCGTTCAGCAGCACCATCATGCCGCCCGTGGCGCGCAGGTCCGCCGCCCGCACGGCGCGGTTTTCGAGGTCGAACCCAACCACGATTTCGCTCAGCCTGCGGCGCAGATCCCCCCGGTCCGAGGCCAACGCGAGAATCGCCATCACCTCGCTGGCGGCCGTGATGACAAACCCAGTTTCTCGCGGGACGCCGTGGGCCTTGCCGCCCAAGCCGACGATGACATGGCGCAACGAGCGGTCGTTCATGTCGAGCGCACGCGGCCAGGAGATGTTATCGACATCGATGCGCAAGGCATTGCCGTGGTGCAGGTGCGCGTCGATCATTGAGGCCAGCAAGTTATGGGCGGCGGTCACGGCATGGATGTCGCCATTGAAGTGCAGGTTGATGATGTCGCTTGGCAGGACCTGAGAGAGTCCGCCGCCCGTGGCGCCTCCCTTGATTCCGAAGACCGGCCCGAGCGACGGTTCGCGCAGAGTCACGGCCGCACGATGGCCGAGTCTTGCCAGCGCCTGCGTAAGACCGATCGAGACGACCGTCTTGCCTTCGCCATGGCTTGTTGGCGTGATTGCAGTGACCAGAATCAGCCGGCCGTTCCTCTGGGGCCGGTCGAGTAGTTCAAGCCGGAGTTTGGCCGTATAGCGGCCGTAGTATTCCATGTACTCATCGGGGATCTCTAATTTGTCGGCGATCTCGCGGATCAGCAGCATAGCGGTATGAACCTCCGGCGGCATCATAACCCCAGCCGCCGCAGGATGGAAGGCTGGCGCCATCAACGGCTGTTTGGCATCTACCCGGTTGCGCGGCGCCACTCCGGCGTTGGAAGCTGGATTGAAACTTCACATCGGGATAACGGGATCGTGAGACTCGCACTGATTGGCTACGGTAAGGTCGGGCAGGCTTTTGCACGACTGATCGAGAAAAAACGCTCGGCATACCCCTTCCGCATCGTAGGCATTCATACCGCGACGCACGGCACCGCTTACGATCTCTCCGGGTTACCCGTCGTCCCCTCATTTGGTCCGCCCGCCGCATCAGCCGGCGAGTTTCTCGACCGGACGGCGGCGGAGGTCGTGCTCGAACTCACGCCGCTGAATCCGGAATCGGGCGAGCCGGCCATCACTCATATCAGGGCCGCCTTCGCCCGCGGGATGCATGTCATCACGGCGAACAAGGGTCCTGTCGCTTTCGCCTACCGCGAGCTGATCCGTGACGCCCAGTCGGCCGGTGTCGAGTTCCGCCATGAGTCGGTCACCATGGATGGCACGCCGGTGTTCAACCTCGTGAGGAACAACCTCCCGGGTGTCAGGATCTCCGGTTTCGCCGGCGCCCTCAACTCGACAACCAAGATCATCCTGGAGACCATGCGGGCCGGCAAGAGCCTTGAGGAGGGCATCGGCGAGGCACGCGCCAGGGGCCTGACCGAAGCCGATCCGTGGTTCGACATCGACGGCTGGGATTCGGCCTGCAAAGCAGCCGCGCTGGCCAACGTCCTGATGGACGCGGGCGTCACGCCTCAACAAGTGGACCGCAAAGGCATCGGGCGAATGACTGTTGACCGGCTTGCCGAACTCGACTCGAAGGGCAAGACCGTCATGCTGATCAGCCGCGCCAAGACCGGCACTGACGGCGTGAAGTTGCGCGTCCGCGCCGAGGTCCTCGATAAGGACGACATTCTCGCAGCAGCCAGGGGTTCGTCGAACCTGTTGGTTCTCGATACGGATCTGATGGGTCAGCTTGGCGTCTTCACCGTGAATCCCGGCGTCGAACAGACTGCCTACGGATTGTTTTCGGATCTCGTCGACATCGCCCGGAGCATCTGATCGCCGGGCGCCCAATCCTACAAGCCCGATTCCATCGGCAACGCCATCGGCGGTTCAATCATGAATTCGAACTCGGCCATGCGGCTGAGCGCCCGCCGCATCCGCGCCTCTTCGGTCGCTTCGACCGTGATCACGAAAGGCAGGTTCCGCCAGTCTTCGTCGGGCAACTGCAAAACGGCGTCGATGCTGATCTCATGTTCGGCCAGGATCGCCGACAAGGCGGCGATGATGCCAGGGCGGTCTGCCACGCGGAAGCGCAGATACCACGGGCGCCGTTGCTCGCCGATTGGCTGCGGCGCGGCGTCGAAGGGTTCGCTGAACGCGAACGGTGAAACCCGCGAGGCGCTGCCGCCGCGGAGTTCCCGCGCCGCACGCATCAGGTCGCTCACCACGGCCACACCCGTCGGTAATGGGCCCGCACCGCGACCGTAGTAGAAAGTATCAGCGCCGAACTCGCCCTTCACCCAAACGGCGTTGTAGGCGCCCTGCACGCCCGCCAGGATCGTGTTCAACGGAATCAGCGACGGCCGCACGGAGAGAAACAGCCCACTTTCGGTTGCCTCGGCGCCGCAGATCAGCCTTATCGTGCAGCCGACTTGCTTCGCATAGCGGAAGTCGGTTGGCGTGATCCTCTCGATTCCTTCAGTCGAGACAACGGCCGGCTCCACTCTCGCCCCAAAAGCCAGCAGCGCGAGCAGGACTAACTTTGACCGTGCATCGAAGCCGCCGATGTCGGCGGTCGGATCGGCCTCGGCGTAGCCCAGTCGCTGCGCTTCCTTAAGAACAACATCGAACGCCGTGCCGTGCTGTTCAATCTCGGTAAGGATGTAGTTGCTGGTGCCGTTCAGGATGCCGAAGAAACTGCGGACCCGGTCGCCGCAGATCCCTTCTTTGAGCACGGCGTGGATGGGAATCCCGCCGCAGACGCTGGCTTCCATCGCCAGAGGCACGCCCATTTCGGCGGCCATCCGCCCGAGCGCCACCCCGTCCAGGCCCATCAATTCCTTGTTGGCTGTCACCACGGCTTTGCCGTTCGCGATTGCCGCTTCGACGATCTCGCGCGCGACGCCAGTCCCGCCGACAAGTTCGGCGACTACATCCACGTCGGGATTTGAAACCACCTCACGCCAATCCTCGGTGACGATCACGCCTTCCAGCCCGGCGGGCAGTGTCTTCGACCTCGCCGTCCTGCTGGCGACGGCCGCCACGGTCAAGGGGAATCCAAGCTTCCGTTCGATCTGGTCGCGATTCTGGGTCAGAATGGAGAGGGTTCCCCCGCCAACATTTCCGAGGCCGATGATGCCAACCTTTACTTCTCGCATAAAAGGCCATGATACCAGCGGCAGGCGCCGCCTTCTCCGCATGGCCGGCTTCGCTGTACCGCTGCTCTCGGCTCAATCGCTGCCTCCGGATCTGATGACCGGCGATGACGATAAGCGGGAAAAACGCCTACCCGACGGCCGTTCACAGACCGAAGCCATGCTCAAGGAAGATCACAAGCGGAACATGGCGGACCTCCAGAAGATGAAGGATCTCATCGGCGAGGTCGAAAAGGACCTCGAAAAGAACGACCGGCACGTTCTCTCAATGGACAATCTCAAGAAGCTCGAAGAACTCGAAAAGATGAGCCGCCGGGTCAGGGAGCGGATGCGTCGATTCTGACCCTCTGCTGTGATAGCCTAAGACGTTTGGCAGGTCCCTTATGAGTTCCACTAGAGACAAAGCGCAATTGATGAGCGCCTCGGAAATGGACCGCACGCTGGTGCGGCTGGCGCACGAGGTCCTTGAGAAATCCGCCGATCCCAGTTCACTGGCCTTCATCGGCATCCGCCGCCGCGGAGTGCCCATGGCGCTGAGGCTCAGCGCCAAGATTGAGGCGTTGGAAAATCTGAAAGTCCCGGTGGGTGTCCTGGACATCAACCTCTACCGCGACGACCTCTCCACCGTCGGGCCGAAGCCCGTGGTGAGCGGTACGCAGATCGACTTTTCCGTGCAGGGCAAGGATGTCATCCTGATGGACGACGTCTTGTACACTGGCCGGACCATCCGCGCAGCCCTCGACGCGTTGTTCGAACTCGGCCGCCCGGCGCGCGTTCAACTGCTGGTCCTCATCGACCGCGGCCATCGCGAACTGCCGATCGAAGCCCAGTATGTTGGCCGCAAGATCCCCACATCGTCGCGCGAAATCATCGAGGTCAAATTCCAGGAGATCGACCAAACCGAGAGAGTTCTGCTCGTCGAGCTGACGGACTGACCGGCTGTAAGGAGGCGCACGATGGGCAAGGGATTGCTCGGAATCGAGCCGCTTGAACGCGCCGGGATCGAACAGATCCTCGACCGCGCGCGCGACTTCCAGTTTCACGGCAGCGGGCCGCAGCCCATGCTTTCGGTCTGCGCGGGCCGTCTCGTCGTTAACCTGTTCTTCGAGAATTCGACCCGCACCCGGTCGAGCTTCGAGATCGCGGCAAAGCGCCTCGGCGCGGACACGCTATCGATCACCGCCGCCGGTTCCAGCGTCTCCAAGGGCGAATCTCTCGTCGACACGCTGAACACGCTGGTCGCCATGCACCCGGCGGCCATCGTGATGCGCCACGCCGCCTCCGGCGCGCCTCACTTCCTTTCGCGCCACCTGATGACCCCAATCATCAATGCCGGCGACGGTACGCACGAGCATCCCACGCAGGCGCTTCTCGATGCCCGCACGATTCTCGACCGGCTTGGCGGACTCGATGGCATCCGCGTGGCCATCATCGGCGACATCGCTCATAGCCGGGTCGCCAGGTCGAACATCCACCTGCTCTCGAAGTTCGGGGCCGATATCGTCCTGTGCGGACCGCCTCCACTGTTGCCGCCGCAAATGGCTTCGATCGCCCCTGGGGTCACGCTCGAATACGATATTCGCAAGGCTGTCCGCGACGCCGACGTCATCATGATGCTGCGCGTTCAACTCGAACGGATCCATGAACCCGCCCTGCCAGCGGGCGAGTACTTCCGTTTCTACGGGCTGCGCCTGGAACACCTGGAACTGGCGCGCCCTCACGCCATCGTGATGCACCCCGGACCAATCAACCGCGGCCGCGAGATCTCATCCGATGTCGCCGATTCGCAATGTTCGATGATCCTCAACCAGGTTGAAAACGGCGTTGCCGTGCGCATGGCGGTCCTTGAAAAGGTGCTACTGCAGTGAAACTTCTCATCCGGAACGGGCGTGTTATTTGTCCTGCCTCGGGCCACGACGCCGTGGCGGACCTGCTGATCGAGGACGGCCGGGTCTCTGGCATCGGCCAGGATCTTTCCGCTTCAGGGGCGCCGGTCGTCGATGCCTCGGGCCTTGTCGTCGCGCCGGGATTCATCGACATCCATGTCCACCTTCGCGAACCCGGATTCGAACATGCCGAGACCATCGAAACCGGCACACGCGCCGCCGCGGCGGGCGGGTTCACGACAGTCTGCTGCATGCCGAACACTAAGCCCGTGAACGATTCCGGCATGGTGACCACCTACATCATCGAGACCGCCCGCCGCGTCTCACCCATCCGTGTCTGTCCGATCGGCGCCATTACCAAGGGCAGCGATGGCGAGGAACTTGCCTCGATCGGAACCATGGCCGACGCCGGCGCCGTGGCCATCAGCGACGATGGCCGCCCGGTGATGAACGCGCGCGTCATGCGGCGGGCGATGGAAGTCGCCCGTGCCCGCAATCTCCCGGTGATCGACCACTGCGAGGATCTGAACCTCAGCGCCGGCGGCGACATGCACGAGTGCACCGACAGCGTGAATCTCGGCATGCGGCCTATTCCCGGCGCGTCCGAGGACGTCATGGTTGCCCGCGACATCATCCTCGCCGAACTCACCGAAGCGCGTTTCCATGTCGCCCATCTTTCGACAAAGAACGCCGTCGCCATGGTCGCCTTCGCCAAACAGCGCGGACTGAATGTGACAGCCGAGGTGACGCCCCACCACATCGCCCTCCACACGGGCCACATGAAGCCCTACGACTCGAACTACAAGATGAAACCGCCCTTGCGCTGTTCGACAGACATCGACGCCATCCTTGGCGGCATCGCCTCTGGCGCTATCGACTGCATCGCCACGGACCACGCCCCCCATGCCGGCGACGACAAGATGCAGGAATTTGAGAAGTGTCCGTTCGGCATCACCGGGCTAGAAACTGCCGTCGGCGTCAGCCTCGAAGTTCTCGTCCACTCAGGCCGCATCAGCTTGAACAAGTTGATCGCGATGCTCACTTCAGAGCCGGCGCGTGTCATCGGCTGGCAGGGCGAGAACGCTCGCGGCGCGTTGAAACCCGGCTACCTCGGCGACGTGACGATCTTCCACCCGGAGTATCCCTGGACGTTCGACGTTGCCAAGTCGCAGTCCAAGAGCCGCAACTCTCCGTTCAGCGGACGCACCTTCCGCGGAGGTCCCATCATCACAATAGTCGGCGGCAAGGAAGTCTGGCGCGCGCCAGGGTTCTGAACCTAATGGATGCGGAACTTCTTCTGCATCTCTTCAAGCGTCAGTCCTTTCGTCTCCGGGTACATGAAGAGCACGACGAAGAACTGCGCCACCATCATGATAGAGAAGACGACGAACGGTGCAGCACCCGACGATGCGGCGATCACGGGGAAGCTATAGCTGATCATCGCGTTCATGATCCAGTGCGTAAAGCTGCCCAGGCTCTGACCCTTCGCGCGCACGCGATTCGGAAAGACTTCGCTAAGAAAGACCCAGATCACCGCGCCCTGCGAGAAGGCGAAGAACGCGATGAAAGCCACCAGCAGCCATACCAGCAGATGTTCGTTCGCGCCGCTCGCAAAGATCCACGCCACGCCGGCCAGCGACGCCGCCGTGCCCACCGCGCCTACAAGAAGCATCGTCTTGCGGCCCAGTTTGTCGATCACCGACATCGCAATCATGGTGGCCACCAGGTTGGTGAACCCGATGGCGACGGCCTGAAGGTCGCTCGACACCTTGTCGAATCCAGCCTTCGCGAAGATATCGTTCAGGTAATAAAGGACGGCATTGATACCGGACAACTGGTTGAACATGCCGATCGAGACGGCCAGGAAAATCGGCAGGCGGTACTTCCAGCGGAACAGCGGTTCCGCGCCCAGGCCATGGTCGGCATCGATTGACTCGACGATCGCAGCCAGTTCGGTCTCATAGTTCTTCTCGCCTGTCAGCCGCAGAACCTCGCGCGCCTCGTCCACCCGGCCCGTCTTCACCAGCCAGCGCGGGCTGCGCGGAATCCTGTAAAGCATCACGAAGAACAGCAACGACGGCACGGCCGCGATGCCGAGTTTCCACCGCCATTCGGCGTCGCCAAGGCCGGCGAGGCCGATTACGTAGTTCGAAAAGTAGGCCAGCAGGATCCCGAAGACGATGTTGAACTGGAAGGTCCCCACCAGCCGTCCCCTCAATCTCGCCGGAGCGATCTCGGCGATATACATTGGTCCCAATACTGACGACCCGCCGATCGCCAGACCCCCAATGAACCGCGCCAGCACAAACGAACCCCAATTCCACGCTAGCGCGCATCCGATCGCCGAAAGCAGATACAGAACGGCAAGTATGCGCAGGCTCGCGCGGCGTCCGTACTTGTCGCCAGGGTACCCGGCGATCATCGACCCGATGACCGTGCCCCAGAGCGCGCTCGATACGGTCAGGCCCAGCGTCCCGGGCGTCAGGCCAAAGACCTCGGTCAGCGCCCGCGTCGCTCCCGCGATCACCGCCGTGTCAAATCCAAACAGAAGACCGCCCAAGGCGGCGACGATCGTGGCTCTCAGTAAGTACGGATTCATGGTCGAAGCCCCTATATCTATCACGATTCTTATCCGTCCCGTTTGAGGCGCCCCGCTGGCTTTGACTTGCCCGCGCACCCCATGTCAGCCTGACTACAGACGGAGTGGAATCGAAATCATGAAAGCTCTCGTAAAAGCGAAGGCCGAGCCCGGCCTCTGGCTGCAGGACATGCCCGAACCCGGGATCGGCATCAACGACGTTCTGATCCGCGTCCTCAAGACCGGCATCTGCGGCACGGATCTCCATATCTACAACTGGGACGCCTGGGCCCAGAAGACAATTCCCGTCCCGATGGCCGTTGGGCATGAGTTCATCGGCCGCATCGAGCAGGTCGGCTCCAACGTCTCCGATTTCCATCCCGGCGACCTTGTCTCCGGTGAAGGCCACGTCGTCTGCGGGTTGTGCCGCAACTGCATGGCCGGCCGCCGCCATCTCTGCGCCCACACGCAAGGCGTCGGCGTCAACCGGCAGGGCGCTTTCGCCCAACTCGTCGCACTGCCGATGGCAAACATCTGGCGTCACGAGCCAGGGATCGATTTCGATGTCGCCGCCATCTTCGACCCCTTCGGTAACGCCGTCCATACCGCGCTCTCGTTTCCCGTTCTCGGCGAGGACGTCCTTGTCACCGGCGCCGGACCCATCGGCATCATGGCCGCCGCCGTCGCCCGGCACGCCGGCGCGCGCTATGTCGTCATCACCGACATCAATCCCCACAGGCTCGAACTCGCCCGCAAAGTCGGCGTCACGCTGGCGGTTAATCCCAAGGAAACGCCGCTCGCCGAAGTGCAGAAGCAGTTGAACATGCACGAAGGCTTCGATGTCGGTCTCGAGCTTTCCGGCAACGCGCAGGCCTTCCGGGACATGCTCGGCAACATGGCTCACGGCGGGCGCATCGCCATGCTCGGCATCCCGTCCGAACCGATCGCGATCGATTGGAATGAGGTGATCTTCAAGATGATCACCATCAAAGGCATCTACGGCCGCGAGATGTATGAGACCTGGTACAAGATGTCGGTGATGCTCCAGTCCGGTCTCGACATCACGCCCGTCATCACTCACCGCCTCCACTACACCGAGTTCGAGCAAGGCTTCGCTGCCATGCGCGAGGGCAACTGCGGCAAGGTTGTTTTGGACTGGCAATAGCCGCTCGCCGCGCCCCCGTTATCATTGTTTTATGGCCTGATGTGTCTTCGAGGAGGCCCTACGCATGACGTCGACCCGAATGTTCCGTATCCTTGGCGGCTGTGCCGTTGGCGCACTCCTTGTCGTGCAGTTTTTCCAACCGCCACGTCCCACTTCGCCGCTGCCCGCCAGCGGTGCGGGCTTCGACGCCGTCGCGCCGGATCCGCGTGTGCAGACAATCCTGAAACGCGCCTGCGCTGCTTGCCATTCAAACGAGACTCGCTGGCCCTGGTACGCGCGCATCAGTCCCGTGTCGTGGATGATCGCCGGCGACGTAGAGCGCGGACGGCGGCAGTTGAACCTCTCCACGGCGCGTGATCTCTCCGACGATCGGTTGGGCGAAATCCATGATGTCATCAACTTTGGCGACATGCCGCCGAAGGCGTATACGTTCATGCACCCGGAGGCCAAGCTGACGGCCGCGGAGACGGCGCTGCTCAAGCAGTGGGCGCTCGGCGAACTGCCATCCAACTGACACGCGCCGCAGTGTGATATGTTCCTGACTGCCGGGGCTCCGCGCAGGAGCCCGGCGGAGGTTTCCGATGGGTATTCTCACACGATTGATGATGGCGGCCGCACTGGCCGCGGGGCTTGCCGTCTCGGCCGCGGGTCCGCCTGCCCCGCCGGCTGGCTGGACGGATGGCTACGTGATGGCGAACGGGATTCGCATTCATTACTGGCGAACGGGCGGGAACAAGCCGGCGATGGTGATGGCGCATGGCTCGTCGGACGACGGACTGTGCTGGACCAACCTGGCCAAGGAATTCACCGCCGATTTCGACATCATTATGTTCGATGCACGCGGCCATGGCCTGTCGGATCCGCCGCAGGCAACCGATCCGGTGGACGCGCAATCCGAGGATCTCGCTGCATTGATCCGCGAGTTGAAACTGGAGAAGCCCGTCGTCATGGGCCACTCGATGGGCAGTGCGTCGACCGCCAGGTTTGCGGCGAAGTATCCCAACGTGCCTCGCGCCGTCATCCTCGAAGACCCCAACCTCGCCACGCGGCGGCCAACCTCGGCGGTCAACGATCCCGAACAGCGCCGCAAGGCGATCCTGACGACGAACAATCAGACCTATGACGTGATCCATGCCGGCTGCCTGAAGAACTCGCCCAAATGGAGCGCTTCCGAATGCTCTTACTGGGTCTACTCGAAGATGCGCCACCACCCCAATACCGCCGTCGGCGCCGCCGGCATGAGACCGGCGATGCAAGAGCTACTGCCGAAGATCACCGCACCGGCGCTGATCCTGAAGGCCGACGCCCAAGGCGAGTTGCGCGAGGCCAACGAGACCACGACAAAGCTGTTGCCGAAAGGCAGGATCGTTCACATCACCGGCGCCGGCCACAATGTCCGCCGCGAGAATAAGGAAATGACCGTCGCGGAGATGAAGAAGTTCTTCGCTTCGCTCTGACAGCCAAGCCGGGCCGGATCCCGCGTCCGGCCTACTTCCTCTGCGTCCAGCGCGCGCGTCCGCCGGTCTCGGCCAGGAAGCGCATCGACTGTTCGTGACAGACCATCTGCGCGTCCAGCAGCAGATCCGGCGTCTGCCGGAAGGGCTTTCCCATTCGCTCCGCGGGCGAATAGTCATGCGCGGGCGATTCGACCACAACGCTGAGCGCGCCGCAGTGCAGGCTCAACGCCGTGTCCAGATTGTAGGGCGACATGCGCTCCCTGGACGGGTTCGCCTCCACGGCTGCATCATCGGTCCGGGCCAGGCCGGTGGTTGTCAGCCCCGTCATCACGCGGCGGTAGAGTTCCTCGAATGACGGGGTGAGAGCGGGTTCGACGAAGGGCCGGAGTGGGTGCATGAATTGGGCGCCGGTGTGCATGTTCATGACGAGGTCGGGCCGTTCGGCGGCGGTGAGATCGAGCAGCGCCTGGGTCTCGGGCTGCCGCGCGCCGAAGAAGTCGTCGTGCTGGATGTTCACGCCGGCGTCATTCGGGTAGCCGCCGGGAAATTGGGTCTTCGAGAAGTCGAGCGGAATGTTTTCCTTGCACTGCGGCCAGCCGATGATTGTGCCGTCGAGTTTGGCGCCTGTATTGAAGTACTCGTGAACGGTGTAGTCCGTGCCGTAGTGTTTGAGCATGCGCAGCGGAACGCGGGCTCGCCCGTCCGGGTTGGTGATCGGGATAACAATGATGCGGTCCAGTGACCGGGCCGCGGCCGCGATTCCGGGCCAGGGCTTGCCGCGGAGGTCGGCGCCGGTTTCGAGAACGGAGAGCAGATTCACCGCCCCAACCATGCCCTCAAACTCGCCGCCATGTACTCCGCACATCGCCATGTAGACCTTCTTCGCATGGTCAGGCCCCGTGTAGGCGCGCAAATCGCCGAAGCCGAGCGAACCAGATAATGTCGTTGTGCCCTTTCCCTTGCGCGGTTGCCCATAGAAGGCGGCACGGATTGGACGCCCGCCGGCAGACTTTCCGATCACCCGCACAGACCCCTTGCGGACTCGCGCTTCCAGGAACCGCGTGACTTCATCAAACGACGCCAGCCAGAAACTGGGGATATCGTCGGCTTCGACAAGGTAGTCGCGGCGGATGGGAAAGCTCTGCGCGGAAAGCGCGGAGGAGGAGGCCGCCCCGCTGAGCAAAACTCGGCGCGACAGGTTCGTTTGGTTCACAGTCATGGACCTCGCCACCCATTATCTGCGAACGCGGCGCGCAAACAAGAAAGCCGCCCGCTTTTTAGGGTGGGCGGCTCTGTGGTTTTATCTGACGCGCGGACCGGGGTCTACGCCGTGCGGTTGGTTTCGGAGGTGCCGTCGGTTTTGGCGATCGCGGCCTGCGCAGCGGCCAGCCGTGCGATCGGCAGGCGGTAGGGCGAGCAGGAAACATAGTCCATGCCCACCTGGTAGCAGAACTCGACCGAGTTCGGCTCGCCGCCGTGCTCGCCGCAGATACCGATCTCGAGATCCGGGCGCGTCTCGCGGCCCCTGGCGACGGCCCACTTGATCAACTCGCCGACGCCTTCGCGGTCGATGACGGCGAACGGATCGTTCTTGAAGATCTTCTTGTCTTCGTAGTCCTTCGAGAACTTCGTGTAGTCGTCGCGCGACAGGCCCATCGCGGTCTGGGTGAGGTCGTTCGTGCCGAAGCTGAAGAACTCGGCTTCGGTGGCCACGCGGGCGGCCGTGATGGCGGCGCGCGGGATTTCGATCATGGTGCCGATGAGGTACTTCTGCCTGCCCAGCAGGCCGGCTTTGCCGAGCACTTCCTCGGCCACGGCCTTCACGATCGCCTTCTGGTGGGCCAGTTCCTCGACGCCGCCGATCAGCGGAATCATGACTTCGGGGATGACAGTCTTGCCCTTCTTGGCGACCAGAACGACCGCTTCGAAGATAGCGCGCGCTTGCATTTCGGTGATCTCGGGATAGGTGATGCCGAGACGGCAGCCGCGGTGGCCGAGCATCGGGTTGAACTCATGAAGCTGTTCAACGCGGTGCAGCAGTTGAGGCAGAACGGTCTTGAGTGACTTCACGTCGGCGACGAAGTTCTTGTAGCGGTTCACCATCTCCTTCTTCGTCTTGATGTCGGCTGCCGGCAGTTTGGCGAGGTCGACCATCAGTTCTTCCCGCTTGGGCACGAACTCATGAAGCGGCGGGTCCAGCGTTCGGATGACGACCGGGAATCCGTCCATTGCCATGAACAGACCGGCGAAATCCTTGCGCTGCATCGGCAGCAGCTTGAGCAGAGCCTTCTTGCGGTCGGCAACGTTCTCGGCGAGGATCATCTTCTGCACGAACGGCAGACGGTCTTCGGCGAAGAACATGTGCTCGGTGCGGCAGAGGCCGATGCCTTCGGCGCCGAACTCGCGGGCAGCCTTGGCGTCGCGCGGGATGTCGGCGTTGGCGCGAACGCCGAACTTGCCGCGGAACTTGTCGGCCATCTTCATGAACTTGGCGAAGGTGGGGGAGTGGGGATCGGGTTCCTTTGTTTCGGCCTGGCCCAGGTAGACTTCACCGGTGGCGCCGTTCAGCGAAACCCAATCGCCTTCCTTGATGGTGATGGTCTTTTCGCCAACCTTCACGGTGGCGGACTTGCCGCGCTCGTTGATCGAGAGGGCGCCGCAGCCGACCACGCAGGGCACGCCCATGCCGCGAGCCACGACGGCCGCGTGCGAGCTCTTGCCGCCGACGGCTGTCAGAATACCCTTCGAGGCGTCCATCCCGTGGATGTCGTCAGGCGTGGTTTCTTTCCGGATGAGGATGACGGGCGATTTCTGGGACATCGTTACCGCGTCCTCGGAGGTAAAGGCCAGACGGCCCACCGCCGCGCCCGGGCTGGCGTCGATACCGGTGGCGAGCTTGGTCAGCGTGCTCAGCGAGGCGAGGTCGAAGACCGGGTGCAGCAACTGGTCGAGCTGCGACGGGGCGACACGCATGACGGCCGTCTTCTCGTCGATCAGCTTCTCTTCCACCATGTTCACGGCCAGCTTCACGGCAGCCGGACCGGTACGCTTGCCGTTGCGGGTTTGAAGCATGTAGAGCACGCCTTCCTGCACGGTGAACTCGAAGTCCTGCATGTCCTTGTAATGCTTCTCAAGCATCGCGGTGATTTCGCGCAACTGCTTGTAGACGCCCTTGTTCCAGGCTTCCAGTTCGGCGATCGGCTGCGGCGTGCGAGTGCCGGCCACCACGTCTTCGCCCTGCGCGTTCACGAGGAATTCGCCATAGAACACCTTCTCACCCGAACCGGGGTCGCGCGTGAAGCCGACGCCGGTGCAGGAACTGTCGCCCGTATTGCCGAACACCATCGCCTGAACGCTGCAGGCCGTGCCCAGGCGGTCCTCGATCTTCTCCATCTTGCGGTAGTAGCTCGCCTTGGGCGCCCACCAGGAGTTGAACACGGCGTTGCGGGACATGATGAGCTGTTCGCGCACGTCCTGCGGGAAGTCGCGCTTGGCGTGCTTCTTCACAACCTTTTTGTACTCGGCGATGATCGCCTTCAGGTCCTCGGCCGTCAGGCCGGTGTCGAGCTTGGCCTTGCGCTTGGCCTTCATGGCGTCGAACACTTCGTCGAAATGCTCCTTCTCCACCCGCATCGAGACTTCGCCAAACATCTGGATGAAGCGGCGGTAGCAGTCGTAAGCGAAACGCGGGTTGTTGGTCTTGGCGGCGAGACCTTCGGTGGTCTTGTCGTTGAGGCCCAGGTTGAGAATCGTGTTCATCATGCCGGGCATGGAAAACTTCGCGCCGGACCGCACGCTCATCAGCAGCGGATCGGCAGCGTCGCCGAACTTCTTGCCGAGAAGCTTCTCGACCGTCTCCAGCGCCTTCCAGATCTGCTCATCGACTTCCTTCGGCACATCGCCGTTGTTGTCGAAGAAGACGTTGCAGACGTCGGTGATGATGGTGAAGCCCGGAGGCACCGGCACGCCGGCGCGGCACATCTCGGCCAGGCCTGCGCCCTTGCCGCCGAGCGTATCTTTCATGGTCCCGTTGCCGTCGGCCGTGCCGCCGCCGAACGAGTAAACATACTTGGTCATTGAACTGGGTCTCCTAATTGATGAGGAAGGATTGAATTATTCACTGGTTGATTCGGTAACGATCTCCGAGAAGTCGGCGACCGAGGAAAAAGCGTTCAGAATACGGCCCAGCAGGCTGAGCCGGTTGGCGCGCACGCCCGGGTCGGGGGCGTTCACCAGCACGTCGTCAAAAAAGCGGTCGACGGCCGGGCGCATGGTTGCGATCAACTGCAACGCGCGGATATAGTCGCGCGACGCGAAGCAGGCTTCCACCTGCGGTTGAAGTTCCTCCACCTCGCCATGCAGCGCCTTCTCGGCCGCATGTTCGAGCAGGTTGACATCGACGGAGCCAGCCGGTTGCCCGGCCTGCCTTAAAATGTTGCGAATACGCTTGAAACTCGCGGCCAGCGGCTCGAAGTTCTCCGTCTGCCGCATCATCTTCAGTGCGAACAGCCGGTCTTCGCAATCCACCAGATTCGATGGCGAGGCGGCGAGCACCGCATTGATCTCGTCGTAGCTGAAGTTGCGGATATCGCGGAAGTAGTAGCGGACGCGGTCCCACAGGAAGTCCGACAGTTCCTTCGACAACCCATCGAAGCCCAACGGCAGACGTCCCTCGACCAGGATCTTCACCACGCCCTGCGCCGCACGGCGCAACGCGAACGGATCCTTCGACCCGCTCGGGATCATGCCAACAGAGAAACACGCCGAAAGCGTATCGAGTTTGTCGGCCAGCGAAACCACTTGGGCATCGAGCGTCGCCGGAATCGGGTCCTCCATGCTCTGCGGCAGGTAATGCGAGTAGATCGCCTGCGCAACCGCTTCCGGTTCGCCCTGCGACCGTGCATAGAGGCCGCCCATGACGCCCTGTAACTCGGTCAACTCCTTCACCATCTCCGTGGTGAGATCGCACTTCGAGAGTTCTGCCGCCCGGACGCATGCGGCCTCGTCGGCGCCCAACTTCCCCGCCAGGGAGGCCGCGAATTCCTTCATGCGCACGGCCTTGTCGTAATACGAACCGAGCCGCGCCTGGAATGTGACGCTCTTCAGATCCTCCACGCGCGCCGCGACCGGCTTCTGCTGGTCGAACTCCCAGAAGAACCGGGCGTCGTTGAACCGCGCATCGAGGACTCGCTCGTTGCCCTTGCGGACATAGCCCTGGCGGTCGGCCTTGATGTTCATCACGGCCACGAAGGCCGGCGCCATCGACCCATCCTCGCCCAACAGCGTGAAGTAGCGTTGATGGTGGCGCATGACCGTGGTCAGCACCTCGCGCGGCAGATCGAGGAACTTGGGATCAAACGAACCCATGATCGGCGTCGGAAATTCGGTCAGGTAAACCAGGTCATCGAGCAGCGCCGCATCCGGCACCAGCGAATAGCCTGTCCCCTTTAGCGCCTTCTTGATGCCCGACTCGATCCGTTTCTTCCGTTCCGCGGCCGACAGGATCACGCCGTTCTTTCTCAGCCGCTCTTCGTAGTTCGAATGGTCGAAAGCGATCCCGCAGGAACCCATCCGACGATGGCCGCAGGAGAGAGCGCCGGAACGAATACCAGCCACTTCAAACTCAACCACCCGATCGCCCAGCAGGCAGGCCACCCATCGTATTGGGCGGATGAATCTCACACCATCCTTCCCTGTCCAGTACATCGCCTTGGGCCACGGAATGCGCCCAATGAGCGATGGCAGAGCAGCGACAAGCAGATCCTGTGTTTCCTTGCCCGCCACCGAGCGGCGTAGGGCGAAGTACTCGCCCTTTGCCGTCGTCTCCGTGCCCAGATCCTCGATGGCGACGCCGTTCTTCCTGGCGAAACCCGTGGCAGCGCCCGCGCCCGCCGACTTCGGCGGACCCATGACGACTTCTTCACGATCCTGCTGGCGCGTCTCGATCGCATCGGTCCGCAGCACCAACCGCCGCGGCGTCGCATCCAGTTTCAATGGTCCGCATGCCAGCCGGTTCTCTTCGAGAAACGTGTTGAACAATTTCTCGATCTCGGCCAGAGCCGGTGTGATCATCCAATGCGGGATCTCTTCCACGCCGAGTTCAAACAGGAAGGGCAGACGCTCGCTCATGCCGCCACCTCCCTGTTGAGCAGCCGCTGTTGATCGCACCATGCGGTCGCCGTGCCGACGGCCAGTTTCCTTACCCGCCCAATCACGCCCACCCGCTCGGTGACTGAAATCGCCCCGCGCGAGTCCAGCAAATTGAACGAGTGCGAACACTTCAGCACGTGGTCGTAAGCGGCCAGCAGCGGGAAGCGCTGCTTCGCGGCCAGGCCGGTTTCGGCGTCGATGGCGAGGTAGGCGTCAATCAACCGTTGCGACTCTTTCTCGTGGATGTCGAGTAGCTGCCACAGCATCGCCGTGTCGGCCATCTCGAAGTTGTAGACCGAGAACTGCTGCTCCTCGCGGAACCGCACGTCGCCGTAGGACGTCCCTTTCACCCACTCGATGTCGTACACCGACTTGCGATCCTGAAGGAACGACACCAGCCGCTCCAACCCGTAAGTCAGTTCCGCCGGAACGAGCTCCAGGTCCACGCCGCCGCACTGCTGGAAGTAGGTGAACTGAGTGATCTCGAGTCCATCGAGCATCACCTGCCAGCCGATGCCCCAAGCGCCGAGGGTGGGCGATTCCCAGTTGTCTTCCTCGAACTTCAAATCGTGCTGGGAGAGGTTGATGCCGATCGCTTCCAGCGATTCCAGATACAGGTCCATCACGTTGGCCGGAGCCGGCTTCAGGATCACCTGCAACTGCGAATGCTTGTAGAGCCGGTTCGGGTTCTCGCCATAGCGGCCGTCGGCCGGGCGCCGCGACGGCTGGACGTAGGCGACGTTATAAGGCTTCGGGCCGAGGACGCGGAGAAACGTCTCGGGGCACATCGTCCCGGCGCCGACCTCGACGTCGTAGGGTTCCTGGATCACGCAGCCGCGGCTGGCCCAGAATTTCTTGAGTTTGAAGAGGGTGTCCTGATAGGAGTCCATGCGGGAATCTTTTGGTTAGAGGGCCTCAAGCACGGGCACGGTCAACAGGCGGCGTTCGATGTGGGATTCGATCTCCCGCACCAGCGCCCTCCTGAGTTCCGACCCGGCTGCCTTGTCCCATTCTTTCGAACGAAGGCTGGAGACGGGCGAGTTGGCGATTTCGGCGGCCAGCGTCCGGGACTGCTCCGAAACCCGAAGCTCGGGTAGGAATCCGGACAAACGCACCGCCCAATAGCTGAAGTAGGTCGCGGCCCGCCAGACTCCGCTGCCGCCAGAGGCGCGCAGGTCGGCCAATACGGCGGCGAGAAGCCGGAAGAAGCGTTCATTAGGCTCGGCGGGCGGCAACAAATGATCAGAAACCTCCGCGATGTAATCGAGCACGACGCCTGCGTCGAAGTCCGACGAAAGAGCGAACTGCGATTGAACAATTTCGCAGCCGTCGATCCGGACCAGTTCCAGCGTCTCCTTCTGCAGGTAACTGACGTTCACCTGAGAAAGCCGCTCGAGGCTCGAACCGAAAGCGCTCTTGAGCCGCCGCGCCCTTTTTGCGACACCTCGCAGCCTGCCGAGATCCCGTGCGAAAAAGCTAACGACGAGATCCCCTTCCTGGAACGGGTAGGTTCGGAGAATAAAGGCCTCGCTCGCCCGGACCGGCATCGATGGCGCTCGAAGCTTCAGTTTATCACACGGACAGGTCCGAATTCGGCTCGGGCAACCGGCAGGTGACCGGCGGTCTGTTGGCCAACCTGGGTGGCTCCATGCGCCGTGTCCGAGCGAATCGCTACATCGGATTAAGGCTACACTGGTCACACAGAGAGTCTGTCCGTTAATCCGCAAGGAGGATCGTCCACGTGAGCGTAGGGACACAACTACGGTTTATCAACGACTTCCACATCTTCAACTTCAGATGCTTTGAGGAACTAGCCTTGAGCGGCCTGGGTCAAGTGAACCTCGTGGTTGGCAAGAACGGAGTCGGGAAGTCGACCCTACTGGAGGCGCTTCAGGTTTACGTGGAGGACGACAAGTATGCGGCGCTGGAAAGTGTCGCTTCGCGTCGTGGAGAGGCTTGGCGGACGTTGGACAGCGCCGCCGCGATCCTCACCCACTTTCACAAGGAACCACAAGTTGGGAGCGAGATCATCGTGGGCCCGAAGGGCGCCCCTTTGAGATTCCGTGCACTCCGGTTCGGGGAACGAACCGGCACCGATGGATACTGGCATTTTGAGCCGGTTCGTGGTGACACGGCTTCCGTCGAAAAGGAGATTGCTGCAAGCGGCCTCCCGTGGGGGCTTGAATACGAAGTGCCAGGCAAAGAGGCGCGTTGGTTCGTAGTCGGACCGCCCAGCCGGGTTCCCCCCAGGCTTCCTCCGCTAGGTGAAGCAAGCGACTCCAAAGCGATAGGCAATGTACATGTTGAGGCGGATGGTCTGAGGGCCAAGGCTTTGGCGACCCTCTGGGACCAAATTGTCCTCAGCGACAGGGAACAGGACGCGATCTCGCTGTTGCAGTCTGTATTCCCATCCGCGGAACGCGTCTCGATGATCGGTCAACCAGCGTTTCCCACGTCCTCCACCAACAGACGCCCGTTCGTCAAGATGTCGGGACTCCGAGAACCGGTTCCCATAGAAAGGCTTGGCGGCGGAGCGGCCCGACTGCTTGGGATCGCCATCGCGCTTGTAAACGCGCAGGGAGGACTGCTGCTGATCGACGAGTTCGAAAACGGCCTCCACTACTCGATCCACGACCAAGTGTGGGATTTCGTTTTCGACGCCTGCCGGCGAATGAATGTCCAGGCTTTTCTGACCACGCACAGCCTGGACTGCGTCAGGGCGTTTTCACGCGCTTCTGCCCGATCTGAAGCTATTGGTTCGTTAATCCGTCTGGAGCGGAAGGGCGGCAAGATCAAGGCAGTCCAGGTGGATGAGAAGACACTGGAGATCGCGGAGCGCAACGAGGTCGAACTGAGATGAACTCAGATTTCGACCTCCGGCTTCTCGTCGAGGGGAAGGACGACTACCACGTCACGATCCATCTGCTGAATGAGAACAGAATCGGCTCGTTCAACGTCAAGGAGTGCGGCGGCTACGGCCAAGTCGAAGAAGTTTTCACGGCCGAACTGAAAGGCTCAGAGGCCGCGCGTGTCGGCATCGTGGTGGACGCTGACGAGTATCCGGACGACCGATGGGCGAGCGTTCATAATCTCCTCCCGGCCAATGGTTACGACAACCTCCCCACCGAAATGCCCACTGCTGGCCTTGTTGCCACAGGAAGCGAAAAGCCAGTTGGCGTCTGGCTCATGCCGGACAACCGCTCGATGGGCAGCATTGAGCAGTTTGTCGAGGCGCTCATCCCCGAAGGCAACCGGCTTTGGGATCGCGCGCAGGATGCCATTTGTCAGATTCCCGTCGAAGAACGCAAGTTCAAACCTCAGGCCCAGCCCAAAGCCAAGATCCACACTTGGCTGGCGTGGCAAGAAGAACCGGGTACCCCAATGGGCGCGGCCATCACCAAACGCTACCTCTACCCGACTTCAGAGTCTGCGCAAGCGTTCGTGGATTGGGTGAAACGGTTACTCGCCGTTGAGGTCGATGATTGATCTGACCGGCTACGCCCCCGCGACCGGGTTTTTCAGGATGCCGATACCGGTTATCTCCACCTCCACCGTGTCGCCCGGCTTCATCGCCGACGTCGCCCCCGGCGTGCCGGTAAAGATCACGTCGCCCGGCATCAGTGTCACGTAGCGACTGGCGAACTCGACGATCGCCGGACAGTCAAACAGCAAGTCCGACAGTAGCTGCTTCTGCTTCACCTCGCCGTTCAGCCGCAATTCAATCCGCCCTTTAGGCGAAACGAAGCCCGCGGCGATTACCGGCCCCAGCGGCCCGAACGTGTCCGCGCCCTTGGCCCGCCACCATTGCAGATCCTTGTCTGGACCGCCCTGCCAATCGCGCTCGCTGACGTCGTTGCCGCAGGTATACCCAAAGATGCCCGCCTCTGCTTCGGCGCGCGAAACGTTTTTCAGCTTCTTGCCGATGACGACCACCAGTTCGGCCTCGAAGTGGGTGTTCTTCGAGTCCTTTGGGATGATGATCGGGTCGCCCGGATTCTGCAAGCAGGTGATGGGTTTGTAGAAGATCTCCGGCCGCGTCGGCGCCTTCTGGTTGCCGATATGGCTCTTGTAGTTCAAACCCACGGCGAGCACCTTCGATGGCTCGCAAGGGTAGAGCAACTTCACCGTCGAGATGTTGTGCGAGCGTCCTGCCGCCACTCCACCTGCCCAAGGCGGTCCGGAGAGTTCGGTGATGAACTCACCCGCCAACAGCCCGTAGGCGGCCGTCCCGCCCCGTTCGAACCGAACGAACTGTTTCACTTCATTCCCTCGGACTTCAGCGATTCCCCGGGTTTGAGCGGAGAGTCCAGATGCCAACGGTAGGGCCAGTGCGGAGCGGCGTGTGAGTTTCATCTTGATCCGCATTATAATGCCCATCACGATGAACCGCAGAGAATTCCTCGCCGCCACCACCGTGGCCGCTCAACCCACCCGCCGCGTCCGCGCCGCTTTCCTGGGCCTGGCCCACTCCCATGCCGCCGAAAAACTGCGGCTTGTCGCCGCCTCGCCCGACTACGAACTCCTCGCCGCCTGGGAAGACGATCTCAAACTGCGCCCGGCTTATGCGAAGTACAACCTGCGTTGGCGCGAGAAGCGCGACATCCTGGCCGACCCGCAGGTGGAAGTCGTCTTCATCGAGAGCGACGTCCCCCGCCACGAGTCGCTTGCGCTTGAAGCCGTTGAAGCCGGAAAGCACGTCCACATCGAAAAGCCCCCGTCCGATAACGTCCGCGGCTTCCGGCGGATCGTCGATGTGGCCCGCCGCAAACGCCTTCACCTTCAGACCGGCTACATGTGGCGCTACAATCCGGCTGTCGTCCGGGCCATCGAGGCCGCGAGGCAGGGCTGGCTCGGCGAGGTCTATCTCATCCACGCCCGCATGAACACCTTAATCGGCGCCGACCGCCGGCCCGAGTGGGACCTCTTCTCCGGCGGCCAGATGTTCGAGCAGGGCGCGCACCTGATCGACATCGTCGTCCGCGCCCTCGGCCGGCCAATCAGGATCACGCCCTTCCTCCGTCACGACGGCGCATTTGCCGACAAGCTGAAGGACAACACGGCCGCCGTCCTCGAGTTTCCGCGCGCCATGGCTATCATCACGTCCAGCGTCCTCCAGCACAACGCAAACGCTCACCGGGCGCTGGAAATCATGGGGTCCAAGGGCACGGCCGTCGTCCGGCCGATCGAACCGCCATCGCTTGAGATCGACCTTGCCGAAACCGCCGGCCCATACCAGAAGGGCCGGCAAAAGGTCGCACTGCCCCCCTACCAGCGATACGCCGGCGACATCGCCGAATTGGCCCGCGCCGTGAGGGGCGAAGCGAAGTTGGGCGTTACCCTCGAAGACGAGCTTGCCGTCCAGGAGACTCTCATCGCCGCATCGATGATGCCGCGATAGCGCACAGGGCGCTCCTACACCTTGTCCGGCACGACGTATGGCGCGCGGTAGTTGCGCGTTTGCATCGCGTTGGCCTCGGCATCGCCGATGAACCGGCCGTTGGCATCGAGTTTGAGCGGCCGTCCCAGCCGGTAAGAGATGTTGGCCAGATGGCAGAAGGACGCGGATCTGGCACCGATCTCGATCTCCGCCGTCAGCTTGGTATGGTCGCGCGATCTCACCGCGGCCAGGAAGTTCGCCATGTGCGGAGCGGTGTCGCCTTCCGAGGCCTTGCCCTCGGCGGCCAGTTCGTACTTCTCGCGGCTTCCCGCGCCCGCGCCCCGCGCCCCGACATAGTTGCCCGCCGCGCTCTTGAAGACTTGGTAACCGCGCTGGTCGAGCACCATGAACCCAAGGTCGCCGAAGAAGATGTCGCCCACGTAGTTGGGCCCGCGCATGGCGACAAGCCCTTCGGGCGGCGTGGGCAGATTGCGTACGTCAAACGTCATCTGGGCGTCGTCCCATGTGAGTGTGGCCTGCTGCGTGTTCGGCGTCTCCTGGTCGTCCTGCCAGATGAACTTGCCGCCGCTCGAGAAGACGCTCTTGGGCCAATCGCTTCGGCCCAGTCCCCACAGCGCGATATCCATTTCGTGGACGCCCTGGTTCCCGATATCGCCGTTGCCGGTGTCCCAGAACCAGTGCCAGTTGTATTCGAACCGGTTCACGCTAAAGGGCCTCATCGGCGCGGGTCCGAGGAACTTGTCCCAATCGACTCCGGGCGGGACGGGCTGATCCGGCGTGCGGCCGATCGAGAACCGCCGCCGGAAGCAGAGCGCCCTTGCGCCAACCACCTTGCCGATGGCGCCATCCCTCAACATCTGGATCGCTTTCACCTTGTGTTCGACCGTTCGACTTTGCGAACCCACCTGCACCATCCGCTTGTACTTGCGCGCCGCCTCCACCATCTTCTTGCTCTCGAAAATGTTGTGGCTTGCCGGCTTCTCGACATACACGTCCTTGCCCGCCTGGCACGCCCAGATTGTAGCCAGCGCGTGCCAGTGGTTCGGCAGTGGAAGCGAAACGGCGTCGATTTCCTTCGACTCGAACAGCTTCCGCATGTCGTCATACTCGGTAGGCTTGTGGCCCTTGGCCTTACTGACAAGCGCCACCGCGCGCTCCCGGGCCGCCTGATTGACGTCGCAGACAGCGGTGATACGGCACTCCTCCAGAGTGTTGTAGTCGTTCATGTGATCGTTGCCGCGGCCGCCGAGTCCGACGATGCCCACTTGGACTCGGTCGTTCGCGCCGAGGATAGGAAAGCGTGTTGTGGCGATGGCCGCCGCGGCGGCTTTGAAAAACTGGCGTCTTTGGGTGCTCATGGTTGATCCGGTTCCTGCAACATAGAATGCCACCTTCGGACCCGGGTTTGGGATGGGTGTCAGGGAGTCGCCGCGCCGGAGCCCCCGCAAGTCCATTCGGGCGGACCGGCCGGTTCCGGCCCTGAGCATCCGATTCGACCCATATTCCTATACACTTCTTGATTTCCGGCCCGTCCGCGTGTAATCCATCCGCGGAACGCTCCCGTCCTCACTGATGTGATCCTAAGCTCCATTGTGGACAATTCAATGAACCAGATTAGCCTCGACGATCTTCAGATATTCCCTCCCGCCATGGCGGTCCTTCGCGGCGGCGCGTTCGTGCAGTTGACCTCCGTCGAATTCTCGCTCCTTGCTGAACTGGCCCGTCTCGCCGGCCGGATTGCCGATCGGGACATGCTATCGAGGTGCGTCCTAGGCCGCAATTATTCGCCCTCCGACCGTAGTCTCGACAACCACATAAGCCACATCTGCAAGAAACTCGGTCCGGCGGCCGACGGGCGGCGCCGAATCGTATCGGTTCGCGGAAGGGGCTATATGTACCGTAGATTCCAGCCCGTGCGGATCGACCAGCCGGATCAGAGACCGGCACCCGGCAAGTTGCTCATCGCGGTCAACAACGCGGGCAGGGCCGAATCTCGCGCACCGCTGGTAGCCGGTCAGCTATCCAGTTAGACCTCCGCGGTCCAGTCCATATCCGCCGCGTGCGCCAGCGTCTCGATCGTACTCACGCCGCGCCCAGTTGTTTCGCCAGGAACGGCAGCCCCTGCCGCCCATGGAATTCGTGCGGACCCGCAAACACCTCATGCCCGCACTGCGCCCCCGCTCCGAAGACGTCGTAGATCCGCTTCACCTCGCCAAACGCCTTCTTCGTCGCCTCGAGCGGGAAGATGTTGTCGGCATCGCCCGACTCGGCAAACAGCGGCCGCGGTGCGATCAGACCTGCCACGTCTGACATCTCCGCCCACTGCAGGATCCCCGGAACATAGTTGTCGATACAGTGCGCCACACTCAGGATCGAATCAAGGAATGAGCACAGGTATCCCGACACCAGCGCCGCCTTGATGCGCTCGTCCACCGCCGAACCGAACAGCGTCACCGTCCCGCCGCCCGATATTCCAACGCAGCCAATACGTTTCGCATCCACGTCCGGCCGGGTCTCCAGATAGTCGATCGATCTCATGATGTCGAACACCCGCCAGCCGATCATCGTTTCGCCAAACAACAACGCCGCTCCCGCCGCCGGCTGGCACGAACTCTGCCCCAGTCCTTTCTTCTTTGCCTCCTGGCCCCTGCGGCAGCCAAACCCCATTGGTTCGATTGCGAACGCAGCCATGCCATGCTCGACCGCCTGAACCGCGAAGTCGAACTGGTAGCCTGCCTTTTTCACGCGGTCGCCGCCCTTTTCGTTCACCCCGGCGATATCGTCCACCCCGCGCCCATGGCCCGGAATGCAAATCGCGACCGGCGGCGGCGCGCCCGTGTTCTTCGGCTTCAGCAGGTAACCGAACACCGACAATCCCGGCCTCGACTCAAACACCAGCGCCTCGCGCGTATAAGCGGCGAACTCCCGTGTTTCGAGGATTGTCGCCTTCACCGCGGGCCGCTGCGCCGGGAATCCACCCAGTAGCGACGCCACCTTCGCCCGCAATTTCTTCTGCCACGCCCGGGCTTCGTTCACGTTCCGTGCGTTGAAGCGCATCTGGCGAGGCATCTCCTGGTAGCGCATCCGCGACCAGGCCACCGGGTCGAATGTCTTCGGATCCACCTTGCTCTCGAACTTGTCGAGCGCTCCACGATACGGGGAGATCTCCGGGGCCTGTTTGAAAGCCGCGGCCGAAAGGGCGAGTTCACGCCTGGACATCTTCATCGCTTCTCCTTCAAGCGCCTTAGCGCTGCACGCAGCCGGTCTCAGGCGCCGGCCCACTCATCGGCCGAGAATCCAAATAGGATCTTGCCGCCCTTCACCAGCAGCGGCCGCCGGATCAGGTTCGGATACTTCGCCATCAACCGGATCGCGTCCTCCCGC
The DNA here is from genome assembly GCA_964558355.1 of uncultured Candidatus Solibacter sp. Lineage (GTDB taxonomy): Bacteria > Acidobacteriota > Terriglobia > Bryobacterales > Bryobacteraceae > PNKE01. The sequence continues at coordinate 44,304 of CAZLDN010000012.1, forward strand.
GACGGCGGATTCTCTTTCATCTTCCGCTCCCGGTAGACCTCGTTCTTCGTGTTCAGGAATGGCAAATGATCCCGTTCGCCGATCAGCGTGTCGAGATCTTCCTCGCTCAACCCTTTGTTCAGGTTGACGATCTCCGTTTCAATCCCTCTCCCGGCCAGGAAACTCCCGGCCTTGCGGCAAGTCGTTCAAGCCGGTTTGGTGTAAAGCCTCGGCTTTGCCATCTTCTCAGTACCTCGGAACTTTCGGATCGATCGCCGTGCTCCACAGTTCGATCCCGCCCGACATCGAAACGCAATTCGCCACTCCCTGTTTCCTCAACCACGAAACCGTGTTCAGGCTGCGAATCCCATGGTGGCAATAGACCACCAGCAACGCCTCGTCGGCCAGAGCTTCCAACTCCTGGACCCGCTGCGGAACCGTCCTCATGGGAATCAGTTGCGCGCCGTCAATCCTGCAAATCTGGTGCTCGCCGGGCTCCCTGACATCAATCAGGACGACCATCCCGCCCGCATCCAGCTTGGTCTTCGTGTCCTTCGGGGAGATCTCGTATGGTAACTCGTCCAATCAAATCACCTCAATCCGGGATTGTAACATCACGTTGGAGGGCATAGACTATCTGTATGCAGGCGAGTCCCGCCACAGTGCGTCCCTTCCTTTTCGGCTGCGACTAGCAACCCTGCCCTCCTCTTGACCTGCGCGTTCCCCGCGCTCCCCCAAGACCAAACGAACCCGTTCAGGAGGGACCCATGAACAGCACTTCTTCCGGCGCCAGCGCTCATCTGCCGAACTTGATCACTGCCCTGCCGGGCCCGAAGGCCCAGGCCATCATCGCCCGCGACAAGGCGGTCATCTCGCCGTCCTACACGCGCGGCTACCCCTTCGTCATAGCCCGCGGCGAGGGCGCCATGGTCGAGGACGTCGATGGAAACCGGTTCCTCGATCTCAATGCCGGCATCGCCGTCGTCGCCACGGGCCACTGCCACCCCCATGTCGTCAATGCCATCCGCGAGCAGGCCGGCAAGCTCATCCATATGTCCGGGACGGACTTCTATTACGAAAACATGGTCGAGTTCGCCGAAAAACTCGCCGCTCTCGCCGGACCCGGAGATCCCCGGCGCGTCTATTTCGGCAACTCGGGTACCGAGGCCATCGAGGCCGCCCTCAAGATGGCCCGCTACCACACCGGCCGGGACAAGTTCGTCGCCTTCCTTGGCGGCTTTCACGGCCGCACCATGGGCGCTCTGTCGCTCACTGGGTCGAAGGCCGTCCAGAAACAGGGTTTCGCGCCCCTGCTCGGCGGCGTCACTCACATCCCCTACGCCTACTGCTATCGCTGCGCCTATGGAAAGCAGGCCGGCACGTGCAATGTCGAATGCGTGAAGATCCTCGAAGAGACGCTTTTCAAGACCATCCTGCCCGCTCAGGAGGTGGCAGCGATCTTTGTCGAACCAGTGCAGGGCGAAGGCGGCTATATCGTGCCGCCGCGGAAGTTCTTCGACGAACTCCAGGCCGTCGCCCGCCGCCATGGCATTCTCCTGGTGTGCGACGAAGTCCAAAGCGGCATGGGCCGCACGGGCAAGATGTTCGCCCACCAGCACTTCGGCGTCGATGCCGACATCATCGCCCTGGCCAAGGGCATCGCCAGCGGCATGCCTCTGGGCGCAACAGTGGCCAAGGCTCAATACATGCAATGGACGCCCGGCGCGCACGCATCCACCTTCGGCGGCAACCCGGTCTCGGTAGCCGCCGCCATCGCCACCGTCGAACTCCTTGAAAAGGAACTCCTCGACAACTCAACAACCGTGGGCGCATACATGAAAACCCGCATGGACGACTGGCCGTCGAAGTTTCCCATCGTCGGCGACGTGCGCGGTCTGGGCCTCATGCTCGGCATTGAAATCGTCAAAGATCAGGCCACAAAGGAACGCGCTCCCGAATTGCGCGACGCGATCGTCGACACCGCATACCGTAGAGGCTTGCTCGTACTCGGCGCGGGTCAGAACACCATCCGCCTCTCGCCGCCATTGGTTCTCTCCAGGGACCAGGCCGATTTCGCCCTGACCACCATCGAAGAGATCCTCGCCGGTCTCGGGTGGGCGGCATAAGAGTCCACATGGCCCCGTTTTTGCCACCTAAGTCGATGAAAAACACACCGTGACCGGAGGGCGGGTCTCCAGACCCGCGCGGGACCCCCTGGTCCCGCCTCTGCCCACTTGGGCTGTTTTTCGGCAGAGTTCGCCATGGCGTCCCCAAGCATGAGGCCGCGAACGCAGAGAGCGGGTTCCGAACCGCACTCTCGACCGAGCGGCTTCACAGGCGCGACTCTCGACGGAAAGCGGGAGGACCTGGCCTGTGGAAGTCATTGTGACGCACGCACTTTGCGTGCCGCGTCGACAATCGTGTCGACGCCCGGGCAGGCGTCCGCATGGGTGCGGACGCGGCAAACACGAGTGTTCGCGCCACATCACCGGGCGCGCTCAGGGTAGCCGGTACGCTCAGTCTCTCTTGCGATCTCCGCAACTCAAACCTTGGTCCCACTCTTGGGTCACGCCCCCGCCGGTCTCTGCCGGTAGCGGATACGAGCCCGGCAGGCGTATACTGTAGCCGGTGACCGCCTTCAAGAAGGTGGCCGGGGTGGAGCCGGAAGCGCTCCACGCCGAGGTCGAGAGTTTCCTCGCCTCATGCCGCCGTCCAGCAGCCATCGAACCGGGAACAGATCCACTGCCGCTTGAGCAAGGGTGCGTCCAATTGACGGTGAGCCGCGGCGGCGTACTGCTCGAAGCCTGGGACCGGGAGCGGACACTGGCGCGGCGGCTGGTCGCAGTGAAATCGCGCGAGGGCGGGCGCATGGAACTGATCGCCGAAAGACTCGGTGGAAAGACCGCCCCGTTCCGGCTGGTCGATCTGGATGATGGCCGGGCCAGGTCGTTGCTGGTGAAGGCGGGGCGCGAAGTCCTGTTGGACCAGTTGGGCGGCTGGTTGTCGAGGCGGTTTTCAGGCTGGCGGACCGAGGCTCTCACCACCGGCGCCGACCTCGCCCATACCCTCTCGCCCGCCTATCCAAGGGCCTTGGTGGCGAAGGGTACACGCCGCTGGGCCGTCGTAGCGTCGCCGCCCGATGCGGCGCACTGCGACAAGGCGTTGACGCACGGGCTGATCTGGCTCGACTACCTGCGATTGAGGGGATCGGGCGAGCGGGTCGAGGGTCTGGCCCTTTTCCTCGGGCGTGGGACGGCGGCGAACACACTGCTCCGGCTTCGGGCATTGAACCCGAAAGCAGCCCGATGGCGGATCTTCGAATATGACGCCGAAGGGAGAGAAGAAGAGTTGGACACATCCGACAGCGGCAACGTGATCGAGGAGTTGGGACTATGGGCCGGATCCGGACGCGACGGCGAGACGGAAGCGGCGCGGCGGGCGCGCCAGTTGGAGTGTCAGGAAGGTGTCGAGGCGGTCGAGTGCGGCGGCGGGGAGAGGAGCCTGCGCGTGCGCGGTGTCGAGTTTGCGCGGCTCAAACGCGACGGACTCTGGGTGGGCATTGACCTGAAACGGCTCGCACGGGGCGTGGACGAAGGCGCCAGGTTGGTTGCCGAACTGACCGAAAGACGAGTGGCGGATGGCGACGGGCGTCATCATTATCAAACGCGCCAGCCCGAGCGATGGCTGGAATCGGTCGTTCGGACTAACCCCAGGTTGCTGTGCGCCCAACTCGTGCCGGACCCAATCTATGGTCAGGTGACAGCGATCTCGGGCGCGGATCGGGGCCTGGTGGACCTGCTGACTATCGACTCAAGAGGCCGTTTGGCGGCCATCGAACTGAAGGCGGAAGAGGACCCGCATCTGCCGGTCCAGGCGCTGGATTACTGGGTCAGGTTGAAGTGGCATGCCGGGCGGGGGGAGTTCGCCTTGAAGGGGTATTTCCCAGGGCGGACCATTCTCAAGGAGCCGCCGAGGCTGATGCTCGTGGCGCCCGCGTTCCGTTTCCATTCGACGGTGGACCGGATCCTGGCGTACTTCTCCCCCGAGGTCGAGGTGACGCGGATCGGGCTTGGCGTAGAATGGCAGAAGAATCCGCGGGTCGTGCTGGTGAGCGGCAACCGGCGGTGAGCCGGGCAACTTTGACCCGGCGTGAGACGTCAACCATGTCGATGCGCTTTCTACAGCAGATCCGGACCGGCATCTCGCATCTGAATCCGGCGGAGATCCGCCGGGCGGCTGAACGGCCGATGCGAGTCCTGGTGCAGGCAGGGAGTAGCTCATCCTATGCGGCGGTCGAGGACTTTCTCGCTCCCGCCAAGCTCTCGACGGAGAAGCGGATGGAAGCGGCGCGGGTGCTGGTGAGGGCCTGCGACGCTGGCGCGGAGGGGCGTTTCCACCTCGTCCTGTTCGAACGCGGGACCCCGGCGCCCGAGGGCTGGAATGTCAACGAAGACGCCTTCCGCTTCCATGTTGAGAGGCTCGACCGGCTCGTCGACGATGTCCTGACTCACAAGGATAGCCATGCCTTGGCCCTGGCGCGAATGTTCCCGGCCTTCAGGGTGGCTGTCACCCGCAACACCATCCACACCATCTCGAAGGAGAATGCGCTGTTCAGCATCATGACGGCGCTGCCGAACGTGTTGCCGAGCCTGGCGGAGCTGCCTTGGGCCGTGGGCGAGTTCGCCTCCGACACGGCCGTGCTGACGGCGAACCAGATCCGCATGGCGTTCCTGCTCGCCGGCGCGAGCGACCGCGAGGTCGGCTACCGGGAGCAGCGTTCCGAGATCGGGTCGATTGTCGCTGGCGCATGGGGATGGCGCGCGGCGGCGAGGCAACTGACGGGGAAGATCCCCTTCGGCGGCGGGCTGATCCCAAAGGCGGCGATCGCCTACGCCGGGACGTATGTCGTGGGGTTGTCGCTGGAACGGATCTATCGCATCGGCTACGGGCTGACGCGCGAAGAACGCAAGGACGCCTACGAAGCGGCGCTGGCGCGGGGCAAGGACGTCGCCGCCGGTTTGATCGCCAAAGTGAAGGCGTCCGGGCAGGCGTGACGTGGCCGGCTGCACTCGCCTGAAGCCAAGCGGCCCATCGAAAAGTTCAACGTCCGAATGATTCCGAAGTCTATTGATGGCCAACCGGCCGGGAGCACTGCAAAATGAGCAAAGAGCAGGTCGCGCTGGTTACGGGAGCAAGCCGGGGTATCGGGCGCGGAATCGCCCTGGAACTCGCCCGGACGCATACCGTCGTCGGTACCTATCGCGGTAGGCGCGACGCCGCCGAATCGCTTCAAGCCGAGTGCGGCGCCGATATCGTCCAAAGTGACATAGGCAGCGCGGCCGATCGCGAAGCTCTGATCGGCCATGTCCGCGACAAGTACGGGCGGCTGGACCTGCTGGTAAACAACGCCGGTATCGCGCCCAGAGAGCGCAGGGACATCCTTGAAGCTACCGAAGAGATCTACGACGAAGTTCTGGACACCAACCTGAAAGGGCCGTACTTCCTCACGCAACTTGCGGCGCGGCTGATGGTCGAGCAGGGTCGCGGCCGGATCGTCTTCGTGACGTCGATCTCAGCCTACACGGCGTCGGTGATGCGTGGCGAGTATTGCATCTCGAAGGCGGGTCTGGCAATGGCCGTTTCGCTGTGGGCGGCACGGTTGGCTGGCCACGGAATCGGCGTATTTGAGGTCCGTCCAGGCATCATCAGAACCGACATGATCGAAAAAGTCAAGGATGCCTACGAAGAACAGGCGAAGAGCGGACTGTTGCCGCAGGGCCGCCTGGGCGACCCCGCCGATGTCGCACGGGCCGTACGCGCCGTGGCCGACGGCCTGCTCGACTACGGAACCGGCACGGTGATTAATGCCGATGGCGGTTTCCATTTGCGAACATTATAATGTCAAAACCCATGCGTCTCCCAATCCTGATCGCACTCGCCGCTTCCCTCGCCGCCGCCCAGCCCGCCGGAAGGCCCCTCCAACCACTGGTCCAGCAGGCCGTCGGAGAGGTCTCCGAGCAAAGGATCTCTTCTACAATCAACAAGTTAAGTTCGTTTGGTTCGAGGAACTCGAACGGGGTCGTCGCAGGCCCAAACAAGGGCGTCGCCGCCGCAAGCCGTTGGATCTACAACGAGTTGCAGACCTACGGCGGCAAGCTGCAGGTCCGCTACCAGCCCATCCCGGTGAAGAAGGGCGGCCGGTTTGTCCGCGACACCGAGATCGTCAACGTCGTCGCCGTCCTGCCCGGAACCACCCAACCTGACGTGCACATCCTGGTTGGCGCACACTACGATTCGCTCCACATCAAGTCGAAGCCAAACTCCGCCACCTGGGACATGGAGGCCACCGCCGCCGCCGAAGATGCGCCCGGCGCGGCCGACAACGCCAGTGGAGTCGCCTGCGTCATGGAACTCGCGCGCGTGCTCGCCAACCGTCCCATGGAGAAGACCGTCGTCTTCATCGCTTTCTCGGGTGAGGAGCAGGGCCTGGTCGGCGCAGGAGGCTACGCCCAACAGGCAGTCGAACAGAAGCAGAAGATCGAGGCGGTCCTGAACGTCGACACGATCGGGACCGATGTCACAGGCAACGGCATTGCCGCCGGACCACGCGTCAATGTCTATTCGGGCGATCCGATGGACTCGCCGTCGCGCTCGCTCGCCCGTTTGGTCCACGATGTCGCCGGCCGTTACTTGCCCGGCTTCTCGGCCCAACCCGTCTTCCGTTCCGACCGCTTCGGACGCGGTGGCGACCACACGCCCTTCCACCAGGCAGGCTTCGCCGCGGTCCGCTTCACTACCCCCACCGAGCAACTCGAGAATCAGCACAACGGCCTCGATACTCCCAGTCGCGTCTCCATGCCCTATACGACGCAGGTCACGCAAGCCGTCGGCGCGGCTTTGATGCATCTCGCGCTGGCGCCCAAGCCACCCACGGTCGGTTCGATTGGTCGCGGCGCCACCCGCTACGACGCCGATCTGCGATGGAAACAGGAGCCGCCGGAAGCCGATCTGGCCGGTTTCGCCGTCGTGGTCCGTTCGACAACAGCGCCCTTCTGGGAGCGAGAGATATTCGTGGGCAACGTCGATCACACAACGCTGAAGAATGTCCTGATCGACGAGGTCGTCCTTGGCGTCCGCGCTATCGACAAGGACGGTCTTGAGAGCCTCGCCTCGGCGTGGGCGATCCGGGAGCGCGCACGCTAACCGCATCGCTCCGCCGGCGGATTCACCGTGTCCGCCGAGCCAAGTCCGGACTGACAGGCATTTTCGATAGACTTGTCGGCAAGATGCTACTGCGCCACTTTGTTCTCCTGCTGGCCCTGCCTGGCTGCTTCATGATGAACGCACAGACTCCCGTTCCGGGAAACGACAACCCCTTCTTCCGCGACTGGACCGGCCCGTTCGGCATGCCGCCTTTCGCCGAAATCCGTAACGAACACTTCCTGCCCGCCCTTCAGCGCGGCATCGGGCAGGACCGCAAACAGACTCTGGCGATCGCCGCCGACCCGCAGCCGCCCACCTTCGCCAATACGATCGAAGCGATGGACCAAACCGGCGAACTGCTCGACAAGGTCCAAGGCGTCTTCGGTAATCTGGCAGGCGCCGAGACGAACGAGACCATCGAAGCCGTCTCGCGCCAGGTCGCGCCGCTGATGTCCGCTCTGCGCGACGACCGCGTGCTGAACCCGCAACTGTTCGCGCGCGTGAAGGCCGTCTGGGAGAAGCGCGACACGCTCGGCCTGAACGCAGAACAGATTCGCCTCACCGACGAAACCTACAAGTCGTTCGTCCGCGGCGGTGCAAATCTGGACGATGCCGGCAAGGCCCGTCTCCGGACGATCAACACCGAACTGTCCACGCTCTCGGTCCGCTTCAGCCAGAACCTGTTGAAGGAGACCAACGCCTACAAACTGGTCATCGAAAAGAAGGAAGATCTCTCGGGCCTGCCCGAAGGAGTCGTGGCCGCCTCGGCCGATGCCGCCAAACGCGCCAGTCTCGCCGGGAAGTGGGTCTTCACGCTTCAAGCGCCCAGCATCTGGCCGTTCCTCACATACGCCGACAACCGCGAGCTGCGCCGCCAGATCCTGACCGCCTACACCATGCGCTGCAACAACGGCAACGAGCAGGACAACAAGCAGGTCCTTTACCGCATCGCCGCCCTGCGCGCCGAGAAGGCCAGACTCCTCGGCTACCAGACCTTCGCCCACCTGACGCTCGAAGAGCGGATGGCAAAGGAGCCATCGAAGGTCTACGATCTGTTGAACCAGTTGTGGAAGCCCGCCCTGAATCTGGCGAAGAAAGAGCAGCAGGACATGCAGGCGATGATCGATGCGGCCGGCGGCAAGTTCAAGCTCGAACCGTGGGATTGGCGCTACTACGCCGAGAAGGTCAAAGCCTCCCGTTATGCGCTGAACGAGGATGAAGTCCGCCAGTACCTGAGCCTCGACAGCGCCCTGCAAGGCGCGTTCATGGTGGCGAACAAGCTCTATGGGCTGAAGATCACCGAGCGCACTGACCTGCCCAAGTATCACGCCGAAGTTCGCACGTTCGAAGTGAAAGACGCCGACGGCTCACACCTGGGTATTTTTCTGACCGACTACCATCCGCGGCCCGGCAAACGCGGCGGCGCGTGGTCGAGCCGCTACCTCGCCCAGCGCTACAAGGACGGCAAGGACATCCGCCCGATCGTCGTCAATGTCGGCAACTTCAGCCGTCCGGCGGCGGGCAAGCCGGCGCTTCTCGACATGGAAGAGGTCGAGACGCTGTTCCACGAATTCGGCCACGGCCTTCACTCCCTATTGGCGCGCGTTCGCTATCAGGGCTTGAGCGGGACGCCGAGGGACTTCGTCGAACTGCCCTCGCAGATCATGGAAAACTGGGCGGCCGAGCCCGCCGTTCTTTCGACGTTCGCTAAACACTACCAGACGGGCGCGCCAATTCCGGCCGAACTTGTCGCCAAGATCCAGCGCGCAGGCAAGTTCAACCAGGGCTTCCTGACGGTGGAGTACCTCGCCGCGTCGCTGCTGGACATGGAATGGCACACCATCACCGGCGAACCGGCAAAGGATGCTGAAGGTTTCGAAAAAGCGGCGCTCGACAAGATCGGCCTGATGCCCGAGATCTTCTCGCGCTATCGCAGCACGTACTTCCAGCACATCTTCGCCAGCGGCTACGCGGCCGGCTACTACAGCTACATCTGGAGCGAAGTCCTGGACAGCGACGCTTTCCAGGCATTCAAGGAGAAGGGCCTGTACGATCCCAACCTGGCGCGAGCTTTCCGCACAAAGATCCTCGAACGCGGCGGCTCGGAAGACGCCATGGAAATGTACAAGAATTTCCGGGGCAGGGAACCGTCGGTGGCGCCGCTCATCGAAAAGCGCGGCCTCGGGAACTAATCAGGCCATAATGGAATGGAGTGAGCCGATGCCCCTCGCATCCCAGATTTCCGTGCCCATCGATCAGATCGCCGAGATCTGCCGCCGCTATCAGGTGCGTGAACTCGCACTGTTCGGCTCCGCCGTCCGGGACGAAATGGGGCCGGACAGCGATGTCGATGTCCTTGTCGAATTCGCCCCCGGCGCACACGTCGGCCTGTACAAGTTTGGTGCGCTGAGCGACGAACTTACGGCGGTATTCGGACGCAAGGTGGATCTCGTCACCAAGTCCGGGCTGAAACCCTGGGTCCGGGAACACGTACTCGGCGAGGCGCGAGTCATCCATGCAGCGTGAGGTGTCCTACCTCAAGGATCTGCTGCTTGCGGCGCGGAAGATCGAGAGTATCATCGCCTCGAGGAAGCGCGCGGAGTTCCTTCGCGACGAAATCGCACAAGCTGCGGTCCTGCACCATCTCACTGTGATCGGCGAAGCGGCCAACCGGCTGAGTCCTGAATTGAAGCTACGCCACCCCGCCATCCCGTGGGCGCAGGTCATTGGCGCCCGCAATCGCATTGTCCACGAGTATTTCGGCCTGGACTGGGAACTGCTTTGGACGACGGCTTCCGAGGAGGTTCCCGTACTTAGGGTCCAGGCGGCGGACCTGTTGCGCGCCGAATTTAGCGAAACGGAATCCTGAATTCAACCCGATTCGAATGCGGGCATGATGCCTGCCGCGCAGATTCAAGCGTAAGCTGTAGCGAGGGAGTCCGCCGCGTGAAACAGGATTGGAGTTCTCCGTTCGCGAAGCCTTGGCAATGGTGCCGCCGCAAGCTGTCCTCGCTTCGACCGGCTGTCGTAAGTTCTGACATGCAGAAAGAGGACCAAGATCTGAAGGACGAATCCAGCCGAGATCCGTCTGCGCGCGGGTTCGTGATCCTGGTTCTCGCCATGGCGGCTCTGTCCATTTGCGCCCTGACCTTCATACCCCCTCTGCATGTCAAGTGGAGTCTTGGCTCGCAGCTAGAAAATGACCGCGTGCGGGCATTCGAGCTTGAGAACGAAGACCGCAAAACGCTCGCGCAGATCATCCTCAGCGCATTCGGTGTTCTGGCTCTCATCGCCACTTGGCGAAGGATGAAGACTGGCGACGAGGCAGTGCGGATCGCCGAGCAGGGCCACATCACCGAACGCTACACGAAGGCCATCGAGCAACTGGGCAAGTTGGAGAACGGCCAGCCGAATATCGAGGTCCGTTTGGGCGCGATTTATGCACTGGAGCGGATTGCCATCGATTCGATCCGCGACCACCAGACGATCATGGAGGTCCTCTGCGCCTACGTCCGCCGCAATGCCCCGCCGCCGACAGCTGTGCCGCTTGGCGTCGAGCGGCCTGGCGATAATCGCCCGAGAATCGACATTCAGGCGGTACTGACCGTCCTTGGCCGCCGTCGGCTTGGCGAGCATCGCGAGAAGCCTCCGATGCAAATCGATCTCAGCGGCGCCCACCTCAGAGGCGCGCAACTCCCATTTGCGCACTTGGAAAGGGCGGACCTCAATCAGGCGCATTTGGAAGGGGCAAACCTCTGTGGGGCGCACTTGGAAGAGGCCGTCCTTTGTTGGGCGCATCTACATATGACCGACTTCGGCGGCTCGTACTGCCGAGGAGCACTCTTTGGAATGGCCCGGCTTTCGGGAGCGCGCCTCCAGGGCGCTCACCTGGAGGGGGCTCGAGGGCTAACGGTCGGCGAAGTAAGATCGTGCGGGGGATGGGAACTTGCCCACTACGACCCCGAATTCCGCCGCGAACTCGGCTTGCCGGACGAACCGCCCGCGAAGTGATTGGATGAGGAGGATCGAGTGGTGGGCCCTGCAGGACTTGAACCTGCAACCAACGGATTATGAGTCCGCTGCACTAACCATTGTGCTAAGGGCCCGCCATAGGGATTTTAGCATCCGCGCGCCGGGGCGCCAAATTGTTGCAGGTGCAGGCTTGCGGCCCGCGGCGCGCACAAGGAATTCGACCCCCCATCCCCACCGGCCCGCGCCCACCCTCACAGCCTGACCCTGTGAACAGGACATCTCTACTTGGCACAATCAGGACATGCTCACGTGGCGGCGACAAACTTCACTCGGCCCCGTTGAATCGGACGTTTATATCTGATACCGTTCCGGCATGTTGACCACCACCTTCACCCGCCGCGATTTCGCTCTTTGCCTCGGCGCAACGGCGTTGCCCCTGCCCGCGGCAACCGAGCCGGCCCCCTGGGACGGTCCGGCTGTCGTTCACAAGGTTTACTTGGCCACACCCAAACCCACCTGGCCCTACCCTGACCTCGACTTCAAGCAGGAGATCGCCGGAATCGACAATCGCCTCGCCGATCTCGAAGCCAAGCACCCGCGCGTGGTCCGCTTCACCGGCGGCAGCCTCCTGCTCACTGGCGACAACCCGGAACCCTGGATCAAAAGCACAGCCGGCGCCGACGCCATTCTGGTGATGGACCTAACCACCAGCACCTCCACTCAATTCGAAGCGCTGGACAAAATCGACACCCCGCTGCTCCTCTTCCAACGCCCCCTGACCAGTTGGGCCTATATGAACTTCGCCGGATACATCCAGAAGGGCAAGCGGGCCGACATGATCAACAGCAGCGAATACGCCGATCTTGTCCCCCACCTCTACATGCTGCGGGCGATGCATCATGTCGCCAACAGCAAGATCCTCGTCGTGCGTCCCGGCGCAGCCGTACCTGCCGCCTATCAGCCGTGGACGCAGAAGTTCGGAACCAGCGTCGAACTCCCTCCATACCAGGAATTCAAGGACGCCTACGAACAGGTCAGCGCCCGCGCCGCCGGCGACGTCGCCAACCAATTCCAGAAGAACGCGCTCCGCATCGTCGAGCCCAAACCCGCCGACATCCTCGACTCCTCGCGCTTCTATCTCGCGGCTTTGGAAGTGCTCCGTCGCCGCAAAGCCAATGCCCTCACGATCGACTGCCTCGGCGGCTTCCGCCGCGGCGATCTACCCGCCTATCCTTGCGTCGCCTTCTCAAAACTCAATGACGCCGGCATGTATGGCGTCTGCGAAGCCGACTTTCCCTCCACGATGACCCAACTGCTGGTCACCTCCTACTCGGGAAAACCCGGCTTCGTCTCCGATCCCACTTTCGATACCAGCCGCAACGAGGTGATCCACGCCCATTGCGTCAGCGCCACCAAACTGCGCGGACTGGGCGCCGAGCCTTCGCCATACACGATCCGCACCCACATGGAAGACGAAAAGGGCGTTTCGTTGCAAGTCGAAATGCCGATCCGCGAGACCATCACCTGCGGCAAGTTCTCGAATCCGAATTCATTCCTCGTCTCCACTGGCGAAGTCATTGCCAATCTCGACGACCGCCGCGGTTGCCGCACCAAGATCGTCACCAAGGTCGCCGACGCCCGCAAAATGGCCGAAGGCTACTCCGGCGGCCTGCATCGCGTCCTCTTCTACGGGGACCATTCGCAGGCCATCGAGCGCATGGGCCGGCTCATGGGCTTCAAAACCGTAAAGGAGTGTTAGATCAGGCCGGTTGACTGAGATTGTGCTTAGTCAGCCGGCCACACCACCGGACAGGCGGTTTTCCGCATCCGGTGGTTGAACCCAGCGGCCTTAATTGGCCGCGGGTGCTGATGGCATTCCGTCGTCTTCATGTGGTCGATGCCCGGCGCGCCCTGGTTCGAGTTTCACCGCTTCCAGCGTCCGCGCCACGTTCTCGTCCTGGACGGCCTCTTCCATGAGACCCTCGTACATCGCTCTCTTTCCGAAGGTCCGCGAAGTTCGGCCTGGTCCCGCCTCTGCCCACTCGGGCTGTTTTTCGACAGAGTGCCCATGGGCCGCTGGCCCACAAATATCCATGAAAGTCGCGCCCCCCCTGTGGAACCGCGAACGCGGAGAGCGGGTTGCGCAGTTAGCGGGTCCCCAGGCGCGATTTTCGAGGGAACGGGTTGCCGCCCCAATCCTCGAATGAGCGGGCTCCTGACCGCATTCTCGACCGGTCCGGGTGCTATGCCGTTCAGACAGTGCGGATTCCGGCGCAGATACCGAAGCAGCCGCGAGCGCCCGGGGGATCTCCGGCGCCGTCGCCGCGGCAACCCGGTGTCAGGCTTTGAGGAAGGGCGCCAGGATCCTGAAGTACGTCTCCTGGTCGTCCCACATGCACATGTGGCTCCCGTTGGGGCAGAATCCAGCGCGTGCTGGGGTGGGTGAAGATCCGCAGTACGGGTGCAAGAATGGCGTAGTGGTCCGGGTGGGCTTCCGTTGCCCCGCTCAACCGCCCGCTCGGGTCACGGGCGGCGCATTCCCGGTGAGCAACCCCTCGACATCGGAGCACACAATTGGCGGACGCGCATCCGGCTTGTCGCAGACCAGATCCACGTCGCGCAATCGCAGGCCCCGAACATGCCGGCAGTAGAACCCATGGGCCGGCAACGGGCCGAACATCTTGAACTCCGGGTAAGCAGCGGGCAGTTCCTCGGGGATCCGGCGCGCCTGTTCGGCCGTTCCACCGCCCACGAACTCCAGGCGGACATCGCTTAAGCTCAAGTTCTCTATTGGGTGGCCTGGAAGACCCGATATGGCGCAACCGACCGGGCCGCCGCCCCGTGCTCGCACGCCGGAGATTGTCACGTTTCCAAGCCGCCCAGCCGGCTGCCTGGCGCCGTCAGCAATGTGGGGCCGTCCGCGGTCGCCCAGACGCAGGAACAGCGGCGCGCCCACGTTGCGCATGGAGACGTTGGAGACGGCTACCCCATTCAGCTCGCCGCCGTCCACAATCTCCAGCGCAATCCCAGCCAGACGCGTGTCGTGGATCGTGCAGTTCGACATCACAATGTCCTGGAACCCGCCGTTGGACTCCGTGCCCAGCTTGAAGGCGTTGCAGTCGCTCGAGATTGTACAGTTGGTGACGGCTACATCGCGGCAGGGCTCAAGAGTGGTACTCTTCAGCACGATGGCGTCGTCGCCCGATGAGATGTCGCAGTCCGAGATGCGGACGCGGCTGCTGCAATCGATGTCGATGCCATCGTTGTTGGCGTTGACATGGGAGCGTACCGTGACGGCATGGATGGAGACGCCATCGCAGCCAAGGTAGTGCTGCACCCACATCGGCGAGTCCTTGATGGTGATTCCGCTGACGCCCACATTGCGGCACCGGATCATCCGGATCATGTAGGGGCGGATCTTGTATGGGCCTTTGAAGGCCGCGCCCTGGCCGTCGATTGTGCCGCGGCCTTCGATGGAGACGTCCTCGGCATCCTCGGCATGGATCAAGCTCTTGTCGGTGTAGTTGTCCGTGTAACCGCGGATGGGGCCGGGAAGGACTCTGAAATCCGCGAGGTTGCGGCTGGCTTCAAGGACCGCTCCGGGTTCGAGCCAAAGCCGCACGTGAGAACGAAGAACCAGTGTGCCGCTAACGTGACGGCCCGGCTGGATCACGACTGTCCCGCCCCCATGGGCTGCGGCATCGTCGATCAACTTCTGCAACTCGCCCGTACGCGGCGCACCCTGCACAGCGGCGGCAGCACTGACGGGCAGCGCCAGGAATCCTCTTCGGCTGGGACCATTACTCATGGCAACGAGTATATGCCCGTCTTGACGAGATCGATGAACGCGATCGCTTGCCGCGTCCGGCCGGTATTGAAGAGCACATAGCGCCCACTGTAGTCGAACGAGGCGTGGGCGTGTACGGCTTGCACCGTTTGCCTCAGGCCGCTGGCCAGCAGTCGCCGGTTGTCCGTGGCCGCTTCGATCAGCCACAGGTTGCCGTCGAAGTCGTCGGCGACAAGGAAGCGTCCATCCTGCCGCGCCCGCACATGCCAGTAATGGCCTGGCAGCAGGCGGCCTTTGCCCGTCTTGTCCGCGATCACGATCCCGACCTTGTCCATGATCATCGTCATGCCGCCAGTCTCCGGTATCCAGGATTCGTGGGTGACCCACTCCTTCAGCGGCGTCACCCACTGCTTCGGATCCGT
Organism: uncultured Candidatus Solibacter sp.; assembly: GCA_964558355.1. Lineage (GTDB taxonomy): Bacteria > Acidobacteriota > Terriglobia > Bryobacterales > Bryobacteraceae > PNKE01. The sequence goes on from CAZLDN010000012.1 coordinate 59,667, forward strand.
CGTGTAGTAAAAGGGCCGGTTGGCCGTGCCGTCGTCGTTCACCACCCACGTGCGCTGCGGCGCATAGCCGCCGGTCTCCCAGACATAGAAGATCATCGGTTCGGTCGGATGGTGCTGCACGTGGCCGGCCCGAAAGCCTACAGTGGCCGCTGTGCGCCAGGCGCCGGTCGCGATCTCCATCAGCCCAATCTCCCAGTTGGCCTCGTCGCGCTGCCTGACCAGCGCCAGCGACTTCAGATCGTGCGAAAACGTGGGCTGGCCCGGCCCGCCGATGGCCGGTTGCGGCAGCGCCCCAATCCGCCTCACTCTGCCGGTGACGATGTCGATCTCCTCGATGGCCGTGCCGCGAGGATAATAGACCAGCCGCGGATCCTTCGGGTGAGGGGCGGCGCCTGCCGCGCCCACACCCGGGCCACTCGTGACGGCCGCGGTCTTCCCTGTGGCGACCTCATAACGGAAGATCTGCCCCACGCCTCCAACCGTCGAGGCGAAGATGATGTTCCGGTCGTCGGCTGTGAAATTTGAGAAATGGTAGTAGAGATTCGTCGTCCCCGATCCGGGCGGCTCGATTTCGACGATCTCAAGACCGCTCTTGGGGTCTTTGTACGTCTGCGCGTTCAAAAGGCCGAGTCCGGCGAGAAGGAGGGAAGTGCTTAAGGGGCGTGGCATGGTGACAATCCATTCTGAATGCTTCGACGGGTGCCCCGCCCACCTCCGTTCTGGCCCATGTTGCCAATGTTCAGTTCGTCGTCCACTGCGCAGCCGCGCGCCAGACCGGGGGGCAAGAGCATGAACTTACAGGCGGCCCTCGACGAGGTGTAACGCGGCTTCCCTCGTCGATGGGCGTCAACATCTTACCTACTCCAATGCCGCATCTCAGCGCTTGGGCACGGAGATGGTGATGTTGCGGTACCGGATCCCGCCATGATGGTCGCCTTGGAAGTGGATGGGGCCGGGCTCTCCTTCGCGGCTGTCGAGCGCGCCACCAGTAATTCCGGGGATTTCCTTGTTGTCCACGGTGGTGACGCCGTTGAATATCACAGTCACCCAGCGCCCGATAAGCGTGAAGTCGTAGGTCTGCCACTCCGGCCGGAACGGCGGCGGGGTGGCCGGACCGAGCATCCCGTAGATGCAGCCTACGCCACCGTAGGGGTTACTGTACAGCGCCCCAGGGCGGGTAGCGCCCGGACGCGCCGCGGCTGCCGGACGAGCCGTTGGCGGCGGCGCGACCTGAGCTTCATAGCGCCCGCGGAGGTAGACTCCGCTGTTCTCCTCTGGAGGGCAGAGGTATTCGACGTGCAGCTTGAAATCGTCGAACGTCCGCGTGGTCCGGATGTTCGCGCCTCTCGCTTCGTTGACCAACTCACCATTCCTGGCGGCCCAGAAGCTCTGTCTAGGCTCGTTCGATGTGTTGTCGATCGGCTGCCAGCCGGCGAGGTCTTTTCCGTTGAACAGCGGCTCCGGGTCGGTCCACGCCTTCGGCGCCGTTCGCTTCAGTGCGGGAGCACGCACACCGGCGAGTTGGTACACCGAGTCTCCCTGCTTCTGCGTGCCGGTGATCTTGCCGCCGCTGGCGGTTAGCTCCCACACCAGTTCCGGCCGGGCGGGCGACGCAGGGCGCTTGCCCTCCGCGGGCCGGGCTGGAGTCGGTGCCGAGACGGTCAGAGTCAGGCGCGACCCATCGAACTTCGCCGCGGCGACCGGACGCACGTTGCCCTCGCGCTGCTGGACTCGGACTTCCGGCCCCTCGGCCTTATCAACGACTTCCATCCAACTGGGGAAGGTGAGGTTTCCCCGTGTGACGGTCATATCCCATCTGCCCGCGAACGGGCTGCTGCCTTTTTGCGGCAGGGCCGGAGCCACGGCCGCCACCGCGACGGTCAACAGGATGAACAATTGCCTCATGGCAAGTTAGCTTATCCCAACTTGGACCGCAGTGGGACTCCGTGCTCATCCTGTTTCAAGCGAACCTATCGCAGGCGCCTTCAATCATGGCGAAGGACACCGGGTTGATACTCTCAACCCTGGCCGCCCTCCGAGAGCGGGCTGCCGTGCTTGTGCGAACGACCGAACTGGTCTGACGCGCCCGATTGGCCATTCTTGTGAAGGGAGCAGCCGGCCGCATCGAACCCCTCTCGCCAGAAACCACCCGAGCCGCCAGCCGCGCCGCTTGCTGCGGCGGGTATGCCGTTCCTCGGACTCCACGTCCATACCTGCCCAATCCTCCCCTGCCGGCGCGCCCGCAATCTCAACCCGCTTCCCACCCTCCGCCGTCACCCCTCCAC